>JAZQGK010000192.1:0-20540 GCA_045539975.1 Candidatus Scatosoma sp. | reverse complement strand
GTATAAAATATTGCTAAATGCGGGCGTTTTTGAGGGGTAAAGCATGAAAATCAAGGAGATGTTACGGATATTTTTACAAAAGATTTTTGCGGACAAGGAAGTTGTAGACTACGTATGCGGCGCAGGGGAAGCCTTGCCCTTGCCCCTTTCCACGGAAGAGGAAGGGGAGATGTTGAAAAATCTCGCCATCGACGCCGAAAAAGAACGCGCAAAATCGCTGCTCATACAGCACAATTTGCGTTTGGTGGTGTACATAGCCCGTAAATTTGACAACACGGGCGTGGATAACGACGACCTCATTTCCATCGGCACAATCGGGCTTATCAAAGCCATTAATTCCTTTAAAACGGATAAAAAAATCAAACTCGCCACGTATGCATCACGGTGTATTGAAAACGAAATTTTGATGTATTTGCGCAGGGTTGCGCGGCTGAAAACGGAGGTATCCTTTGACGAACCGCTAAACACCGATTTCGAGGGGAACGAGCTGCTATTGTCTGACGTTTTGGGTACGTCCGCCGAGAGCGTGTATGGCGACATCGAATCCACGGCGGAAAAAGAACAGTTAAAAGAGGCGCTGAAAAAACTCTCGGAAAGAGAACGCAAAATTATGTTTTTGCGGTTTGGGCTTGGCGGCGGTGAGGAGATGACGCAAAAAGACGTCGCCGATATGTTGGGCATATCGCAAAGCTACATATCCCGTTTGGAAAAGAAAATTATTTTGCGCCTTAAAAAGGAAATTGCAAAAATGGAATAACGGCAAAGAGCCCGAAAATAGGGCTCTTTTTCTATGCGGCTCGGTGTTTTTTCCAAAGGGAAAAAGATATTTTGCATGCACGCGCGGAAAGTTTTAAGGTATAAAAATTTTCTTGGTTGCGCATACTCAACTCGTACCTGCCCTAGGCGTTTTGTCGAAAAACGGGGCAAAAGGAGGGGGAAAGTATGCAAAAAGTGGAAATTTGCGGTGTGGATACTTCGGGACTGCCCAAACTATCCGCGAAAGAAAACGAAGAATTGATGGTGCGGATAAAACAGGGGGACAAACGCGCTCGCGAACAGTTTATCGTGGGGAATATGCGGTTGGTTTTGTCGCTTGTAAAGCGGTTTCGTATTAAAAATTTAGGGGTGGACGACGTCTTTCAAGCAGGCTGCGTCGGGCTCATCAAGGCAATCGACGGGTTTGATATCGGCGTCGGCGTGAAATTTTCCACCTATGCCGTACCCATGATCATCGGGGAGATCAAACGGTACTTGCGCGACGGCAATTCTTTGCGCGTATCCAGGTCGATCCGTGACACGGCATATCGCGTGTTAAAAGCCAGAGAACAAATCGAAAGCCGTGACGAGGAAGCTACCATCGAAAAGATAGCGGCGGAATTACAGGTGGCGGAACGCGAAGTGGTGTATGCTTTGGACGCCATTTCCGATCCCGTATCCTTGTACGAACCCGTGTATAACAAGGCAGGGGATACTTTGTTATTGATGGACCAGCTCTGCGACGAGAAGAATACAGACGAGGTTTGGACAGAGCACGTGGCGTTGTCCGAGGCGATGGAAAAGTTGGGGGATCGGGAAAAGAAAATTTTGTTTTTGCGGTATTTTCAAGGCAAAACGCAGACGGAAATTTCCGAAGAAGTAGGCATTTCGCAGGCACAGGTTTCCCGCTTGGAAAAGAACGCCCTGCAAAGCATTCGGCTCAATATTTCGTAATCAAAAAGCAGGCGGACGCCTTGCAATATCGGCAAGGGAACGACACAATATAAGCCAACCGAAGAGAAAGGGGTTCGCTTTTATTTGCAACGGGGCTTGACAAAAAGCAAAAAATCTGCTATAATAATACCAAGAAATCACGTGACGGGAAAAGGAGGTGCATCGCGCATGAAAAAAAGCGGTTTGGCGATTATTTTCGCGACGGTTTTTACCTTTCTCGGGGCGAGCTGCGATAGCGGACTTTTTGCGGAAAAAGGGGAGATGGGCTTTGTTGTCAACTGCGATTACGGCAGGTACGTACAAGGCAAGGCGACCTATCTTTTAGGCGGCAGCTCCGTCTTTTTTAACCTGGACGAATACGACATTCAGCAGTTGGTATTGGGCGACGTGGTGACGGTGGAATACACGGGGGATATGCTGTTGCAAGGCAACGACCCTTCCAAGATTGAAATCACGGGCAAGGTCAAAGAAATCGAAGTGGAACGAGCAGAGGTCGTTTCCGTGAAATACGATGGCATTACGGTGGTTTTGGACGGCAAAACGACGCTGAAATTAGAGGATATTCCCCAGTACGTCATCAAGGACAGAGCCGGCAATTTCGCGGCTTTGGAAGAGTGCCAAGCCAACGTGACGTTATACGCGACCTATCGCGAGGAACGCGTGACGGGAAAGACAATCTATTTGGACGGTCTGTACGCATACAACCCCCGAAAATAAAAAATTGACACGAAAAGAAACGCTTTCGCATATACTGTAATATTAAGTATTTGCGGGGGCGTTTTTATGGAATTGAGTTTTTCGGAACTTCGGGCAAAAGAAGTTGTCAACACGCAGGACGGCAGGAAATTGGGAAAGGTGTGCGATATTGTGCTGTGCTATCCCGAGAATAGGTGGCTGGGGATTGTGGTACCGGGCGGAAAAAGTTGGAGCAGGAAGAAAAACGAGCTGTTTATTGATTTGAAACAAATTGTCAAAATCGGCGAGGACGTCGTTTTGGTGAATATCGGCTTACCCAAGCGACAGGAAAGCGGTAAAAGGGGCGGATTTGGGAAAGAGCCCACGCCCATGCCGAACAGAAATTTGGGGAGCTTCACGCCCGAACCCACGCCGTTTGGCAGGAATTTTGAAGAATACGAATAAGTGAAACAGCGAAATTGCAGCGCGGAGCGGAAAAAAGACGTTCCGCGTTCTTTTTTTTGGATAAAAAAAGGATGACTTGACAAACGGCGAAAAATTTGGTATAATATATGAAATATATTAAAAGCTAAAAAAACAGAGTTTATCAAAACCGAGAAAGATAGGCGGCGGTATTATTTTATAAATTTAATCATTTTTCACCAAGATTTCACTTGATTTTGCTGTAAAATTGACAAAATATGGTTATATTTATAGAGAATGCAACTGCAAATTTTGAAGAAAAAGAGGTCGAATTATGAAAATATTGATTGTAGACGATGAAGAAATGATCCGCGGCGTGCTGCGTGAATACGTGGAATTTGAGGGCAACGAAGCTTTTGAGGCGGCGGACGGAATGGAAGCGGTAAAGCTTTGCCGCGATAATCACTACGACCTTATCTTGATGGACGTTATGATGCCGCACTTGGACGGTTTTTCCGCGGTGAAAGAAATTAAAAAAATCAAGGACGTGCCCGTTATCATGCTTTCGGCGCGCGGAGAAGAATACGATAAGCTCTTTGCGTTCGAAATCGGCGTGGACGATTACGTCACCAAACCGTTCTCCCCCAAAGAAGTGATGGCGCGTATCAACGCCGTTACCAAACGCCGCACGGCAAAAAGGTCGGGCAATGAAATCCAGAAATTTGAGGGCTTGGAAATCGATATGGCGGGCAGAAACGTGTACGTGGACGGCGTGAAAGCGGAGCTCACCCCCAAAGAATACGAATTGCTTTTTTACCTCGTTCGTAACAAAGGCATCGCTTTGACGCGTGAAAAACTCCTTTATGACGTTTGGGGTTTCGATTTTTACGGCGACGATAGAACGGTGGATACGCACGTAAAAATGCTGCGCGGCAACTTGAAAGAATACCGTAAATTTATTGTCACTTTGCGCGGCTTGGGCTATAAATTCGAAGAATAATAAACGACTGGGCGAACGGGTTTGATTATCCGTTCCATATAGCGTTAAATTAGGAATATACATGAAAAAGAGCAAGGACAAAACGCAAACGCCGCAAGGGTTGCCGCTTTCACAAAAGCCACCCAAACAGCGCGGCGACAAACACAGAAGAAGACGCAAGTACCGTGGCGCACAGCGGCATACGAGCGTCTACTTTTTGGTGTGGGCAATTTTCACGGCGTTTATTTTGCTCATCGTGTTGTTGTTCGGGATCACGCAACAGTGGGTAATGTCGCAGTCCTATAAAAACGAAGCGTCCAAAGAGGTTTCGCGGAAGGGCGTGGATATTGAAGAGGATATCAAAAGGGGGGTTCCGCCGCAGTTTTCGGACAGTTGGAGCGTCTATTTGCGCATATTATCCAAGCAGTACGATACGGAAATTTATATTTTAAGCCAAGAGGGGCGATTGGTCTTCCCGACAGAACCCAACGCCAACCCTTCCGACCCCGACTGGGAAGAATATTTCGATTTTACAAAAGAAGTGGAAATCATCAAGAACAAAATCGAAAAAACGGGCGATACGCGCGTTCTTTTCGAGGGAGACGGCGTTTACGTGTACGCTTCGGAAGTACAGATTTACAGCAACTCCACCATGTATTTGTACGTGGGGAAATCGTTGGCTTTGGTGGAAACGCTGACGCAGCAGATGAACGTGCGTATGATTTTGATTGCGATTTTCACGTCCATTTTGGGCTTCGCGGTATCGAGTGCCGTTGCTGGCTGGATGACGAAACCGCTGTCGGAGATGACGGAAAAGGCGCATTTGTTAGCGCAGGGGGATTTCACAGTCGACTTCCACGGCAGCGATTACGGGGAAGAGGTTGTCGAGCTGGCCGATACGTTAAACTATGCCCGTGACGAGCTGTCCAAGACGGACCGAATGCAAAAAGAGCTGATTGCGAACGTTTCGCACGATTTCAAAACCCCCTTAACGATGATTAAGGCGTACGCGTCGATGATTATGGAGATTTCGGGGGGGATTCCCGAAAAGCGCAACAAGCACGCGCAGGTCATTGTGGACGAGGCGGATAGGCTTACCTCGTTGGTGAGCGACCTTCTCGATTTGTCGAAGATTCGTTCGGGACTTGGTGAATTTGAAAGGGAAAACGTGGACGTTTCCGAACTGTTGCGTAATATTTTAGACAGATTTGCTTATTTAAAGGAAACGCAAGCGTATCAATTTATAACGGACTTGGACGAAGGGTTAATCACGTGCGCGGACGAGGTAAAAATCGGGCAAGCGCTGTATAATTTGATTGGGAATGCGGTCAATTATACGGGAGAAGATAAGAAAGTGTACGTGCGGTTGAAAAAAGACGGCGAGGACACTTTCCGTTTTGAAGTGAGGGATACGGGGAAAGGCATCAAACCGGAAGATATCCCGGAGATTTGGGATAGATACTACCGCTCGCGCGAGGCGCATAAACGCCCCGTGCAGGGAACGGGATTGGGGCTCTCCATTGTGAAAACGGTGTTGCAAATGCATAAATTTGCGTTCGGGGTAGAAAGTGAAGTGGGAAAAGGCAGCACTTTCTACGTAATTTTCCCGTCCGCGCAATAAGATGCTATAAGTGGACGGTGATGGCGTAAATATTTTTTGCAAAGCTTTCCTATAAGCGGTTGACAACGGGGGAAATTTTTCTTATAATACTGGTAATACAAGAGAATATATAGCTTTGGGGCGGGGTGCAATTCCCCACCGGCAGTAAAGTCTGCGAAGGACGTTTGCAAAAACATGCGTCCCCGATTTGGTGCAATTCCAAAACCGACGGTAAAGTCCGGATGAAAAAGGCAAAAGGACGGTATTTCCGCGCGGACAGTGGTCGTGGCGGAAGATGGCGACGCATTACGCCCCTTGGCAAAAGGGGCGTTTTTTATGTCTATGCAAGAAAATAAAGAAAAGCAAGAAAATCAAGTACGGCAAGAACAGCTTGCGCAAGAAAAAGACCTTTCTAAAAGAAAGGTGTCCATAAAACAGCGTTTTTCCGCTAAGAGATTGGCGTTGATGGCGGTGTTTGTGGCTCTGTCGTACGTCGTCAGTTTTTTGGAAATCCCTCTGCCGATTATGGGCGCAGGGTTCTTAAAACTGGATTTCGGCAACGTGTTTATTGTGCTCATTTCCTTTTTATTAGGTCCTGTTGAGGGGATTGTGGTCTGCTTGTTAAAAGAGAGTCTGCGTTTGATTGGTTCTCAGACGATTGCCGGGGAAATCGCTAATTTTTTGGTGACGAGCGCGTACATTTTGCTTCCGTCCGTTTTATATCAATACCGAAAGAATTTAAAGGCGGTGGTAATTTCACTGTTGTTTGGGTGTTTGATTGCAACGGGGGCGGCGTTGATTGCCAACCGCTGGATTATCTTCCCTGCGTATGCAGAGCTTGGCGACGGCACGGTGTTTGGCATGCCCGTACCGCAAGCATTCAAAGCGATGTGGATTGCTCTGTTGATTTTTAACCTAATCAAGACGGTATCGGTGGGGATATTGACCATGCTTTTGTATAAAAGGCTGTCTAATTTCCTCAAAAAGATGAAAATTTAACGCAAAGGCGCGCAAAGGTTTGCAAAAAACGCGCCGAGGTATTATAATAAAGCTATGAAAAAAGTCATTACGAAAACACGCGAGGAAACGGAAGCGTTTGCTTGCGAATATGCAAAGACGTTGCAAGCAGGGGACGTTGTCCTGCTCGACGGGGATATGGGTGCGGGGAAAACCGTCTTTTCCAAGGGCGTAGCCAGAGGGCTCGGCATTGAGGAAGAGGTTACCAGCCCCACTTACGCGTACATGAACGATTACGACGGACGTTTGTTCCATTACGATTGTTATCGCATCGAGAGCATCGAACAAGCGGAAAATCTCGGCCTTGCCGATTATTTCGATATGGGCGGCATCTGTCTTATCGAATGGGCGCAGAATATCGCGGCGTTGCTGCCGAGAAAGGTAAAAAGAGTGGTTATTCGCAAGCTTGGCGAAAACGAACGCGAGATAGAGTACGGAGACGGAGAGGAAATATGAGTAATTTTTTAGCGGTGGACACAAGCGGTAATCATTTGGCTGTCGTCGCCGTAAAAAACGGAAAAAGGTACGCTACGTACGTGGAAAATTGCGCGATGAAGCACGCGGTTTCCGTCATGCCTGCGGTGGACGAAACGCTGAAAAAAGCAGACATGCGCTTGGAAGAGTGCGACTTTTTCGGCGCGGTAGTCGGCGCGGGGTCGTTTACAGGCATCCGTATCGGTATTTCGACGGTGAAAGGGTTTGCGTTGGCGTTTGGAAAGCCGACGCTTGCTATCACCTCTTTTGACGTGGCGGCATATAATACGATAGACTCGCAAGAAAAAAAGATACTGTGCCTTGTGGACGCTTTGCACGATTGCTATTACGCCTGCGGTTACGAGGACGGGGAAATGATTTTACCGCCTGCGTATTTGACGGAAGAAGAGGTGCTGGCTCTCGTTTCGCAAGGGTATACCCCCGTCGGCGGCGAGTTGCCCCTTTCTCAAAAAACGGAAACGGTCCGTATCGACCCGGTAGAGGGTTTGTTTAACGCGGCGGAGCGTTTGGCTGCAAAGGGCGCGTTTGGGGAGCTGACGGCGTTATACGTGCGCAAGAGTTCCGCGGAGCTCAATGCGGAAGGAAAGCATTGATATGGCGATTATCGAGGAATTTTCGGAAAAGGACACGGCGCGGTTGGCTCTCTTGGAAAAGGAGTGCTTTGCGGACGCTTGGACGGTGGAGATGCTGAAATCGGAAGCGGCGCGCGAGGGGTTTTGCTGTCTGCTTGCCAAAGAGGGCGAGGAAACTATCGGGTTTATCTACGGCAGCGTTTTGTTTGAGGACGCGGAGCTGTACAAAGTAGCCGTTTTGCCGACGGCGCGCGGAAAGGGGCTTGGCAAAGCCTTGGTGGAAGACTGGATAGAGGCGGTGAAAGCGCGCGGCGCGCGGAATATATTTTTGGAAGTACGCGTGTCCAACCAGCCTGCGCTGGGGCTATATAACGGGCAGGGATTTGAGAAAACTCGTTTGCGCAAGCGGTACTATGCGGACGGCGAGGACTGTTTGGAGATGAAAAAAAGGTTATACCCGGACGGGGAATAACGCAAGGAATAGAAAAAAGGAGGGCGAGCGACGGTTACGTTATCCGACGTTTCGTTTTTACAAAGGGGCAGGGGGAAAGATTTGCTCTTTTTGCACGGGTATCTTTCTTCTAAGGAAGCTTTTTTGCGCCAAATCCAGTATTTTTCCCGTTTTTACCGCGTAACGGCGGTGGATTTTATAGGTTTTGGAAAAAGCGGTGGGTTGAAAGAACCTTTTTCCGTGAGCGATTATGCGGCGTGGTTATGGGAAGTGATGCGTCTTTTGCGCGTACAAAAACCGCACGTAATTGCCCATTCTTTCGGCTGCCGCGTGGCGGTGAAGCTTGCTTACGAACGCCCTGTGGCGTTTGATAAACTGGTTTTGACAGGACCGGCAGGCGTCATTTTAAAACGTGGGTTTGCCTATCGGGCAAAGGTGGGCGCGTACCGTTTCGTGCGGAAGTTTGCACCCAAATTTGCGGAGAAAAAGTTTGGCAGTGCGGAATACCGTACCCTTTCTCCCATTATGAAAGAAAGTTACAAAAAAATCGTCAACGAGGACTTGCGCGAATGTGCGCGGCAGGTTGAAAACCGCGTTTTGCTTTTGGTGGGCAGGGAGGACCGTGTAACCCCCAAACGGGAGGCGGAAGAGTACCTGAAAGCTTTTCCAAAGGCAACTTTGCGCGAGATGAACGGCGGACATTTCGCGTTTTTGGACGATCCTATCGCTTTTAACCTTTTCACAGAGGAATTTTTATATGAATGAAATTTTGATGGTCAGCGCGAGTTTCACCACGGCGTTATTGCTGTGTGTAGGAACGCAGAATGCCTTGGGCGCAATGCAGCAGAGCGGTTATAAAAACGGCTCGTTTTTGCGTTGGCTTCGCCGCAAAGATAATTTATTTTTCAATCGTTTGGCGGTATTTGCGCTGTGTCTGGCGTTGGCGTCGGCGGTCGCTTCGCTCTGCTTTTCTTTCCTTGGGAAAACGGGTGCTTTGGCGTGCTCGGCAGCGCCGTTTTTTGCGCTGTGCTTGGCGTTCGTTTGGTCGGGGCATAAGTATGCTTTGAAAGTGCCTTTAAATAGAACGGGGCGTTGTAAGCGGTTGTTTGTCGGATATTTGATAGTGACGGCGGCGGCAGGATACGGCATTTTGGCGTTTTTGTCGTGGCTTGCAAAGAGAAACGGTTCGGAGATGTACGCGCTTGTTTCTTGCGTGCCGTTTTGCGTGATGCCCGTGCTGTTGCCTCTGTTTTTATGCCTTGCCAACGGCGTCATAAGCCCCTTTGAAAACATGAGAAACGCACGTTTTGTCAAGCGTGCGGGGAAAGCGTTGCAAAACACGGATATCATTCGCGTTGGGGTAGTCGGCAGTTACGGAAAAACCTCGGTTAAAAATATTTTAAAGACCTTACTTTCGGAAAAATATGCGGTGGTGGAAACGCCGCAATCCTATAACACGCCGCTTGGGATTGCCAAAACGGTATTCTCTGCGGAGTTTTCCGGGAAAGAGGTATGGATTGCTGAAATGGGCGCGCGAAAAAAGGGCGATATTGCCGAGCTCTGCCGTTTGGTGAAGCCCGATTACGCCGTGTTTACGGGCGTTTGCGCGCAGCACGTCGGCTCTTTTGGGAGCGTCGAAAACGTCTTTGCGGAAAAGAGTGAAATTTTAAAATGCGGCGCTAAAAAAGTGGTCTGCGGCGAGAGCTTACGGTCATGGGCGGCGGATTTTGCGGCGAAAGACGAGGTATTGTTTGCGGACGGCGACACAGTGAAAGACGTGCATTTCACGGCGACGCGGACGGCGTTTACGCTCCATCTTTTGGGGAGGGAAATCGCCGTGGATATTCCGCTTTTGGGCGAGGGCGCGATAGAGAACGTCTTGTTGGCGGCGACGCTTTGCGCACAGCTGGGCATGACGGCGGAGGAAATCGCGCGCGGTATTGCGAAATTAGAGAGCATTCCGCACCGTTTGCAACTGATAGAGAGCGGCGGCGCGTATATTTTGGACGATGCGTATAACTGCAATCCACGCGGCGCAAAGCAGGCGATAGCGGCGCTCGCTCGGTTTTCGGGTAGAAAATGCATCGTAACGCCGGGGATTGTCGAATGCGGTGTGTTGGAAGAGAGTATCAACGGCGAGCTGGGCGGCGAGATCGCCAAGGCGCAGTTGGATAAAATTATCCTCGTTGGGGATACGTTGGTCGGCGCGATTAAGACGGGGTATTTGGAGGCAGGCGGTGCGGCGGAAGCGGTGACGATCGTCAAAACTTTGGACGGAGCGCAGGCGATTTTAAAGGACTGGTTGCACGCAGGGGACGCCGTTTTGTTTATGAACGATTTGCCCGACGTGTACTAATAGACAAATAGAATACGAAAGAAACACCAAAGCGGAAAAAATTATCGCGGAGGTGTTTTTTTATGCGGAAAGTGGCGGTGTTTTTCGGTGGGAAGTCTTGCGAGAATGAAATTTCCGTGCTGACCGGGGTGTTTGTCGCGCGGCTGCTGCAAGGGGATAGATACGACGTGTTGCCCGTGTATATACATACCGACGGCAGAGCGTACACTTCCCCGAAAATGCGGGATTTAAACGTGTTTAAAACGCGGCGCACGGACGATTTTTTACGCTTGGTTTTCATGGACGGAGTGGCGTATTCTTTTGCGTGCGAGAAGAAAAAACTCAAACGAATCGCGCGGATAGACGCGGCGATCAACTGTTGTCACGGCGGTCTTGGGGAAGGGGGCGGCGTATCGGCGCTTTGCGAGTGGAACGGGGTTCCGCTTGCCTCTCCCGATTTGACCGCGTCGGGGGTGTTTATGGATAAATACCTGACCAAAGTCGTTATGAAAGGGTTGGGTATCCCCGTTTTAGAGTACATTCGCGTCAACGAACGAGACTATGAAAAGCGCGGTGCATTTTTGTTGAAGACGATTGAAACGCGCCTCAAATTTCCCGTCGTTATTAAGCCCGCGCACCTTGGTTCTTCCATCGGTATTACGCTGGCAAAAAACGAGGACGAGGCGAAAACGGCGATAGAGAGCGCTTTTCATCTTGACGATAGGGTGATTATTGAACGGTACTTGGAAAATAAGCGCGACGTCAACTGCGCGGCGTATATGCTCAAGGGGGAAATCGTTGTATCCGAACCGGAAGAAGCGTTTGGCGAGGGGATATATTCCTTTGAAGAAAAGTACGTCAAACGGCAGACGGACGGTGGCAATAGACGAGGGGGAAGAAGTACAAAGGACGGGGGCAGGTACGCGTTGAGTAAGGAAATTCGGGATAAAATCCGCGCTTATACAAAAACCGTTTACAAGCGCATGGACCTGCGCGGCGCGGTGCGGCTGGATTTTTTAATAGCGGACGGGGAAATCTATCTTTGCGAGGTGAATACCGTACCCGGGTCGCTGGCATATTATCTGTTTTGCGAACGGGTAACGGACGCGCGGGACTTCTTTTCGGACTTGATTGAGGAAGCGGTGCGAGGCGTCGGGCAGGGAAAGAAAATCTTATCGACGGGTATATTACAAAACGTACAATGGCAAGGAAAATAAAGAAAAACTCCGAGGCGATATTCGCGCTCGGAGTTTTCGTAAATATTATATAAGGAGTTGTATGAATCAACGTGAAAGGGCAGCCTCGTCCTCTAAACCGGGAACGAAAGAGGGGGAATCGTGGCAGGAGTTGTCCGCTTCGATGGGAGCAAAGACGAAAAACTTACCTTTCCCGACGGCGTACACCGCCGTATATATGACCGCGCCAAAGCTCTCAATCAGCATATCCGACATGGTATCTATCAACCCCAAATCCACGTACCCTTGAACGGTAACGCCGTTGATAACGGTGGTGGTTTTGCCCAAAATTGCCATTTCGTCTACGGGCAGATTAAAAAATTCACCCAAAAGATAGGACGGCCTCACTTCCGCAAGCAGGGTATCCTTTTGCATATCCGTACCAAAAAGGGAATCCGTGCCGTATTCGATAAATTCCCACACGGCGGCGACGGCGATGGAAAAAGCTAAGGCAAACACCGCGCAAAACGCTACGCTATTTTTTCCGTCTTTATGGATAAGGCGCGGAACGTACGCGCCGAACATGGCGAAAATTACGCCGGCGAAACAGTGCAATAAATCGTCCCACCAGGGCAAAAGATAGTAAAATTTATACGAATACCCAAGCAAGGGGCAAATTGTGTAGAGCAAAATGAGAAAATACAGCGGCGTTTGAATGCGGAAACGGAACAGCTTTTGCATGAGGTCGGGAATGAGCACAAAAATAATAGAAAGGATTGCCATACCCACCTTGGCATACTCTTTTTGGAAAAGAAATAATACCGCTGTAAAAGCGCAAAATAAGAGGCAAAGAACGCGTCCGATAATGCGCGCAATACGGCAAATATTCTCTTTTAAAAGCAACTTTTTCTCTTGCATAAAAACCTCGTTTCTTCTTTTTTTATTTGTGAAGAGATTGTATAAATACTTAACCTATAAACAAAAAATGCGTATACGTTTAGTATAACAGTTTCCAAAGAGCAAGTCAACGCGAAAATGAAGATGAGGTGCGCTTTTTATGTCGAAAAAGTGAAAGGTTTGTAAAAAAAGCAAGAATCGCAAAGTTCGCGTGCGAAAATGTCAAATTCGGGTAAAAATTATTGATTTTTTGCGTGGGTTTTGCTATACTGTTATGGAATAACAGAAAAAAGAGGTTGATTATGGCTACGGGTGAATTTACCGATAAAGTGCGAATCGTTATCAGAGCCGGCGACGGCGGTGACGGTATGAACTCTTTCAAGGCATACAAAGGCAAGCCTGCTTGCGGTCCTGACGGCGGCGACGGCGGCAAGGGCGGCGACGTATATTTCGTTGGCGACAAGGATATGAACGATTTGTTCCCGTTCCGTTTCCAGTCCCGTTATTTTGCGGAAAACGGCGAGATGGGCGGTACGCAAAAATGCTTTGGTAAGAGCGGCAAAAATATGTATATCAAAGTGCCTTTGGGGACTTTGGTGCGCGACGAGGAAACGGGTAGGCTCATTTGCGACGTATTCGAGGACGGGCAACAGGTTTTGGTTGCTCGCGGCGGCAACGGCGGAAAGGGGAACGTGCGTTTTACCACCGCGCGCAGACATGCCCCCAACTTCGCGCAAAAAGGTGAAAAGGTCAAACAGCATACCGTTATTTTGGAACTCAAAGTGATTGCGGACGTGGGTTTTGTGGGCTTCCCGAACGTGGGAAAGAGCACGTTGCTCAGCAAAATTTCCGCGGCAAGGCCGAAGATTGCCAACTACCATTTCACGACGTTATCCCCCAACCTGGGCGTGGTGCGTTATTATGAAAAATCCTTTGTGGCGGCGGATATTCCCGGGCTTATCGAAGGCGCGGCGCAGGGGGCGGGGTTAGGACACGATTTCCTTAGACATATCGAACGTACCCGTATGCTTTGCCACGTTGTGGATATTTCGGGCTGCGAAGGCCGCGACCCTATCGAGGATTTCAAAAAAATCAACGAGGAACTCAAAGAGTTCAGCGCAACGCTTGCGAAATTGCCGCAAATCATCGTTTGTAATAAGTGCGACGTGTACGGCGCGGAGGACAATTTAAAAGCGTTCAAGAAAAAGTACGGCAGAAAGTATAAGATTTTCCCCATCACTGCCATTTCCGGCGAGGGGACGAGAGAGCTTATCGAGGGGATTTTCTCGGTGTTGAACGAGCTGCCGCCCGTAGAACCGATTCGCCCCGAGGAAGAGTTCGAATACAAGGCGAACGACGATTTGAACTTCGAGATTTTCAAGGACGAAGAGGGCGTATACGTGGTTGTCGGCGGTTTGGTAGACATGCTTTGCCGAAACGTTGTTTTGAACAATCCCGATTCCATGCTGTATTTCCAAAAAGTATTGCGTCTGCGCGGCGTCATCAAGGAGTTGGTGAAGATGGGTTGTCAGGAAGGGGATACCGTTTCCATCGGCGAAGTGGAATTTGACTTCATTCCTTAAAAACCGCGATAAAGGCGAAAAATGTGGCAATAACTGCCTAAGAATGAGAAAAAGGATAGAAAAATATGATAGTTACCAGTGAAAATATTACAAGCAAACAAAGAAGTAAATTAAAATCCCTTGCGGCGAATTTATCGCCCGTGACGCAAATCGGGAAAGGCGGCGTCACCGACAATTTGTTGAAGACGCTTTCCGACGCTTTGGACGCGCATGAGCTTATCAAAGTCAATATTTTGGAGACGGCGGACGACGACGCGCGCAACCTTGCGGAAAACGTTGCAGAGCTCTTGGAAGCGGTTTGCGTTATTGTCATCGGCAGAAAAGCGGTGTTTTACCGTTATTCCCGTAGAGAAAAATTCGTGCATTTGGATTTTTAACGAAAAATTGTTTAAAAACGGGAAAAGCGTTTTATAAATATAGCGTAAAACGCAAAGGTTGGTATGGATATGGAAAACGAAGAATTGAAAGAAAATTTACAGGCTGAGGAAAGCAAGGACGAAAAGCCTGCAAAGAAAAAAACGAATAAAAAGCAGGAAGAATTAGAAAAGGCTCTTGCGGAGGCGGAAGAGAGCAAGCGCAAATGGTACGCAGTGACGGCGGAGTATGAAAATTACCGTCGCCGCACGCAAAACCAAGCGGCACAGCGTTATCAGGAAGGGAGAAACGACGTGGTTTCGGCTCTGTTCCCTATCGGGGATAATTTAGAGCGTGCGTTGGCGTCCTGCACGGATGAGAGCACCAAGCAGGGCTTAGATATGATTTTGAAATCGTATAAAAAGGTTCTTGAAGGGGAAAACGTCGTGGAAATCGACCCCATCGGACAGCCCTTTAACGCAGATGATATGGAGGCGATTATGGCGATGCCGGCCGCGGACGGCGAAGAGAGCGGAATCGTCAAGCAAGTTTACGTAAAGGGGTATAAAAAAGGCGACAAAGTTTTGCGTTATGCACAAGTTATTGTGACGCAATAAGAAAAAATTGACCGCGGAGAGTAGTGTCTTCGCGGTTTTTTGTGTCTTGTATAAAAAATTTTTCTTGGTATTGACAAGGGGCGGATTCTTTGTTATAATAAGAAGAAAACGGAGGTAAGATATGTTTTGCCGTTATTGTGGAAATGAAATAAACGACCAAGCGTACGTATGCCCAAAGTGCGGTTGTTTGGCTCGTGAATTGCCGTCAAACGTCGGCGATACGGATAAGAAAAGGGCAGGGGAAGCGGTTGTTTCCGGCAACCTTAGCAATCCTAGTAATCCCAGCCGTAAATTTAATATTTTAGCGAAAATTTTCTCCATTGTGGGGACGGCGCTTAGCGCAGTTATTTTATTGAGCGTATCGCTGTTTATGATGTTTTATTTCAGCGCGGATTTGGGTTTGGAACTGGGTGCGGTTTTCCTTGCTATCTATGCGGTGTTGGGGATTTATATCGCTTTTATATTTTGGCCGTTTGCGTTGGCGACGGGTATTTTGGCGTTGGTATTTGGCAATAAATCGAACAAAGAGGAATTAAAACCGCTTGCAAGGACGGCGTTTACGTTGTCTATCGTGGCGTCGGCTTGCACGATTACCAGCTTGTTTCTGTTGGGCTGACATACATATAAAAAAATTAAATGCGCGCAAGAAAAAGGCGCAAAGGAGAGAAATATATGATTAGTTTGAAGGATAAAGTCGTCATTATTACGGGCGGCGGCAGAGGTATCGGTTTCGGGCTTTCGACGGCGTTTGCAAAAGCAGGCGCAAAGCTTGTTATCACGGGCAGAACGGAATCCACGCTTTTGTCTGCGAAAGAGAAACTGGAAGCGGCGCACGGCTGCGAAGTGTTGACGGTGACGGCGGACGGCGCGGATGAAGCGGCGATTCAGAACGTTATCGATAAGACGGTGGAAAGGTTTGGGCGTATCGACGCGGTTGTCAACAACGCGCAGGCTTCGGCGTCGGGGAAAATGCTTGTCGACCATACCAAAGAGGATTTGGACTTGGCTATCTATTCGGGCATTTACGCTACTTTCTTCTATATGCAAAAAGCGTTCCCGTACCTGAAAGAAAGCAAGGGCTGCGTCGTGAATTTTGCGAGCGGAGCCGGCTTGTTTGGGCGTATTGCGCAATCCTCGTACGCGGCGGCGAAAGAGGGTATCCGCGGTTTGTCGCGCGTGGCGGCGACGGAATGGGCGCCTTACGGCGTGCGCGTCAACGTCATTTGTCCTTTGGCGATGACGGAAGGTTTGCAAAAGTTCAAGGAAGAATATCCCGAACGTTACGAACAGACGATTAAGGGCGTGCCTATGGGCAGATTTGCCGACCCCGAACAGGACGTCGGCGGTATGTGCGTGTTCCTTTGCTCGGATTTGGCAAGCTACGTGACGGGTGAAACCATCACCTTGCAGGGCGGCAGCGGACTTAGACCGTAATCCATTTTTAGGCGTACGCGTTAGGAGAGAGTATGACAGAGTTCGAAAGAATGAGCGCAGGCAAACTGTACGATCCGTCGGAAAAAGAGCTTGCGAAAATGCGTTTGAACGCTCATAAATGGAGTAAGGATTACAACGACACTTACGAGGACGAAGAGGAGAAACGGACGGCAATTTTGCAAAAGCTTTGCCCGAATTTAGGGAAGGGTACGTTTTTGCAAGGGCCGGTGCAGTTTGATTACGGCGTGAATTTTTTCACGGGCGAGAACTGTTATGCGAATTTTAATTTAACGGTGTTGGATTGTGCGCCCGTTACCTTAGGGAACGACGTGTTTATCGGGCCGAATTGTCAGCTTGTGCCGCCTATCCATCCGTTATTGAATGAAGAACGGAAGATGCATCAAAAACCGGACGGGACAATGTACGATAAGGAATACGCAAAACCCATCGTCATCAAGGATGGGTGTTGGTTGGCTTCGGGTGTGACGGTATGCGGCGGCGTGACGATTGGGAAAAATTGCGTCATCGGCGCAGGCAGCGTGGTGACGAAAGATATCCCGGACGGCGTGTTTGCGGCAGGCAATCCTTGCCGCGTGATACGGGAAATCACCGAAAAGGACAGTGTGCAATTCAAAAAAGAGCTATTTTGAAAAGAGCGGAGAAAAATCTCCGCTTTTTTTTGTAAAAAATTTCAAAAAATTTGTTTAATCGGTTTTTGGGATGGTTACATATAATTGTAAACAAAATCAAGCGCCGCAAACGGCGGCGAAAAGGAGTTTTTATTATGGCAGGTAAAGTTATTGGTATTGACCTCGGGACTACGAATTCTTGTGTGGCTGTTATGGAAGGCGGCGAACCCGTCGTTATTACGAACGCTGAAGGCGCAAGAACGACTCCGTCCGTGGTTTCTTTCCAAAAAGACGGTTCTCGTGTGGTTGGTCAGGCTGCAAAACGTCAGGCAGTTGCTAACCCCGACAAGACGATTATCTCTATCAAACGTCACATGGGTTCCGATTATAAAGTAAGTATTGACGATAAATCTTATTCCCCTCAGGAAATTTCCGCAATGACGCTCGCAAAATTAAAGGCGGACGCAGAAGCATATCTTGGCCAGACGGTAACCGAAGCGGTTATCACTTGCCCTGCATACTTCTCCGACAGCCAGCGTCAGGCAACCAAGGACGCAGGTAAAATTGCAGGCCTTAACGTGCTTCGTATCATCAACGAACCTACGGCGGCGGCTCTTGCATACGGCCTTGACAAGGATAAGGGCGGCAAGGTCATGATTTACGACCTTGGCGGCGGTACGTTCGACGTTTCCATTCTTGAAATTTCCGACGGCGTATTCGAAGTTTTAGCAACCAACGGCGACACGAAGCTCGGCGGCGACGACTGGGATAACAAGATTATCGACTACCTCGTAGACGAGTTTAAAAAATCGCATGCCATCGATCTTTCCAAGGACAAAATGGCGATGCAGCGTTTGAAAGAAGCGGCTGAAAAGGCGAAAATCGAACTTTCCGGTATGTCTTCGACGAACGTCAACCTTCCCTTTATTTCCATGAGTGCGGAAGGCCCTCAACACTTGGATATTACGATTACGAAGCAGAAATTTGAAGCGATGACGGCAGACCTTCTTGAAAGAACGGTTGCGCCTATGAAGGCGGCTATGCGCGACGCTGGTTTGTCCTATAACGATATTGACAAGGTTATCCTCGTCGGCGGTTCTACCCGTATGCCCGCTGTTGTGGCAAAGGTGAAAGAAATTACCGGCAAAGAACCTTTCAAGGGCATCAACCCCGACGAATGCGTTGCTATCGGTGCAGCGGTACAGGGCGGCGTTTTGACGGGCGAAGTGAAGGACGTGCTTCTTTTGGACGTTACCCCTCTTTCCTTGGGTATCGAAACGCTTGGCGGCGTATTCACCCGTATCATCGACAGAAACACGACCATCCCCGTAAAGAAGAGCCAGGTATTTTCCACGGCTGCGGACAATCAAACGAGTGTTGATATCCACGTATTGCAGGGTGAACGTGAATTCTGTAAAGACAACAAGACGCTTGGCAACTTCATGTTGACGGGCATTGCGCCTGCTCCTCGCGGCATTCCGCAGATTGAAGTTACCTTTGACATCGACGCAAACGGTATCGTGCACGTAACCGCGCAGGATAAGGGTACGGGTAAATCGACGGATATCACCATTACTTCCTCGACCAACCTTTCCGAAGAAGAAATCGACAAGGCTGTTAAGGAAGCGGAACAGTTCGCAGAAGAAGACAAAAAGCGTAAGGAAAAGGTGGATAACCGCAACAAGCTTGACGGCATGATTTTCTCGGTAGAACAGACGATTAGAGAAGCCGGCGATAAGTTGGATGAAAATGATAAAGCTACGTTACAAACCGCAATCGACGCGGCAAAGACAGAGCTTGCTTCGGAAGACGATGAACGTATCAAAGCGGCTTATGATAAGCTGATGCAGGACGTACAGCCTGTATTTGCGAAGATGTATCAGGCAGCCGGTGGGGCAAACCCCGGTGACCCGAGCGCAGGCGGCGACAGCGATACGGAATTCCATCAGTAATTCCTTACAATCGACAGAAAAGTCCATTTCAACTCGTACCTGGGTGGGGGATTTTTCAAAAAAAGCAATCGAATAACGGGTTTGGTTTTCCCAAGCCCGTTTCGCAATAAAAAATAGGTAACAGTATGGCTGATAAGAAGAACTATTACGATATTCTCGGCGTGGATAAAAAAGCGAGTGCGGATGAAATCAAATCCGCTTACCGCAAGTTGGCGATGAAATATCACCCCGACCGCAACCAAGGCGACGAGGCGGCGGCAGAAAAATTTAAAGAAATCAACGAAGCGCACGAGACGTTATCCGATCAACAAAAACGTGCGGCGTACGACTACGAACTGGAACACCCCGGTATGGGCGGTTTCGGCGGCTTTGGCGGCGCTGGCAGTTTTGAAGACATTTCGGATATCTTTTCAAGCTTTTTCGGCGGTGGTTTCGGCGGCGGTGCAAGAGCTCGGCGTTCGGAGGTCGGCGAGGATATCCAACGGGAGATGACGCTGTCTTTCATGGACGCGGCGAAGGGCTGTCGCAAGACGTTTGCCTATACCCGTAACGAACCTTGTTCCTCTTGTCGCGGCTCGGGTGCGAAGGATGGCACGGCATACACGACTTGTTCCAAGTGCCAAGGCAGCGGCGTGGTGCAGCAGGTGCAAAACACCATGTTTGGACGCACGATCCGCCAAAGCGTATGTCCCGATTGCGGCGGTTCGGGTAAGAAAATCACTGAAAAGTGTCCCGATTGTAAGGGCAGAGGCTCGCAGCGCAAGGAAACGACGGTGACGATTGATATTCCTGCTGGCGTGGACAATGGAAGCTACATGAAAAAGAAGGGCATGGGGCAAGCAGCGCCCAACGGCGGTACGCCCGGCGATTTGATTATTTTGTTCCGTGTCGAACCGCATAAGATTTTCGTGCGCGATCAGTTTAACTTGAAACTGGATTTGTACGTACCCTATAAAACGGCGGTTTTGGGCGGCGTTGTGAAAGTTCCAACGGTGGACGACACTTTCGATTTCACCATTCCCGAGGGCACGCAGAGCGGCACGGTATTTACCATTCGCGGCAAGGGTATTAAATCGGCGCGCGGCGGCGTGGGCAATTTGATTGTTCGCGTGCTTATCGAAGTCCCCGTAAAGCTTTCCAAGGACCAGAAAAAGAATTTGGAAAAATGGAACGAGGATTTGGAGTTAAAACAGCACGAACGCATGAAAAAATATGCCGACAATATGGAAGCTTTGTACGGCGCAAAACCCTATCAAAAGTAAACAAAAAGAGTCCCTATTCGGGGCTCTTTTTTTGTGTTCGTTATCGTTTGCGATATTCTTTTGGCGAAGTATGTTTAAAGGCTTTAAACGTCTTAATAAAGTAACTTAAATCGTTAAAACCGCAGTCAAATGCGATTTGCGTGACGGAGAGGTCGGTTCCGAGCAATTTTCTTGCGGCGCGTTCAATTCTGTACGTCTGTAAATAGTTGATGGGCGTTGTACCCGTCATATTTTTAAAAAATTTGCAAAAATATTTACAGGAAAACCCGGCGACGGCGGACATATCGTCCAGGGTAATGTCCTTGGCAAAGTTTTCGCGGATATATTTTAAGACAGTTTTCAGTTTAACTACTTTTTTCTCGTCATGGTAATTAGAGGGG
>JAZQGK010000191.1:0-6762 GCA_045539975.1 Candidatus Scatosoma sp. | reverse complement strand
CGGTCTGTCCGCTTTCGCGGCGACAGCTTGTATATAATACCACATCGCCTTTTGTCTTGTCAAGCATTTTTTCAACCTTTTTGAAAACTTTTTTAAAAATTTTTTTCAGGTGTTTTTTCGCTTGCCAAACGGACAGCTTGTACATATTACCATTTTATTTTTTCTTTGTCAAACAATTTTTAGCAATTTTTTTAAATTTTTTTTAATTTTTCGACATTTTTTTTAAAATGGTCAAAGTTACGCTTTCGCCGTTGACGTCTACCGTCTTGGTAAAGCCTTCTGCGCAGCTCCCCTCTTCTACGGAAACCGCCAAGACGTCTTCTATGAAAGCTGCTTTGGAAAGAACTTCTTTCGCTTTGCCTTCCGCTATATAATATATAGAGATACGGTCGGTAATTTGATAATCCGCTTCTTTACGCATCGCTTGGACTTTGGAAACGATTTCACGTTCAATCCCTTCCATTATCAATTCTTCCGTGAGCGCGGTATTCAAAGCAACCGTTACGCCCTTATCGCTCGCCGAAATAAAGCCTGCTTTGCTTTCGGTGAAAATCTGCAAGTCCTCTTCCGTCAAAACTACTTCGCTATCCGTAGGCAATACGAACTGACCGCCACTGCGTACCGCGTCTACGACTTGTTTGCCGTCACAGTTTGCCAAGAACGCAGAAATCGCGCCGAGCTTTTTCCCGTACTTAGGACCGAGCGTTTTTAACTGTGGCTTTAACTTATAGGAAATGAACTCGCTGGCGTCCTCCGCCGATTTGTACGCTTTAATATTCAATTCATCCAAAGCAATCGCCTTGAGCCCTTCCGCCAAATCGCCGGCTCTTGCCGTGACGACGTACATCTCGGAAAGAGGTTGACGGTTTTTCACGTTGCCCGTATTACGAGCGGCTCTGCCGAGGTTGACGACGTCAAGCACGGTATCCATGCCCTTTTCAAGTTCTTCGTCCACGAACGACGATTCGTATTCGGGGAAGGAACAAAGATGCACGGATTTCGGCGCGTCTTTGAAGAAAGCAGGCACGAGGTTGAGGTACATCTGTTCTGCCATGAACGGAGTATACGGTGCGGTGAGTTTCGCAAACGTCACGAGGACGTGCCAAAGCGTCGTGTAAGCCGCCGCCTTATCTTCCGTCATTTCGCTGCCCCAGTATCTATCTCTGCCGCGGCGAACGTACCAGTTGGAAAGGATATCCGAGAAGTCTTGTAACGCGCGCGCGCTATCTATAATATTATAGACTTCCAAATTCTTATCCACGGTATCGATCAACGTGTTGAGCTTGGAGAGAATCCACTTATCCATCAAAGACAATTTGCAGTTCTTCAAATCGTAATCGGCAGGGTTGTAATTATCTACGTCTGCGTACAAGCAGAAGAATGCATACGTATTCCAAATCGTACCCATATACTTTCTCTGCGCTTCGCTGACTGCTTCGGGATAGAATCTCGAGGGCAACCAAGGTGCGGACGAGGTATAGAAATACCAACGTACAGCGTCTGCGCCCTGTTTATCGAGCACCGACCAAGGATCGACGACGTTGCCTTTATGTTTACTCATCTTAATACCATTCTTGTCATTGACGTGACCGAGCACGATACAGTTTCTAAACGGCGCTTTGTCAAAGAGTAACGTGGAAATAACGAGCAAGGTGTAGAACCATCCGCGCGTTTGGTCAACGGCCTCTGAAATGAAGTCCGCCGGGAATGTCTGATGGAACAGAGCTTCGTTTTCAAACGGGTAATGGTACTGCGCGAAAGGCATCGAACCGGAGTCGAACCAACAGTCGATAACTTCGGGGGTACGGCTCATCTTTGCACCGCACTTGCCGCATTTGCAGGTCAAGGTATCCAAGTAGGGACGGTGCAATTCGATGTCCTGAGGCGCGCCGCATTTTTCTACGAGTTCCGCACGAGAGCCGATGACTTCGATTTCACCGCAATCGGGACATACCCAAACAGGCAAAGGCGTACCCCAGTATCTATCACGGGACAAGCCCCAGTCGATAACGTTTTCGAGGAAGTTACCCATACGTCCTTCCTTGATGGTTTCGGGCATCCAGTTTACCGAACGGTTCGCTTCGATGAGTCTATCCTTGACAGCCGTTACTTTGATAAACCAGCTGGAACGCGCATAATAGATAAGCGGAGTGTCACAACGCCAACAGAAAGGATAGTTGTGCATCATTTCCAGCGTCTTCAAAAGCAAACCGCGTTCTTTTAAATCTTTTACAACCGCGGGGTCTGCTGCTTGTGCTCCAACGCCCGTAAACTGACCGCAGCCCGCAGGGAATTTACCCTCTTCGTTGATGAGCTGAACAACGGGCAGATTATAGCGTTTGCCGACCTTGTAGTCGTCCTCACCAAACGCAGGCGCGATGTGCACGACGCCCGTACCGTCGGAAAGTGTAACGTACGTATCGCAAGTAACGTAATGCGATTTTTCGCGGTAGTTGAACTTTTCTTTCCCGAACGGATACAAGCTTTCGTATTCGGTATACTCGTATTCGATACCCTTTTTCGTGGAAAGGATTTTATACCCCTCTTCACCGAGAACGCTGACGCGCAAACCGTCGGCAAGAATGTATTTTTCGCCGCTTTCTTCCATCTCGACCATGACGTAGTCGTAATCGGGATGCATACAGAGCGCCACGTTAGAAGGCAACGTCCAAGGCGTCGTCGTCCAAGCGAGAATATAGGTATTCTCCGCGTTCTTGACTTTGAATTTAACAAAAGCGGTAAGCTGTTTTACGTCTTTATACCCCTGCGCGACCTCGTGTGAGGAAAGCGCCGTTCCACAACGGGGGCAATACGGCACAATCTTATGCCCTTTATACAAGAGTCCTTTCTTGTGGATTTCTTTGATTGCCCACCACTCAGATTCGATATAATCGTCGTGATAGGTAACGTAGGGATTGTCCATATCGCACCAGTACCCTACGCGGTCGGACATCTTTTTCCATTCGTTAGAATACTGCCAAACGGATTCTTTACACTGTTTAATGAACGGTTCGATACCATAGCTTTCAATGCCCGTTTTGCTTTCCAAACCGAGTTTCTTTTCCACTTCGAGTTCGACGGGAAGGCCGTGCGTATCCCAGCCCGCTTTCCTTAAAACGTGCTTGCCTTTCATTGTCTTGTAACGGGGAACGATATCCTTCATAACACGGGTCAAAATGTGACCGATATGCGGTTTGCCGTTCGCCGTGGGAGGGCCGTCGTAGAAGGAAAACTCTTCCTTCCCTTCCGTTGCTTTCATACTCTCTTCGAAAATCTTGTTTTCGTTCCAGTATTCAACAATCTGTTTCTCCCTTTCCACGAAATTCAAAGACGTGTCCACTTTCTTGTACATAGACATATATTTTTTTCTCCTTGTATAAGGTTATTTCCAAAAAAAAATAAAACCGTAGCGTCTTGGAAAAACACTACGGCTTTTTTCACCACCAAAACGAACCATCATTCGCTGCCCTTGATAACGGATGGCAAACCCGTACCCAGCTACTTGTCACTTGCCTTTCGCCGAGTCAGCTTACGCGGTGATACCCTTTACGCTCTCCCTATTCCTTGCACCAACCGGAATTTCTCTTTGCGGAGTTCTTCGTAAAGAACTTGTCCTCGTTCTAACGCTTTTCTATTTCATTATTTATATTATATCGTATTTTTTTGTGTTTGTAAAGCGATTTGAACGGGTTTTAACCGAATATCCCTTTTCGCTTTTCAATGGACAACACTTCCATGTCCGTGTCCTCAAACACGGCAATAAGGCTTTCTTCCGACACGTTTTCGTCTACTTCGATAAAAATGCTGTTCTTTTTATAGTTCCCTTTCGCCGCGCGAACGCCGTCTACAAGCGCGATTTTCGTCGCCATATGGTCTGCGCAGCGTTGACAGCAAAGGTCGTTTATTTTGATGACTTTTTTCATAATAAAACTTCTTTACTTGTGCCGTAGAAAATATCCTCTTTTCCCGAAAGCATCTTGCTTTCTTTTTTACTATTCCACATAAGGATCTGCCTAGAAAAATGCAGCGCAAATGTTTCCTTTTAAGGGCTAACGCGGTTGATGTCACGAGGAAACATCGTCGCTTCACGAACGTTCTTCGCTCCAAGAAGGTGCATGGTAAGACGTTCCAACCCAAGCCCCAAACCGCCGTGGGGAGGCGCGCCGTATTTGTGCAACATTAAGTAGGTTGCAAATTCCTCGGGGTTCATGCCGAGTTTTTCCATCTTGGCAACCTGTTCGTTGTAATCGTGTACACGCTGACCGCCCGACGTAATTTCCAAGCCTCTAAACAACAAGTCGAAAGACAACGTATATTCGGGGTCTTCGGGGTCATCCATCGTATAGAAAGGACGCTTTTTGGAAGGATAATGGGTAACGAAGATGAAATCGGAATTAAATTCTTTCTTCGCGTACTTGCCGAGAAGTTGTTCTTCCTCGGGGTCAAAGTCCTTCATATCCGTGGGCTTGTACTTAAATTTCTTCATGAGCAATTCTTTCGCGTCCATGAACTTGATAACGGGAATTTCCTTGATTTCGGGAATGTCGATGTGAAGAAGCTCCACTTCGTTTTTGTATTCCGTCTTCAAAAGGTTCATGATGTATTTCAAAACGCCCGTTTCCATCTCCATAATGTCTTCAAACGATTCGATAAAGCCCATTTCAAAGTCCATGGAAATGTATTCGTTCAAATGACGGCTGGTATCGTGATGTTCCGCACGGAATACGGGTGCGATTTCGAAAACTCTTTCATACACCGCAACCAAAGCCTGCTTGTAAAGCTGAGGCGATTGCGCAAGGTATACCTGCTTGCCGAAATAGTCGAGCTTGAAAACGTTCGTACCGCCCTCTGCGCCCGCAAAGTTGATTTTCGGGGAACGGATTTCCGTGAAGCCTTCCTTCATTAAATATTCTCTAAACCCACGCGCGATACCTTCCTGCAATTTGAAAATAGCGCGTTCTTTGGGGTTGCGCAAGGTAACGGGACGATAGTCGAGCTTGGTCGAAAGGTCGCAATTTACCTGTTTTTTCGTGATAACTACGGGAGGGATTTCCGCAGGTTGGGAAAGCAATTCGATATTATGAATCTGCAATTCGTAACGCTTGCTGCCGTCCTTGGTTTCGCCTGCTACGACTTTACCCGTGATTTTTGCAGCGCATTCCTCTTTCACGTCTTCGCTCATGCGGTAATCGGAAAAGGATTCCGCGTAAACGCACTGGATAGTTTCGCGCGCCGTGCGCACAATGACAAACGCGAAATCGGACATCATACGAATATTGTGGATAGTACCCGTGATGGTAATGATTTCGTTTTCGTATTTTTCAAAATCTGCAAACGATACGGTTTTCGTTTTCTTTTCGCCCGTAATGAACATTTTTTACCTCTTTTTCGTACGCATTGTCATCCGTTTTTCCTCGCCGCTTGACAAATCGTCAACAGATACATAGCCGCGTACATATTTTTTATTTTTTCCTTATCTATTTTAATGCGTTTGACAAAAAAAAGCAAGAATTTTGTAATGGATTTATCAAATTTTTCTTTTAGAGGGTAAAAAAGCACCCGACAAACGGTTTGAATCGCCTTTCGAAGCGGAAATATTTTCCTCTCTAAAAAAATCAAACGGTTGAAATACCCCCTTTCATATCGTTGACAACTCCGCGCGATTTCGATATAATAAAAGAAATCTGCGGTGTTCGGAGTTCGGCTTATTTGCGGAATCCACATTATATATACGGGAGCGGTCATTCGTGGCGATAGGCAAGGTCTGTTTACGGAAAGTCCGAGGCGTCAAGATGCGGCACCCACCTGCTTTTAGCGGGTTCACCTTTTGCCGAGGTGCGGCACAGGCGGATTTATTTGTATATTTCTTCCTATTCTCAGGAAGCATAAAACGGACGGTCTACACCGCCCGTTTTCTTTTTTATCGCTTTGACCTCATGTATAGATTATTCTATATACAAATCGCCCGTTTTTGTTTCTACGTTTATACGGCAGGTCGCCTTTCCTGCATAATCGTAATATCCGTCCTGCTTGACAAATACTCGTTTGGAATGCAACTGCCCCTTGTTAGTCTTAAAATGCAATCTTGCGCCCGTCTCTCCCAACAAAAACAAATGCGCGTCGCCCGTTTTTGTAGAAATTTCCGCGCGCGTGGGTTTAGATAGCCCGAGTTTTACCTCACCGCTATCCGTTTCTAAATCCAAGGTATTAGCATGCAGTTCACCCACGTAAATACCGCCGCTTTGCGTTTCCAGTTCCGCGGCAGCGCATTGCATTTTTTCTACGCTGATATTTCCGCTGCCCGTTTCAATGGATAACGTTTTCATCTCCAAAATACCCATCGTGATTTCCACGTCTTTACCCTCGATTTCCAACGCAAGATTGCTTGGTAGTTCCACGTGCAAAGTTTTTCCCTGCGTCCGAGAATGAGCTCGGGCGTTTTTACAGTCACAAATATGCAACGTATCCTCTTCCACGCGATAACAGAGCCCGTCTGTTTTTGCGATATTACCCTCTTCCGCTGCACGGAGAAAATTATCCGTGCTTTGTTCAATCTCGACGTTGCCGTCCCTCCAATCGATTTCCACCTTATGAAAATGCGTCGTTTCCATAGTTATATCGCCCGTATGGTGCGCCGTTTCGTTATCATCGCAGCCAAACCCGGCGCACATTATCACACCGACAAGCGCATACTGCATCCATTTTTTTATTCCCATCATCAGCCTCCCCCTTTTTTAGTCTTGCGCATTCACACAGCTTCTA
>JAZQGK010000190.1:0-16010 GCA_045539975.1 Candidatus Scatosoma sp. | reverse complement strand
CTTGGAATATTCAAGGTTGGGATACCGCGTTGATTGCGGCAAACAACGGCGTGGATATTATGAACTATATCTACGTGAACGATGAAAATATCCGTGAGTTGTCGGATAATAATAGAACAAACAATACTTATCCCGTAGGCGATGCAACGGGTTGGCCTACTAACAGCGACCAGTGTCGCCCTGTATTCGTAGAAACGAATAGCGAAGGGATTTGGGTGACGGTATTGCATTCCTTCTCTGGGGAAGACTATAAAGTTACCTTGAAAGCAGGTTTCTCCATTTTGGATTCCAACGGAGGTACGTCCGTTATCAATGAAGACGTAGAATTTATTTGTACTTCTGGTGGCGGTGTAGTGAAAGTGGCAGAGTACACCCTTTCGTTTGAGGGATTGGACGATACGGTTACGGTGATAGGCGGTCAAGCAATCGGTGAACTTCCCAAGGCTCCTGAAAATGGCGACTGCGAAGGCTACTGGACGATTGACGGCGTAGCAATCGATGAAAACACCGTATACAATTACGGCGAGGACAAGACGGCGGTTGCCGCTTACCGCAAAGATATTTCGAAATACCTTGCGTTGGAAGACAGAACTTCTTGGGGTGCTTGCGCGCAGGGTGGCGAATACTATTTCGGCGTTTTGGATATGAGCACCATATCGAAAGATCGCGAGGGTAACGACGTAAATTATCTCAGCAGTAATAACGCTGCTTGCTGGTATCACGGTAACAACGCACCGATTGACGCAAACGGCGGCTTGGATATCATGCAATATATCTATATTAACGATACTTCGGCAAGAGATTTGATTACCGCAAACGTAAACGGCGACAATCTTGTAAATGGTTGCGGTTGCTGGCTTTCTAACCCTGCGGCGTCTCCCGTATACGTAGAAACGTCAACGAATGCGGGTATCATGATTAAGGTATTGCAGGCTTACGTTGGCAATTACTTTGAGATCACCTTTAAGAGCGGTTTCAGCATTGTCAATACCGCAGGTGTAACCGTATATTTAACCAAAGACGTTACCTATAAATACATTGTAACGGATGAAAGCACTACCTTTGCAAAGGGCGAACTCACCGATGCTGAGTTGGACGTCTTGGGCGGCCATAAAGTAACGATTAACACCGGCAATGGTGTGATTGAAAAGACGACCTGCCGTTTGACGTTGCCTGAAGTTGAGCCTGTTACTGTGCAGGACGGCCTTACGCAGGTACTTGTTGGTTGGACAACCGATCCTACTAACCTTTCTAATTTGTATCCCGTAGGTTATAAGCTTGATATTACCGCAGAAATGACTTTGCATGCGGTTTGGATTGGCTTTGAAATGCAAGAAGGTGCAGCAGTGCGCTTGGTATCGGAGAGCAGCGGTATCCGTTTCTTGACGGATATTGACGCAGGCGCTTATAAGATGTGGGTAGAGAAGGGCTTGATTACGGGCGTAGGTACGTTCCTTGTTCCTACCGATTATTTGGAAATGGGTATGGATTTTGTACATGGCAGCTTTGATGAAGGCTATTTCTTTGATAAGTCGACGAAAACGTGGAAAGAACAAGGCGAAGATAAAGCGACTTGGACGTATGCGGCAGCGCTTGTTAATATTCAGGAATATCAATATGCACGCCAAATGTCTGCAAGAGGCTATTTGAAGATTCAATTCACCACGGGCGAAGGCTACGTTTATACCCCTTATACGGAAGAAGATAACGCAAGAAGCATTTACGAAGTGGCGTTGGCTGCATATAACGACGAAGAAAAGCCTTATTACAAGACCAATCAACAGATTTTGACTTATATCAACAGTGTTGCAAATATTACTTGGGATGCAAATGATTATACGTTTGTTCCAACGGAAGATGTGCCTGGTAATTACGAAATCACGGATATTTCTGTTGCGGATAATACGGTTACGGTAAAAGTAGACGGCGATATCTCTTCGGCTGTTGTCAATAACAAGCGTTTGGCAGACGGTAGCTCTTCGAACGTTCCGTTTGGCAACTACTTATTCAACGTCAGCGGTTTTGAACTTGTAGACGGCGGGTTCCAATTCAACGTTGGTGCAGCCAATAATGTGGCGAAAGATAGTGAAGAGTCGTTGTATTTTAAAAGCTCTAACGCTGATTTAGACTTTTTCTTGAACGATTTCTTTAAGCGTCATTCTGGCGTGATAGAGGACGGCGTAAATCAGAAAGTCAACTCCGTTACGGCGGGCGTAAACAGCGAAGAATTCTTCTCGCACGAATGGATGTCGATGTCCTACTATTGGTATAATAGCTTTGAAAGTTATACGGACGAGAAGGGCAACATTTCGAATAGAATTACAGGCCTTAGAAATTTCTTATCTACCGTTCCCGTAGATGATTATGGTTACGTTTGGTCGAGCAACGACAGAGTGCGCGATGCGTATACGGATGTTAGCGTGGGCGAACAAAAAATGGGCTGGCCTTTCCCCAATAACGATACGGTCAGCACCTCCCATTGGGAGTTCAATAGTAGCAGCGTCGATGGTTGGTCGAGCAATATCAGTGCAAGCGCTTCCGGCGGTTTGTATGGTAACAATTTGAGTAATCAATCTTCAAATATCACGTTTACGTCCAAATCGTTTAGTGGTCTCACAAGTAAGAAAGTTTACACTTTCTATGCGCCTTTGCTTGAATTTGAAGTGCGCATCGACGATGCGACGAACATAGAGGATATTTACGTTTGGTACACGACGAACAGTTCCACTTCGTTTAGCGAAGACAAGAAATTGTCCGTAAAAGACAATGCATTCCTTAGCTATAACTTAGGCAATACGAGCGGTGCATACAATCACGTGCTTTATTTGCCTATGTATGCGGAATCCGCTTGGGGTGAAAGCACTTCGACGTACATGAAACAACTCAAAATCGAAATCGCATTGAAGTCGGGTACGACCATTTCTGGCAACGTTGCTTTGAACTACGTGCGTCCTACGCTCGATACGAGAATGAGCAACAATAACTCGATTTTGATTTCCTCTCTTCGTCAGGATTACGATTTCACGGGCGATTTGGATTACTTGACTGAAAACATCACCCGCGCAAGAAAGGCGATGAACTTCTTGATGCAGATGTATGATTCGACGCGTGGCTTGAAAAAGGAATCTTATCTTGTGGGGCATGGCGGTACGAAGGAATCTTTGACTTGGCTTGGCAATGCGACGAATAAATCGATTGCAAGCTCCATCTCCCAAGGCTACTGGGATATCCTGTATATGCCTGAATACGACTTCCAGTCGAATATGTACTTCTATAAAGCTTTGAGAGATATGGCATATTTGGAAGAAGTGTTGGCGGATAACGGCATTACGGTAAACGAGGATGCAACGATTAAGACGGCAACGAGAAACCGCACGACGGGTACGAGCGCATACAGCTATGATTTGGATTCGGTTGCAAACACGGTATTGACGAATCTTCGTCAAACGACGGAAAACACCAACCATAAGGGCTTCTGGAATGCAACCAACGGCAGATTTTTAGCAGGGTATGCAAGCGGCGAAGGCAAGTGGTACGACTACGGCTATGCAGCTTGGAACTTGGAAGCTATCTACTACGGCATTGCAACCGAAGAACAAGCAACGGCAATTATGAACTGGTTGAATTCCGAAGGTGCGCTTTATGACTACGTATTTGCACCTAAGTCTATCACCGTAACGGGTGATGCTGACGTGCTCAATGGTGAATACGCAGCGCAAGGTGACAAGTGGGTGAACTGTCAGTTCGGCGGCGCGATCCTGTATACGTCCTTCTACGATTTGATGGCTCGTATCGATACGCTCGGTGCAGATAATGCATTTGCAAGATTGACGGCTATTCAAAACTGGTATAAGGAAATTTACGATTATTACGTTGCAAACGGCACCGACCCTTACGATTTCTATCGTTACTATTACGATAATGAGGGTATCCAGTGTCAAGGCATGGGTACGGCTGGCGAGGTTGGTCTTGATAGAGAATTCCTTGAATCCTTCTTGCCCGTTTCGGCTGTTGCATACGGCTTCTTCGGTATCGAAGCAAACGGCAGCACGTTGACGATTGCGCCTGAAAAGCCGGCAGAACTTAGCAGTTGGAAGATGGAAAACCTCGCGTTTAACTTCGTTAAGTACGATTTAACGATTTTTGCAGATGCAATTCAGCTCAACAACGTAAGAGGGGACGTTAGCGGCCTGTCTCTTACCGTTGCGTTGAATTACACGGCAGGTCAGTCGGTTTACGTAAACGGTATAGAATGTGATAACTATACCGTAGAAAACGGCAAAGCATACGTGACCGTAGATATGGGTGCAACGATTGTGGAGGTTAAATAACGGATAATCAAACGTTTGTAATAGGGGCGGAAACCGTCTCTATTACAAACGCGGTCAATCATCCTAAAATAAAATAATTATGAAAAAACAATATATAATTTTAGAGTTGGACTTGGTCGTTTTTGATGAGGAAGACGTTATTAGAACGTCACAAAACGACAATGTTTCTGACATGCCCGAATTCCCTGAAACGTTCGGTTAATTTTAACAATACATTTAAATTTATTATGCGAAAATACGGCTATTTTTATAAATAGCCGTATGAATCGTATTTAAGGGATAAACAAAAAAGTTCATTTTTGAAGAAAAAAAGGAAGAAATTCTATGAAAGAACTCCATTTGATTTGTAACGCACACCTCGACCCCGTATGGCAATGGGACTGGAATGAAGGGGCAGCGGCTGCGCTTGCCACGTTTTATTCTGCATGCGAACTCGCCGACGAATACGATTATATTTTCTGTCACAACGAAGCATTGTTGTACGAATATATCGAAGAATACGACCCTGCATTGTTTACGCGTATCCAAGCGCTTGTGAAAGCAGGGAAATGGCATATCATGGGCGGTTGGTATATTCAGCCCGACTGTAATGTGCCGGGTGGAGAAGGGTTTGTCCGTCAAATGGAAACGGGGTTGAAATACTTCAAGGAAAAATTTGATTACCGTCCTACGGTTGCGGTCAATTTCGACTCCTTTGGTCATACGCAAGGTTTGGTGCAAATTTTAAAGAAATGCGGTTTTAACGGCTATATTTTCTGTCGCCCCATGCCTGATTTTATGCAACTCCCCGAAATGGCGTTTCGTTGGATTGGCCTTGACGGCAGCGAAGTCAAAGGTGTGCGCATTGAAGACGAAAGTATCTATTGTTCTGCCCTCGGCAACGCCGTCAATGAAATCAAACGCAAAATGCGGCCTTGGACGAAAGAAGAAAAGGGCATCGCGCTTTGGGGCGTAGGTAACCACGGCGGCGGAGCGTCGAGAAAAGACTTATCCGAAATTGCGCAGTTCCAAAAAGAAATGGAAAAAGAGGGCGTTCAAGTGATACACAGCACGCCCGAGCGTTTTATCGACGCTATCGAGCCTAAGGCGGAATGGAACGACGCTTTGCAGCCCATATTTGTAAAATGCTATTCTTCCGACAGTCGTATCAAGCAAAAATATGCGGAATTGGAAAGCAAATTGCTGTTGACGGAAAAAATTTGCGTCATAGCCGAAAAGGAATTAGGTGTACCCTATCCCACGCAAATGTTGGAAGAGGCGCAAAAATGCATGGTGGCTATTCAGTTTCACGACGTATTATCGGGAACGAGTATCCGCATCGGTGAAGAAAGCAGTTTGCGAAAGGCGGATTACGCATTAGAACTTTTGGATAAGGCGTTCACGAAAGCGTTTATGGCGTTGATGAACGAATATGAACGCGTGCAGCCGAACACCTATCCTTTGTTTGTATTCAACCCGCATCCCTATGAACTGGATGAAATCATCGAAGGGGAAATGCTTCTTTTGCAAGCCATTTCCTCGGATACGGAAGGCCACGAATTGACGATTACAAAAGACGGCGTTCCCGTAGATTTCCAATTCGTAAAAGAGGGCTCGAATATCAATTTTGACAGAAGAAAAAGAGTGGCGATTCGCTCAAAGCTGGCACCCATGTCCGTGACGAGGTTTGACGTTGCTGAAAAAGTAGGCAAAAAATGGGTGCTTGACAGAACACCGCAATTTACGGCCGAAAACGACGGTTTAAAGGCACAGTTTAACACGGAAAACGGTTGTTTGGAAAAATATACGGTAGCAGGCAAAGAATACTTGCGCGGCAGTGCGTTTATGCCTATTGTTTTCGACGATAATGAAGACCCTTGGGGTTGGCATATGTATTCGGTAGGTAAAAACTACCGCGAAATGACGGCAAAAATCGTCGGGCGCATTGTGGAACGCGGCGATATTTATACGAGATGGGAAAACGTGTATGCGTTTGGAAACTCGGAAGTATACGTACGCTATAAGGTCTATACCGACCGCACGTACGTGGACGTAGACGTAGACGTTGTTTGGAATGAAGACGGCAAGGGCTTGAAGCTGGCAATTCCTTTTGCGAATGAGGGCTCATTTATCGGTCAAACGGCGTTTGGAACACAAACGTATACGCTTGATAGAGAACAGTGCGCTCAGAAATTCTGCGGTATCGACGATGGAGAAAACGTGTTAAGCGTATATGCAAACTACATCGGCGGTTGCGCGGTGGAAAACGGCACGTTGTACGTAACGTTGTTTAACGCTTCGGTGTATTGTGCGCATCCGGTTGGCGATTTGCCTATCGTGGACGACCAACGCTGTAACGATTATTTAGAAAAGGGCAGACATACTTTTGCTTTTAGATTCTCGTTAGACAAGCGCAGTCAGTTGGAAAAGAATGCAATACAATTCACCCAAAAGATGTACGTATTGAACTGTTATCCACACGGAAACGGCAAACTGCAAAGAGCGCCGGTTGTGGATTTGAACAACGAAAACGTTGCGCTTTCCTCGCTGAGAAGGTTGGAAAGCGGTGCTTACAGTATCCGCTTGTTTAACAACCAGGCCCATGCCGAAACATGTGTCCTTAAAGCCTTTGGAGACCAAATAGAATTGTCATTTGGCAAATATGAAGTCAAGACGGTGCTTTATAAAGGCGGTAAGTTACAAGAACAGGCGTTCATCTGTTAAAAGAAAAAATTTATACGGCGGAGGTGCTGGCACATTCGTACGTGTGAAGAATAAAGAAAGGAAAAGAGTACTATGCAGTGGAAAAACGGAAATATTAGTTTTGATTTTCAAAGAGGCGTCGTAACCTCTATCGTTCATGAAGGGATTGAAATCTGTGCAAAGGAATCGGATTTATTTTCGGTGCGTTTAACGGATAAAACGGGCGGGATTGTCGATTATTCTTCGCGAGATGCGTGCAAAATAGAGATTGGTAAGGAAACGGAAGACGGAATCGAAGCCGTGTATTCCGCTTTTCCTGAAGATATTGTTGTAACGCTTTTTATCACGAAGTCGGATGATGGATTCCAAGCTCGTTTTGCGGTAAAAAACAATACGGATAAAATCGTAGAACATATCGAGCCGTTTGCGCTTATTGTCAAACCGTTTATCAAAAACGGCGGCATAGGGCGCATGGTATATCCCTACAACGAAGGCGCGTTGGTGGAGGATGACTATTTGCGTTCCAGCTCGCATTTGCGGCATTTAGAACCCGGATATCCTACCGTTACCTGCTGTGGGTTGTTTCCGAATATGTTATGTTCGCAGTTTTTAGCCTACCTTTTTGAGGGACGTGGGCTTTACATCGGTGCGCATGACGAAGTGCGCGGACCTAAGGAAATCGATTATTACGCCATCGATGAAGAGAAAAATATCAAAGTGGAATTCCGTTTGTATTCAGGTAAGACGTACGGGGAAGATTTTGCGCCTGATTTCGATATGGTGTATCGCTTTTTTGAGGGCGATTGGCAGGACGGCGCGGATATTTATAAAGAATGGCTTTATACGCACTTGCCCGTCGGGATGAAGAAAATACGCGACAATCAAGAGCTCCCTGCTTGGTATAAAGATTTTCCTATCATTCTTACGTATCCAGTAAGAGGGTATCACGACATGGACGAGATGACCCCGAACGAGTTATTCCCGTACGTGAATATTATGCCGTACGTGGATAAATTTTCCAAGGCAACTGGGGCAAAGATAATGGTACTTCTCATGCATTGGGAAGGTACAGCGCCTTGGGCGCCGCCGTACGTTTTCCCTCCTTTCGGCGGTGAAGAAGAATTTGACAAGCTTTTTGTGGCTTTGAAAGAAAAAGGGCACTTGCTCGGCGTTTACTGTTCGGGATTTTCCTTCACGGAACAGAGCAACGTGCTTCCCTCGTACGATTGTAAGGAAATTTTGAAAGACAAGGAAACGTTCAAAGCGTTCTGCACGGGCAGGGATGGAAAAGTGCTTCACAGCACCGTTTGCACGGGTCAAAGAATCGGATACGATATCTGTGTTGCGTCCGATAAGGGTAAAGAAATTTTAAACGAGGCGTATCAGCCGTTGTTTGATAAAAAACTCGATTACGTACAAATCCTTGACCAAAACCACGGTGGCAGTCAGTTATTCTGCTATTCCAACGAACATAATCACCCGCCCTGCGTTGGGGATTGGATGACGATGGAGATGGAAACTCTGTTGGCGGATTGGAATAATAAAGCTGGCAACACGCTGTTGGGCTGTGAAAGTGCAGCAAGCGAGCCGTTTATAAAGAACCTGCTTTTCTCGGATAACCGTTTTGAGATTTCGCATTTCATAGGCAAAGCGATTCCGCTGTATTCCTATCTGTATCACGAATTTTTACATAACTTTATGGGGAACCAAGTATGCGAATTGTGGTTAGCGGATAGTTATTTATACCGCGTAGCATATTCCTTTGCCGCAGGCGACATGCCGACGTTGGTGCTCAACCCGAAAGGTTTTATTCAATCGTATTGGGGACAGAGAGACTTCACCGATATCCCCGTAGAGGAAGAAGTACTGACGTTTGTTAGAAATTTGCGTGAATTTTACATGCAAAACCTCGACTTTATGTGCCTTGGTAATATGATTAAGCCTCTTGCTTATGAGACGGGTGCGGTAACGTTTAAAAACGATTTGTGCGCTCGTTCATATACCGTAGAGGAAATCATTTCTACCGCATACGAGTTCGACGGCAAAAAGATACAAATCTTCGTCAACTACCACACGGAAGAAAAGACGATTGTTGTCAACGGCCAGTCTTTGACGATTGCAGGGCTGTCTGCAACGAAAATTGATTTATAATCCATCATCGCAACGAATAAGCGTTTTTATGTAGATGATTTTGTAACAAAAAAACAAAAAGCATTTTGCGCAAACTGCAAAATGCTTTTTTTATAGCTTTGGCATTGACTTTTGACAAAAAAAATAGTATACTGTTTTCGCAATCTCGTAAAAGAATAGAGCGCGAGAATATATTCATAAGAGAGAGATGGTATGTTTTTTGAAATTGGGGCTACCGTTTTCGGATTAGCGCAAGGCGCGTTGGTGATGCTCAACAAGCGCAGTAATTGGATTGCCTATGTCCTGCAAATGATTTTTTTGCTGATATTTTCCTTGACGCAAAGCTTATATGGCGATGCGGTCAATTCGGGGTTATATCTGATTCTCGGTATCGTCGGTTTTGTGTTATGGGGAAGAGACGGGAATAGAAAAATTACCGAATGCGGCTGGATTGAACGGATTCTTTATACGGCTATTATTGCGGTTGGTACGTTTGCGGTTTTCCTCATTTTACGCCAAACGGATGACCCGTTGCCTCTTCTTGATGCGTTTACCACCGTTTCCAGCCTCGTCGCCACGTATTACATGCTCGTAAAAAAGACGGACGCATGGATTCTTTGGTTTATCAACAACTGTTTTTACGTCGTGGAATACTGGCTGTTGCCCGATATGGCGGTATATCTTCTTTCTTTAAACGTCATTTGGACGGTAATGGCAGTCGGTTCGTATGTTAATTGGAGAAGAATTATGAAAACGCAGAAAAAAAGAGTATACTTCGCGGGAAAATTCCATTTTGAGGGTGAGGGAGATTTGGCGACGCGGCTTCAAAACGATTATAGAGCCATATTGTTAAAAAACTCTGCGCTCCTTGTCTATGCACAAGAAAACTTACAGCTCGGCAAACATATTTATGTCGGCCCATTCTATTGCGAACAAGCTTCAACTGGCTGTTATACGTCTACCGATTGCAACGCCGTTTTAAAGGCGGAGTACACATCGGTAAAAAATAGCGACGTCTTCGTTGCCGTGTTCGATGAAAGTTTTTCGGCAGGAACGGTGGTCGAGCTCGGTTGGGCAATCGCGCAGAACAAAGAAATCCTTATTTTGTATAAAGAGAAAGAGGATTCGCGTTATTCGCTTAGCTCCGAGTACTGGTTTGCCATCGCGGACGCTATCCATAGAGGGAAAAGAGTGCAGGTGCATTCTTACCGCGAGGAAAGGGAATTTTTTGCTCTTTTAACGAAGTATTTGGAGGAAGTATGAACAAATACGTATGCATACGCGCGCAAGCGTTACATTGTCTGCAAAACGTAAAAATCCGTCGTTTGGATAATGGTTTAACGTTGGTGGAATCGGAGAGAAAGTTGACGGAAAAAGGGCTTGTCTGTGTTACGGATAACGAATATTTTCGGGAGGAAAACTTGCCTTTTGTGCAAGTAAAATCCGTTGTTTTGGAGGGCACGGACGCGGTTGGAAAGACCAGCACGATAGAGGGCTTGATTGCGCAGGGAATCGTTTGTTTAGACCGCGATTTGACGATATGCAAATATATGTTGTTTGACGTGGACATGACAACTCGCTGCGAGGCATACGAGGAATATTTTAAAGAAAGCAAAAACACGGTGATTTTTTTGGTGAACCACAGCAAAGAGGAACTTAAGCGCCGCGTCTTTTCTCGCGAGAGAATCAGCGAGTTTGATAAGCAAACGTATGAATATAACGTATTATACGCACAGACGTTTTCTGAGATGCAAAACTATCAAACGAACGGCAAATTAAAACTTGTCGATTGCACGAATTTATCCCTTTTGGAACAGATTGAACGGGTAAAACAAGTTGTATTGACTTGCGAATAAAGAGAATATAAAAAACAAAAAGCACAGGAAAAATTCCTGTGCTTTTTATGCGTTTTACAAATTATTTGCTAAACTTTTCTTTTGCCGCGTAGGTCGTATGAAGAAGTTCGTGCGCTTTATGAGAGTTAGGCTCGCCCAAATAATCCGCGTAAAGCTGGATGATTTGAGGGTTCTTATGCGAAACGCGAAGTGCCTTGGATTCGTCTTCTTGATAGAGCGCTGCGGCACGTTTTGCCTTATAGGTATCCAAAATATCCGCGTCCTCATTAGGCAGGAAACAAGGCTTCACGTAGGGTTGACCACCGCCCGCGATACAGCCTCCGGGACAGCCCATAATTTCGATGAAGAGGTATTCACTCTTGCCTGCCCTGATTTGGTCAAGCAGCACTTTCGCATTCTTCATGCCGTGCGCAACCGCCACTTTGATTTCCTTTCCGCCGATTTGGAACGCAGCTTCTTTTATCCCTTCAAAACCGCGAACTTGCTGTAAATTCGGGGATTGCAATTCTTCGCTCGTCAGTTTGAATGCCGCCGTACGAAGCGCCGCTTCCATAACGCCGCCCGTCGTACCGAAGATAACGCCTGCGCCCGTATAATCGCCCACAACGTCGTTGTCAAACTGTTCGTCGGGGAGCTTGACGAAATTGATGCCCGAACGCTTAATCAGTTTGCCAAGCTCTCTCGTCGTCAAAACGGCATCCACGTCTTGCAAACCGTTTACGGAGAGTTCCGGGCGCGCCTTTTCCGCTTTCTTTGCCGTACAAGGCATAATGGAAACGACGAACATATCCTTAGGGTCGATACCATTCTTTTCGCAGTAATAGCTCTTCAAGATAGCCCCGAACATTTCGTGGGGGGATTTGCAGGAAGAGAGGTGGGGGAGTAAATCACCGTAGTTATACTCCGCGTAGTTTACCCAACCGGGAGAACAAGAAGTAATCATCGGCAACACGCCGCCGTTTTGGATTCTTTGTAACAATTCGCTTGCTTCTTCCATGATTGTAAGGTCGGCAGCGAAGTTGGTGTCGAATACCTTCTTGAACCCAAGGCGTTTTAAAGCCGCAACCATTTTTCCCGTCACGAGAGAGCCGATAGGCATGCCGAATTCTTCGCCAAGCGCTGCTCTTACTGCCGGTGCGGTCTGTACGACCACGTATTTGCCAGCTTTCATCGCCGCGTCTACTTTATCGATTTCGGAAACTTCCATCAAAGCGCCCGTAGGACAAACGCTGACGCACTGACCGCAGAGGATACAAGGGGATTTAGCAAAGCTTCTGTTTTCTGCAGGAGCAACCACGGTATTGAAACCGCGTTTTTCAAACCCGAGAATGCCAAGTCCGTGCGCGTTTTTACATCTTTCAACGCATCTGCCGCAAAGCACGCATTTCGAGGTATCTCTAACGATAGACGGCGTGAGTTTATCAAGCGTATTAGGGGATTGCTCGCCCTGATACATATCATCGCGCGCACCCGTCACTTTTGCAACGTGTAACAATTCGCAGTTGCCGTTCTTTTCGCACTGCTGACAATTTTTATTGTGGTTGGAAAGAAGGAGTTCTACGGAAGTTCTTCTTGCTGCCGTAGCTTTCGGGGAAGAGATGGTAATTTCCATACCTTCTGCCACGGGGTAAACGCAGGACGCCACCAAACCTCTCGCGCCCGTTGCCTCAACAAGGCAAACGCGGCACGAACCTTTCGAGCATTCGCCGTGGTTGTACGTGCAAAGAGAGGGGATTTCAAAACCGCATTCTTTCGCCGCTTCTAAAATAGTCAATCCTTCTTCTACTTGGAAAGGAATACCTTCGATTTTAATATTAATTTTAGCCATAAGTCATTCCTCCCTTATTTCTTGATGATCGCCTTGAATTTACAAGACGCGATACACATACCGCACTTCACGCACTTTTCCGCGTCAATGGTGTAAGCGGGCAAACGCTTTCCAGGAGCAACGTAATCGGTTTTTACGATTGCGTCCGCAGGACAAGCCTTCACGCAAACGCCGCAACCGAAACATTTATCCTTTTCAATGCTGTACTGCATCAAGTTTTTGCAAATATGCGCAGGACATTTCTTGTCGACGATGTGCGCGATATATTCCTCGCGGAAGTGTTTCAAAGTGGAAAGAACGGGGTTGGGAGCCGTCTGACCAAGACCGCAAAGAGAGTTGCTCTTGACACTTTCCGCCAATTCTTCCAATTCGGTCAAATCCTTCATCGTTGCCTTACCGTTGGTGATTTTGGTAAGGATTTCCAACATTCTCTTCGTGCCGATTCGACAAGGAGTGCATTTACCGCAGGATTCGTCGCAGATGAATTCCATATAGAATTTTGCAACGTCAACCATACAGTTGTCTTCGTCCATGACGATTGCGCCGCCCGAACCCATCATCGAACCCTTTGCGACGAGGTTGTCAAAGTCGATAGGGGTATCGAGGTCAATCTCCGTCAAGCAACCGCCGGAAGGTCCGCCCGTTTGAATGGCTTTAAATTTCTTGCCGCCGGGGATGCCGCCGCCGATATCGTAAATGAGCTCGCGAAGAGTCGTACCCATAGGGATTTCCACCAACCCAACGTTGTTGATTTTACCGCCGAGCGCGAAAACTTTCGTACCCTTGGATCTTTCCGTACCGTATTGCGAGAACTTCGCCGCGCCTTCTCTTAAAACGTAAGGCACGCAAGCGAGCGTTTCTACGTTGTTGATAATGGTAGGTCTATCCCAAAGCCCTTTCACGGCAGGGAAAGGGGGACGGGGACGAGGCATACCTCTTTGCCCCTCGATGGAGTTCAAAAGCGCTGTTTCTTCGCCGCAAACGAACGCACCTGCGCCAAGGCGAAGATGCACGCGGAAAGAGAAATCCGTGCCGAGAATGTTATCGCCGAGTAAACCAAGGCTTTCCGCCTGCTCGATAGCGAGTTTTAATCTATTGACTGCGATGGGGTATTCCGCACGCACGTAGAAATACCCGTTCTGTGCGCCGATTGCATAGCCGGCAATCATCATACCTTCGATGACGGCAAGGGGGTTGCCTTCGAGGATGGATCTATCCATGAAAGCGCCAGGGTCGCCTTCGTCGCCGTTGCATACGACGTATTTTTCGCCTTCGGGCTGCTGATAAGCGAACAGCCATTTTCTACCGGCAGGGAAACCGCCGCCACCGCGTCCACGAAGCCCGGAATCAAGGACTTCTTTAATTACGTCTGCTCTATCCATTTGCAACGCGCGAGCCAAGCCCTGGAAAGCGCCTGCACCAAGACTTTCCTCGATATTTTCGGGGTTGATGCTGCCGCAACCGTGCAAAGCGATACGCACTTGTTTTTTATAGAAATTGATATCTTCCTGCTTCGTGATTTTTTCGGAAGTGGTGGGGTCAACGTACAAAAGACGTTCGATGGTTTCGCCGCCGATGATATCCTTTTCAATGATTTCTTCTACGTCTTCAACTTGCACGAGACGATAAAGCGTATCTTCGGGATAAATTTTCACGAAAGGGCCTTGGGAACAGAACCCAAAACAACCTACTTGGTTAACGGTAACCTTGTCTTCCAAATGCTTTTCTGCAACCATCTTATTGATGAGCGCGGTAATTTCGTCTGCTCTGGAAGAAAGACAGCCCGTACCGCCGCAAAGAACGATATGTCTTTTGCCGTCTGCGCCGGTAAACTTCGCGCTGAGGCAGGAGGCGCATTTTGCGCTTGTTTGTTTAAGCTCGTCGAAATTCTTAATCATTAGTTATTAGCCTCCATTGCTTTGTATTCATCTACGATTTTAGGAACAGCGTCCACGGTCAATTTAGGGTACACTTTTCCGTTGATAGTAACGGCAGGCGCAATCCCGCAAGCGCCGATACAACGCAAAGCGTCGAGGGTAAACAAGCCGTCCGCAGACGTTTCGCCCGGTTTAATCCCGATAATTTCAGCGAATTTATCAAGGATTTGCTGAGCGCCTTTAACATAGCAAGCCGTACCGAGGCACACGCCGATTACGTATTTTCCCTTAGGAGTAAGGGAGAAGAAGGAATAGAAAGTAACGACGCCGTAAATTTCAGCGACAGAAATCCCCGTTTTAGCGGATACAAGCTCTTGTACTTCAAGAGGGATGTAGCCGTATTCCTTTTGGATGTCGCTCAGAATCATCATAAGCGGGGTTTTATCGTTTGCGTATCTGTCGCAAATCTCGTTGATTTTTCTCACCGCCGCTTCTTGTAAATGAGCCATAGTAGCCTCCTTAGTAATAATTATTATTAAATTTCAGTATGCAAGCGCATAATACTTTATTATATTATATCACACTTTTATCCGTTTAGCAAATGCTTGCAGGGATAGATAGGCAAAGAAATAATCGTTAAATCGATAAATTTTTATCTTATCATAAAAGAGAGCGTGGCAGGTGGGCGATAGGGCAGACATAATTTAGGAAAAAATATAAAGATGAACGTAAAAAAAGTCGAAAAAGGGCTAATAATTGATTGACATTTGCAAAAAAAGATGATATACTACGACAGTAAATTGAAAAAGGCTCGTTGGTCAAGCGGTTAAGCCGAGCTGCCCGTTAAGAAAAGCATTGATAATGCTTTTTAGGGGCGAGTTAAGCGAAATGCGATAGGTAGCATAGAGCGTGACCGAGGACAAAGCAATCCTTACTTTGTCCGAGACCCACCCGTAGGGTGGTGTCTTATGGGAAACAATAAAATAAGGCCCGTTGGTCAAGCGGTTAAGACACCACCCTCTCACGGTGGTATCATGGGTTCGAGTCCCGTACGGGTCACCAGCAAATTCCTAAATCGAACAGCGTTCGGTTTAGGAATTTTGCTTTTGGTGACACGTACGGGAATGATGAAGAACACATCGGTTCGCTCGAGGAGTTTTGCTTTGCAAAACGACGACGCTCTCCGAGGGTTCCCTTTTAAGGGTATCGGAGTTTCCCGCAAAAAGGTTCGATTTAGGTTGGTTAAGGGTCACCAGCAAAAAAGACAAGCGTTATTGCTTTTCTTTTTTGCTGTATGGTGACACCG
>JAZQGK010000189.1:0-20839 GCA_045539975.1 Candidatus Scatosoma sp. | reverse complement strand
CGCCCGTAAACGTACCGGTCTTTTCACGAGTCGTGGAAAGTCGGTCGATGTCGTTTGCTTCCGCGGCATAACGTACGTATGCGTCGATATCCGCCGCGCGTTCAGGGTGCGCTTCTTTGAGCTTTTCTACAAGGGGATGCTCAGGGGCAAGAACGACGTAATTTACGCCGAATACGGTATCGGGACGGGTAGTGAATACGGTAATCGTATCTCCCGTTTCGCACTCGAAATTGATTTCGCAGCCGGTGGATTTCCCGATCCAGTTTTTCTGCATGAGCTTGGTTTTTTCAGGCCAATCCAACCCATCGAGGTCTTTTAAAAGTTCCTCTGCGTAATCGGTAATTTTTAAGAACCATTGCGTCATGTCCTTACGAAGCACCGTAGAGCTGCAACGTTCGCAAACGCCGCCGACAACCTGTTCGTTTGCAAGAACGGTTTCGCAGGAAGGACACCAGTTTACCAAGGCTTCCTTTCTATACGCGAGACCTTTTTTATAGAGCTGAATAAACAGCCATTGCGTCCATTTATAGTAATTTTCTTCGCAGGTCACCATTTCCGCGGACCAATCGAACATTGCGCCCATTTTCCGGAGCTGTTGTTCCATGGTTTCGATATTCTTTTCGGTAGAATCCTTGGGATGAATCCCCGTTTTAATCGCGAAGTTTTCCGCAGGCAAACCGAATGCGTCAAATCCCATAGGTTGGAAAACTTCATAGCCCTGCATTTTCTTAAAGCGAGCATACGAATCGGTCGGGCCGTAGTTATACCAATGCCCAACGTGCAGTTTCGAACCAGAGGGATAGGAGAACATTTCCAAAACGTAAAGCTTTTTATCCATATTCTTTTTATTGAATACGTTTGCTTTTGTTTTTTCCCATTTTGCTTGCCATTTGCTTTCTACGGATTTCATATCCATAATACTAAATAACCTCCGAATTTTCCGCAACGTTCCATTGCGGAATCAAAATCCAAAAAATAACTGTCTACATATTATAATGTATTTTTAAAAACAAGTCAAGCGGAAAACACGGTGTAAAGGGGGGCGAAATTGATAAAACGAATAAATAATTTTGTTTTTACGGCATACAATAATGTTGTGGAAGAAATAACGATAACACAAAACGGCTTTGACGGTCTGTATATGTCCTATCTCTACGGCAAAGTGCGCGAACGTTTTTCCTTTTTACCGGCAGAGTGCGAACTGGAAAAACACGGTGAAAGCACGGAAATAGCCTTTAAAACAGACCGCGAATACTGCCCATACGTGCGCAAATTCGCCGAAGAACATATCGCTGACGTGATTGCCGTTGGGTACAAATACGAATATTTTAGACGCCGCTTGCCGTTGCCGATGCTGTCTAATATGCAAAAACGGCTGTTGCTGACCGCTTTAGTGGCGGCGGACTACCGTGAGGATAGAGCGTACGTAGCGCGTCGTTTGCGAGGGTATTGCAGCTATTGTCTTGACGGTTTTTTCCATTTTCGTTTGAAAGAACTCAAAAAGAGGTGGGACGGTATTGTGGACTACGTCCCTACGGAGATGAGCGAATCTTCCGTGGAAGATTTTTTGGAATTTCTCGTGGAAGATGGAGAGGGGAAATTATACGTAAAAGGTGGAAAAGTATACGATGGGGAGTATCGATTGCTTACCCGCAGTTTGTTGACAGGTGTGGAATCCCCGATAGGAGAAATTATCATTAGCGGCGCGGAATACGTATATTGTTTTGGGGAAGTGGACGAACAGACGTGTGCGTTTTTGAAAAAATATTATGGTAAAAAGGCTGTTTTTTGTTAAAAACTTCTTTAAAAAAGTTGACAAAGCCAATCAAAAGGAGTACAATAAGACCGTAAAGACAAGTAGCGTCGTCATCGGTTTTTCAGAGAATCCGTTCTTTGGCTGTGAAACGGGTATTCCGCGACGAAGGTGAAACCACTTTACGTTTGGTCAATTTGATAATAAAAGCGGTCGTTATTAACGGCAATTAAGGTGGAACCGCGCAAAAATTTTGCGTCCTTAAACTCTTGGGTTAGGGTTTAAGGATTTTTTTATTGAAAAAAATAAAAACATAGGAATATATTTACGGAGGAACATTATGAACGTAATTTTAAAAAGTGGCGACAAGATGGAGCTTGCGGAAAACTCAACGGCGATGCAAGCGGCGCTTGCAATTTCCGAGGGCTTGGCTCGAAATGCAGTTTGCGCAAAAGTCAATGGCGAGCTTGTGGACCTTTCCCACGTGTTAAACGAGGGTGATTCTTTGGAAATCGTTACTTTGAAAGATAAGGAAGGATTGCAGGTTTACCGTCATACTTGCGCGCACGTATTAGCGCAGGCAATCAAGACGATTTATCCCACTTGCAAACTCTCTATCGGTCCTGTTATCGACAACGGATTCTATTACGATATCGATTTTGTAACGCCCATCGCGCAAAGCGATCTTGCTAAGGTAGAAGCGGAAATGCAGAAGATTATCAAGAGCAATCTTCCCATCGAACGCTTTACGTTGCCTAAGGACGAAGCTGTTGCGCTCATGGAAAGTTACAGCGAAAATTATAAGGTAGAGCTCATCAACGATTTGCCCGACGGGGAAACCATTTCTTTCTACAAACAGGGCAACTTTACCGATCTTTGCCGCGGACCTCATCTTCCTTCTACGGGCAAGATTAAAGCATTCAAGCTTACGAGTATCGCAGGTGCGTATTGGAGAGGGGACGAGCATAACAAAATGCTCACCCGTATTTACGGTACGGCGTTTGCAAAGAAGGACGAAATGGAAGCGTATTTCACCATGTTGGAAGAAGCGAAGAAGCGCGACCACACAAAGCTTGGCAAAGAATTGAAACTGTTTGCAATCATGAACGAAGGCAAAGGTTTGCCTTTCTTCCTGCCCAACGGTATGGTGTTGAAAAACTTGCTCGTTGACTATTGGAGACAGATTCACACGAGAGAAGGGTATGTGGAAATTCAAACGCCCATCATGCTCAATCGCACACTTTGGGAAACGTCCGGACACTGGTATCATTACCGTGACAATATGTACACGACCAAAGTGGACGAAGAAGATTTCGCAATCAAGCCTATGAACTGCCCCGGCAGTATTTTGGTTTATAAAAATGAACCGCATAGCTATAAAGATTTGCCTATCCGCATGGGTGAACTCGGACTTGTACACCGCCATGAGAAATCCGGTCAGTTGCACGGACTCTTCCGCGTTCGTTGCTTTACGCAGGACGACGCGCATATTTTCATGACGCGCGAACAGATTAAAGATGAAATCAAGGGCGTTGTTCGTTTGATTAACGAGGTATATACGCTGTTTGGCTTTAAGTATCACGTGGAACTTTCTACTCGCCCTGAAAACAGTATGGGTAGCGACGAGGATTGGGAAGTAGCAACCGAATCCTTGCGCAGTGCGTTGAACGATTTGGGCTTGAATTACGTTGTCAACGAAGGCGACGGCGCATTCTACGGCCCGAAAATCGACTTCCACTTGGAAGACTCCATCGGTAGAACATGGCAGTGCGGTACGATTCAGCTTGACTTCCAGTTGCCTCAAAGATTTGAAATGGAATACGTTGGCGAAGACGGCGCGAAGCATCAACCTATCATGGTACACCGCGTAGCCTTTGGTTCGATTGAACGTTTCATCGGTATTCTTATCGAGCATTTTGCAGGCAAATTCCCCGTATGGCTTTCGCCGTTGCAGGCAAAAGTTCTTCCGATTACGGATAGACAGGAAGCTTACGCAAAAGAGCTTTGCGCGAAGATGAAAGAGGTCGGCATTCGCGTTTCGGTGGACGATAGAAATGAAAAAATCGGCTACAAGATTCGTGAAGCGCAGATGGAAAAAGTACCTTACATGCTCGTAATCGGCGATAAGGAAATGGAGGCTGGCCAAGTAGCGGTTCGTCGTCGCGACGGCGAGCAGTCGGTTGTTTCCGCGGACGATTTTATCGCAACGGTTTTGAAGGAAATCGAAGATAAAGCGGTATTTTAAGGGATAGAAAAAATAATTTGAAATATTTTTGAAAAATATTAAAAATTTACTTGACAGAAGGTTTGACGATGTGGTAATATGTTTAAGGTCAAAGCAGAAGCGAACCTTCTCGCCGTGCGATACAGATCGGTACGGCTCGATATTTTTCAACACCGCGGCAGCGGGAGAATTACGTCGAAAAAGGGTTGCTATGCTGGCAACCCTTTAATTTTTTGTCGTGAGGTATACTACCATTAAAGAACAGCATCAAATCAACGAAGAAATTCGTGACAAGGAAGTCAGAGTCATTTCCGCAGAAGGTGAACAGCTCGGCATCATGAGCGCGCAAGAAGCTTTACGCATTGCAGAGGACGCAGATTTGGACTTGGTAAAAATCTCTCCTAACGCCGTGCCTCCCGTATGCAAAATCATGAACTACGGGAAGTTTAAATTCGAGCAAGCAAAGCGCGAAAAGGAAAACCGCAAAAACCAAAAGGTTGTGGAATTGAAAGAAATTTACCTTTCGATGACCATTGACGTTGGCGATTTGAACGTAAAAGCGAAGAAGACGATTGAAATGCTTGGCGACGGCAACAAAGTAAAAGTTTCCATTCGTATGCGCGGCAGACAGATGGCGCACGCAGCGATGGGTGTGGACGTAATGAATCGTTTCTTTGACATGCTCGGCGGCAAAGCAGTCATGGACAAAGCGCCCAAGACGGAAGGCAGAAACATTTTGATGATTCTTTCGCCTGCAAAATAATTAGATACTGAAACTGATAGAAAAGACAGTTTGGTAATATAAAAAAGAAGAAAAAAATTCGGAGGATAAAAATATGCCTAAACAGAAAACACATAGCAGTACCAAAAAGCGTTTCTGGCTTACCGGTTCGGGTAAAGTAAACCGTTCTCACAGTGGTAAGAACCACAAAGCTGAAACCAAGAACAGAAAGAGAAAAAGACGTTTGCGTCAGGGCGCTCTCGTTGCTTCCACGCAGGAAAACACCGTTAAGAGCATGATGCCTTACAAGAAATAAGATAGAGGAGAATAGAGATTATGCGTATTAAGAGAGCAGTTAACGCTGTTAAAAAGCGTAGAAAGATTTTTAAACTTTCCAAAGGTTACTATGGAAGCAAGAGCCGTTCTTACAGAATTGCAAGAGAAGCGGTAATGAAGTCCTTGAACTATGCGTTCATCGGCAGAAGATTGAGAAAGAGAGATTTCCGTCGTTTGTGGATTGCAAGAATCAACGCAGCTGCAAGACAGAACGGTCTTTCCTACAGCAAGCTTATGCACGGCCTTAACGTTGCAGGTATCACCCTCAACAGAAAGGTTCTTGCTGATTTGGCTGTAAACGACGCAGCGGCATTCACGCAGCTTGTTGAAAAAGCAAAAGCAGCGCTTTAATCGAGACAAAAAGCCTTTTACTTGAAACATAGCTAAAAGGCTTTTTCACTATTTTTAAACAATGATTTTAACGTCGAAAAACAATCCTTTAATCAAAGAAACGGTGGCATTAAAAGACAAGAAGGGCAGACGTGAAACGGGTCTTTTTCTCGTGGAAGGTTGGAAAATGTCGCGTGAATGTCAAAGAAGCGATTATGACGTGGAACGCGTATTTATTGCCGAAAGTTACACGGGAGAAGTGGCGTTTTCAGAGGAGAAAGTCGTGCGGGTTTCCGATGACGTATTCCGCCATTTATCCGACGAAAAGACGCCGCAAGGCATTCTTTGCCGCGTGCGTATTCCCGATACTCGCTTGTGTCCGCCTACGGGCAAATGTCTGCTTTTAGACGGAGTGGCTGACCCAGGCAATCTTGGAACGATTTTGCGTACGGCGAACGCGGCTGGATACAATGAAGTGTATTTGACGCAAGAATGCGCCGATCCGTTCTCTCCCAAGAGTGTTCGCGCCAGCATGAGCGGTGTGTTTTTCACGAAAATTTATCGTGGAGAACGCGCGGAAATTTTATCTGTTTTAAAGGATACGCCGATATTGATCGCGGACATGGGTGGGGCAAATGTGTTTTCCTACCAACCGCCCAAGCAATTTGCACTCGTGATAGGGAACGAAGCGAACGGAGTTTCGGAAGAGGTTAGAAACGCGGCGTATGCGACGATAAAAATCCCCATGCAAGACACGCAGGAAAGTTTAAATGCGGCGATTTCGGCAGGGATCATTATGTACGTTTTGCAAAAAGACGTATTCATGGAATAAAGATAAGGAGAAATAATCATGTCAGGACATAGCAAATGGCACAACATACAGGCAAAGAAAGGTAAGGCGGACGCAGCGAAGGGCAGAATTTTCACGAAGCTCGGCAGAGAAATTGCAGTAGCCGCTAAGAGCAACCCGAATCCTGAAACGAACAGCAAGCTTGCCGATATTATTGCAAAAGCAAAAGCGGCAAACATGCCCAACGATAACATTCAGCGCAGTATTAAAAAAGCTTCCGGCGAAATGAGTGGGGCAGATTACAAAGAATTGACCTATGAAGGCTACGGCGTAGCGGGTTCGGCGGTTATCATCGTTACCTTGACGGACAATATTAACCGTACGGCGGGCGACGTGCGCGCAATTTTGGGTAAACACGGCGGGCAGCTCGGTCAAAACGGCTGCGTATCGTATAACTTTGACAACAAGGGTTATATCGTAATCGAAAGAACGGTAGAACTCGACGAAGATACGATTACGGAAATTGCTTTAGAAGCAGGTGCAGACGACGTAGTTGTCAGCGATGACGTGTATGAAATTTTCACGGCACCCGAAGCATTCTCCGAAGTTCGTAAATATTTAGAAGACAAGAACAAGGAAATGGTTGCAGCAGCGCCTCAGGGTAGAAGAAACGAGGAAGTAGAGGATAAAATCCGCTTTGTACAAGCAGAAGTTGCCATGATTCCTCAAAACAAAATCACGCTTCCTGAAGATAAGGTTGCGACGTTTGAAAAAATGATCGACGCATTAGAAGATCACGATGACGTTCAAAACGTATACCACAACGTAGACCTTCCTTACGACGACGAAGAATAATCTCAAAAGAAAACGGTGCGAATGTTCGTACCGTTTTAAAATGAAAGGGGCAGGTACGCATTCACCGCTGTTTTTGCAAGAAAAAGGTGCAAGGGAAACGGCGAATGAATTAAGGACTACAAAATTAGACAAAAACGGTGTTTTTCATGTGAAAAATGCCGTTTTTTTTACAATTTTTTTTGCCCAACCCCTTGACCGAAAGGCCCGAATATGTTATAATGTAAGCATAAGAGTGGTACCATGCGATTTTTTAAGAAAAATCTCGTGAATCGGTACATGGTAGCCCCTTTTATGTAATCGTTCCACGAGAACGAGCTTGAAAAATAACTCGTATGACGAGAACCGAGGTGTAAAAATGGCGGATAAAAGAGAACTGTTCTATCAAGCAATCATGGTTGACATGCAAAAGATGAAAAAGGAAATCATTGACGAGCTTCACAGCTCCGTTTCGCAAATGGCAGCGTTGCGCGATGGAATGAAAGCGGATAAAGATGAAGCGTATGCGTCGATTTCCAAAGAACTCCGTTACGGTTATAAACAAAATCAAAGTATCTATAACGGCGTAGAATCCGTTTTAAAAGAAGAAATCGGTTCGAAAATTGCAGAACTTGAAGCAAAAGTGACTGCATTACAGACTGCATGCGAAAGCATCAACGTAGATGCGCTCGCATCGGCGGTGGCAGACAAACTTTCCATTCCTTCGTCTGCGACGCCCGAAGTGGATTATGAACGCTTGGCGGATCTCGTTGCGAAAAAGTTGGCGGAAAAACCGCAGACGTACGACGTTGTGCTTGATAGCGACGGCGTTTCCAAGCTTGCCGATCAAGTTGCAAGCAAGGTATCCGTTGCGGACCCTGTTGACTATGACCGCATTTCTGAAATCGTGGACAATAAATTGATTGTTGTAGGTTCGGAAGAAACGGAAGAGGTAGAAGATTCTTTTGACTTGATGCTTGACGATGAGGGGATTAAGGCACTTGCAAAAGGCGTAGCGGCAGAATTGTCCGAAATGTTTGAGGTTTGCGCCGTTTCGGAAGAACTTATTGAAGAACCAGCAGAAGAACCGGTAGAGGATATGCCCGAAGAACCCGTTCAGGAAGAGCCCACAGAAGAAACGACGGCGGAAGACGAACTTGCGGTTGCGGTTGTGCCCGATTTCCAGGAAATCGGCGACGGGAAGTACATGGACGCTGAAACGGGACTTGTCATTCGTTTGAAAAAGAGCTTCACGGCAAAGATGAAGCAGAGCGATGAAAAGGTAAAAGAATATTATAGTGCGTTGAAAAACGAATTGACCTCTTACAAGAAAATCAATTCCAACGTAAGCTGGCATGGCGACAGATTTAATTTTGGCCGTGATACGGTAGCAAAAATTACCATTTGCGGTAAAACGCTTGGCTTGTATCTTGCGTTAGACCCTAACGATGAAGAATTTAAATCGACGGTTTATCATCAAAAGGACGTTGGCTCTCAAAAGGCATATGAACATACGCCTTTCATGGTCAAGGTCAAGAGCGACGCGGCATTGAAGAAAGCGATGCGTTTGGTTGTTGCGTTGGCTTCGAAACTGGAAACGGAAAAGGAAGAAAACTTCGTGGAAACCGACTACGTAACGGAATACGGATTTGCGACGACGCAACAGCTCTACGAAGACGGGTACATCAAAGCGACCAAAGAGAAAAAGGTGGATTTAGATTTTTAAATAAAGACACATAAGAATAACGATAAGAGGGCTGATAATTTCATAATTTCGGCTCTCTATTTTATGAGATAAGATTTCAAGGCGCGCAAAAGGAGAGTGTTTACATAAAGCGCGATATAGGAGACAGATTAAAACAGTGAAAGAAAAGAAAACAACAAAGAAAACGGTTGCAGAGTCCACCTCTGTAACCAAACGTTCCACGAAAGCCAAAAAGAATCCCATAGGAACGGCATTTAACGCGGAAGACAGCGCTATTTTTAAGGCGTTTGCCGAGGGACAGTCAACGCGTCGCAATACAAAGCGCAACGCCACGACCGCAAGCAAGCCTTCTAAAAAAGTAAAAGAGAAAACAAACGGCAAAAAGAGTGTGCCGAGCGGAAAAGGTAAGAAGGAATCCCCTGTAAAAAACACGAGACAAAAAGCTTCTGCACCGATAAAAGAACAGGCGAAGAAAACGAAAGAAAATACCGCGTCCAGCCGAAAGAAAAAGAGCACGAAAATCATTTTCCTTGGCGGCGTTGGCGAAATCGGCAAAAACATGACCGCAATCGAGTACGGAACGGACATTATCATCGTGGATGCAGGCTTGACGTTTCCCAACGGCGAAGATATGCCGGGGGTGGACTCGGTTGTTCCCGACGTAACTTATTTGGCACAGAATAAGAAAAAAATCCGCGGAATCTTGCTTACGCACGGTCACGAAGACCATATCGGTGGCGTTCCGTATCTGATGAAAGAGCTTGATGAAAGTACGCCCATTTATGGGACAAAGCTGACGTTGATGCTCACGGATAACAAGCTACAAGAACATCATATCCAAAATGCGATTGAACGAGTGGTGCAACCCGGCGAAAAGATAAAACTGGGTGCGTTCGAGGTGGAATTTATCAATGTAAACCATTCCATTTCAGGGGCTTGTGCTTTGGCAATTCGCACTCCTAACGGGTTGATTTATCATAGTGGGGATTACAAAATCGACCTCACGCCCGTTGCCGGCGAACCCATAGATTTTAAACGGATTGCAGAGCTTGGCAGAGAGGGCGTTTTACTGTACATGGGCGAATCGACGAATATCGAACGTCCCGGGTACACCATGAGTGAAACGGTTGTAGGAACAACGTTAGACCATTTATTTTCGGAAAACGTTCATAGACGTATCATTATTGCCACTTTTGCGTCCAACGTACACCGCTTACAGCAAATTATCGATTTGGCGGTTAAATACAGACGAAAAGTAGCTCTTTCCGGGCGTAGCATGTTCAAGGTTGTCGAGGCGGCGGTTAAAATCGGCGAATTAAAGATTCCCGAAGGCGTTTTAATCGATATAGAAAAGACTAAAAACTTATTCGACGGAGAACTTGTTATCGTTTCGACGGGTTCGCAAGGGGAACCGATGAGCGCTTTAACGCGCATGGCGTCTGGGGACTTTAACAAAGTAACCATCGGGGAAAACGATACGATTATTATTTCGGCGAACCCCATTCCCGGCAATGAAAAAATGATATACCGCGTCATCAATAATCTTTACAAAAAGGGCGCTCGAGTGGTGTATGAAAGTTTGGAAAAAATCCACGTTTCGGGGCATGCTTGCCAGGAAGAGCACAAGATACTCTTTTCCTTGCTCCGCCCTAAATTCTTTATTCCCATTCACGGTGAATACCGCCATTTAAAGCGCCATGCCCAGCTTGCGGAGTCCTTAGGCACGCCTGCGAGAAACATTCTCATCACCGAAATCGGTAACTGTGTCGAACTGACGGAAAACTCGATGAACTTTGGGGAAAACGTTCCGGCTGGTACGAGGCTTATCGACGGGGAAGGCGTAGAGGATTACGGCACGAGCGAAGTCATGAAAGACCGTTTAAAAATGTCCGCTGACGGCGTGTTTACTATCGCGTTGGCGGTGACGGGGAATTACGTAATAAACGCCCCTGTCATTGAATCGCACGGTTGCGTGTTTGCTTCGAATGAAACGGAAACGGAAATGTACGATTTCGTGCAACGTATCGTAGACGGATATGATTACGAAAACGGCAACAAAGCAGAGCTCGCAAATTATATCCGCAAGTCGCTCAAAAATTATTTTTACAAAAAGACGAAACAAGCGCCTTTGATCGTCGTCTCCATTCTCGACGTCTAAGGGAAAAGAAAAAGGCCAAAAGGACGGATTATGGAATATACCGCGTCGTTAGTAAAATTGCATATAAACAAAGAGCTATCGTCTCGCCGCCAAGAAGCGTTGGACAGAGGAATCCCCGTTGCGGACGAAGAAACGTTGAACTTTCTTTTGCTGACAGTGGAGATGGTAAAACCCAAACGCATTTTGGAAATAGGCACGGCGGTGGGTCTTTCGGGTACGGCGATGTTATTGGCTTGTCCGGATGCTAAACTGACGACGATAGAGCTTGAAGAAGAACGCTACGTAGAGGCGAAGAACAACTTTTTTCACTTTGGCGTAGCGGACAGAACGGTTGCACATTTAGGCGATGCGGGCGAGATTTTATCAATGATGGACGGGGAATTCGATTTTGTTTTCCTTGATGGCCCGAAAGCGCAGTACGAAAAATATTTATTCGACTTAAAAAGACTTATGAAAAAGGGCGCTACTTTATTTGCGGATGACGTATTGTTATACGGTTGGGTGAGCGGTGAAGAGCCGACGCCGCAAAAGCGCCATTCCATTGTAGATAAAATCCGTTCCTATCTTCAAACGGTGACAAACGACGAAGAGTTTATCACTTCCGTCTTGAATGTAGGAGATGGAGTGGCATTATCCGTTTACAAAGGAAAAAACGCGTAAGAAATTACGCAAAGGACAAATATGAAACCGGAACTTTTAGCCCCTGCTGGGAGTTATGAAAAGTTAAAAACAGCGCTGTATTTCGGCGCGGACGCGGCATACGTAGGCGGAAAACAGTTTTCCCTGCGTACGTTTGCGGATAATTTTACGGCGGATGAATTGCGTTCAGCCGTTGATTTCACGCACGGATTAAGCAAAAAATTATACGTAACGGCGAACGTCTTTGCGCGTAACGCCGATTTTGCCTTACTCAAAGACTACTTTTCTTTTTTGGAAGAAATCGGCGTGGACGGAGCAATTATTAGTGACCCCGGCGTGATATATATTGCAAAACAAGTTGCGCCCAAGCTCCAGCTTCATCTTTCCACGCAAGCCAATACCACCAATAAATACGCGGTTAAATTTTGGCAAGAGCAAGGCGTCTCAAGAATAGTCCTCGCGCGTGAATTATCGTTAGAAGAGATTTCGGAGATCCACGAATTTTGCCCGGATATGGAGTTGGAAGCATTTATCCACGGCGCGATGTGCATTTCGTATAGCGGCAGATGTTTGCTCTCCGACTATTTGGACGGCCGTTCGTCTAACCGCGGCGCGTGCGTTCAGTCCTGTCGTTGGCGTTATGAAGTTCGCGCCCTCAATGCCACCAACGGAAAATCGGAATGGTTGCCTATGGAAGAGGACGGCAAAGGAACGTATATTTTCAACAGCAAAGATTTGAATATGTCAGCAGCTTTGAAAGATTTAGAAAACGCAGGCGTTTGTTCTTTTAAAATCGAAGGCAGAATGAAGAGCGGTTATTATTTAGCGACCGTTATTAATGCGTATCGTCGATTGTTAGACGGTGGGGATATTGCAGCGGCTCAAACCGAGCTTTCCAACGTTGCCCATCGCGCCTATACGCAGGCGTATGCGTTTGGGGATAATAATGAAACGGTCAACTACGAAGACAGTCAATCCCGCGGTGATTACGTATATATTGCGGACGTGTTGGAAACTGTGGATGGGTATGTGCGAGTATCGATGCGCAACCGATTTAGAGAGGGAGACGTGTTAGAAGCTTTAACGCCCGATGAAAACTTTGGTAAAGCGTTTGTCGCAAACGAAATTCTTACTACAATCAAAGAACGCACGGATGATGCCAAGCTGGTACAAGGGAAATACTGGATTAAATGCCCGTATCCCTTGAAAAAGGGCGATTATATTCGTCGAAAAGTAACGCGTTGACGAGGTGATAAACGTGAAGAAAATACTCTTGATAGCAACCGGGGGAACGATAGCCTCTCATTTAGGGTCAGACGGTTTAATCCCGCAAATGCAGGCGAATGAACTGTTAAAATGCGTGCCTGAAATCTTTGATTTTTGTCAGCCGTCAGCGATACAAATTTACAATATTGACAGTACGAACATTACTCCCGAACATTGGGTAAAATTAGCGACAACGATAGCGGAGCAGTACGACAATTACGACGGTTTTGTCGTATGCCACGGCACGGATACAATGTCATATACGGCTGCAATGATGTCATACATGATTCAACATTCTCCCAAGCCCATTGTCTTTACCGGTTCGCAAAAGCCGATAAATAAGGAAGATACAGACGCAAGAATTAACCTGCGCGACAGCTTTTTGTATGCGGCGTCGGAAGAGGCGTCCGACGTGGTAATCGTATTCCAAGGCAAGGTGATAGCCGGCACAAAAGCGAAGAAAATTCGCACGAAGAGCTTTAATGCCTTCGACAGTGTGGACTTCCCTTTATTGGGCGTTATCCGCGACGGAAAAATTATTCAATACATTCGCACGCCCAAGAGGCTCGCGCCGGAAATTTTCCTTAAAATCGACGCGAAAGTGGGTTTGCTCACCCTAACACCGGGCATGAACGGAGAGATTTTAGACGCCTATTTTAAATGCCACGACGCCGTTGTGCTGTCGGGCTATGGTACGGGCGGTGTTCCCGAGGGCGACTATTACGGATTTTATGATATCATTACCTCGTGGGAGCGCAAGGGTAAAACGTTGGTTGTTACTACTCAAGTGCCGCAAGAGGGCAGCGATATGGACGTTTATCGCGTGGGGAGAGGCTGGAAAAACAGATTCGACTTATTAGAAAGCTACTCCATGACGAATGAGAGCATTATCACAAAGCTGATGTGGGTGCTTGCGCAGACGCGTGACGACAAAGAAATTCGAGAACTTTTTTATAAAACGGTCAATTACGATCTTATAGGATAAAAGGAGAGAAGAAAATGGCGATTGAATATAAAAATTTGACGGTATTCCAAGACATCGAATATCAAAGACCTGATTTTGAAGCGGTTAAGAGCTTTTACCAGGATTTAAACGCTCGTTTGGCGGCGGCGACTTCGTACGCAGAGGTAAAAGAGTGTATCGCGGACGACGAAGCATTTTCGTCAACGCTGAATACAATGGCGACGGTTGTTTCCATTCGCCACACGGTAGATACCTCGGATGAATTTTATGAAAAGGAAGAGGAGTATATTAACCAAAAATACCCCGAAGTTATGCCGTATATGCAAGCTTTTAACGCAGGACTGCTCGCGTCCCCGTTCCGCAAGGATATCGATGCGGAATACGGCGAACAATTCTTGAAAGTGTTACAGCTTTCGGTGGATTCGTTTACGGAGAAAAATATTACGCTCATGCAAGAAGAGAGCGAGTTAACCAACCGCTATCAAAAGATTATGGCGTCTTGCAAAATCGATTTTGACGGCGAAGTGCAAAACATGGGTGGGATATTGAAATATTTTTCCGACCCCGACCGCGAAGTTCGAAAGGAAGCGGCAAAGAAATATGCGGAATTTTTCGAGAAAAACGATAAAGAATTAGGCGAAATCTTCGATCGGTTGGTAAAAATCCGTCATGAAATGGGCAAAAACATGGGTTTTGCGAACTTTATTCCGCTTGGTTATATGCACCAAGGCAGAATGGATTATAATGAAAAGGACGTGGCGGCATTCCGTCAGCAAGTTTTAGAGGAAGTCGTTCCGTTCTGCGAAAAGTTGTATAAAGCGCAAGCAAAACGAATCGGAGTGGATAAAATCCGTTTTTACGACGAACAGCTTATTTTCTTGGGCGGAAACGCCGTTCCTATCGGCGATGGGGAATATCTTGTCCGTCAAGCGCAAAAGATGTATCATGATATGAGTCCGGAAACGGCTGAATTTATCGATTTCATGATCGACCATCAGTTGATGGATTTGGAAAACAAGCCGAATAAAGCGCAGACTGGCTATATGACGACGCTTTCCGATTATAAAGCACCGTTTGTCTATTCTTGCTTCAATGGAACAACCGCAGACGTGGACGTTTTGACGCACGAAATGGGGCATGCTTTTGCGGGGTATATGGCAATGAAAGCGCAGCCTTTGCAATCGCTCTGGGGCGAACCGACGGATATCGCAGAAATTCATTCCATGTCCATGGAACAGTTTGCGTATCCGTATGCGGAGCTGTTTTTTGGGGATAAAGCGGAGCAATACCGTTTCCAACACTTGCAAGAATCTTTGACGTTCGTGCCGTTTGGCGTGGCTGTCGATGAATTCCAGCATATCGTATACGAAAACCCCAATCTTACCCCCGATGAACGCACGGCAGCGTGGCGCGATTTGGAAAGAAAATACATGCCTTGGCGTGATTATGGCGAGGACAACGAATTTTTCTCGCGCGGCGGTTGGTGGTATCATAAACTGCATATTTATCACTATCCGTTCTATTATATCAACTACACGTTGACAACGATGGGCGCGTTGGAGTTCAAGAAAAAGCAGGCAACGGACAAAGTGGCTTGCTGGGCGGATTATAAAAAGCTTTGCGAAATCGGCGGTTCGTTGGGGTATTTAGACTCGTTAAAAGCGGCAAATCTTGCCGTACCGTTCGAACAGGGCGGCGTAAAGCGTGCAGTTTCTTATGCGATTGAAATTTTAAATAAAGCTATTGAGGAGAAATAATATGAAAGAAGTACAATTAAAGAAATACGCAGAATTACTTGCAAAAACAGGTGTCAACGTTCAAGAAGGGCAGACGGTTTTTATCGCGGCAGCTCTCGATCAGCCGGACTTTGTCACGATGGTTGTGGAAGAATGCTATAAGGCAGGCGCAAGCGAAGTTTACGTGGAATGGAGTCACCAGCCGGCGGATAAACTTTCCTCGCAGTATAGAACGTTGGAATCCCTTTCCAAAATGTCGCCTTGGGCGAAAGCAAAATGGGAATTTAAGGCGCAGAATTATTCCTGCCGTCTTTGGATTGAATCGGAAGACCCGGACGGAATGAACGGCGTTGACCAAGAAAAGATGAGCAAAGTTCGCCAGGCGCAGTATCCGCAGGTAAAGCCTTACCGTTTGGCGCTTGAAAACAAGCATCAGTGGTGTATCGCGGCTGTCCCCGGAAAAGCATGGGCGAAAAAAGTATTCCCCGAACTTCCCGTAGAGGAAGCGGTAGAAAAGATGTGGGAGGTTATTTTGAAGGCTTCGAGAGCCGACGGCGACGATCCCGTACAGGCATGGGCGCAGCACAACCAAAACCTTTTGGATAGATGTCAATACTTGAATGACCTTGGGTTGAAGTATCTCGAATATAAGAGCGCAAACGGCACGGATTTGACGGTAGAACTGTTAGAAGACGGGCTTTTTGCCGGCGGCAGAGAAAAGACTTTGCAGGGCAGAATTTTTAACCCGAACATTCCTACGGAAGAAGTGTTTACTTCCCCCAAAGCAGGCGCAGCGGAAGGTATCGTGTATTCCAGCAAACCTCTTTCGTACATGGGACAGTTGATTGAAAACTTCTCCCTTCGTTTTGAAAACGGTAAAGTGGTAGAGGCAAAAGCGGAAAAGGGAGAGGCTCTTTTACAAAAAATGGTATCGATGGATGAAGGTGCAGGCATGCTTGGCGAATGCGCATTGATTCCCTATGAATCGCCAATCAATCAAACGGGCGTGTTGTTCTATAATACGTTGTTTGATGAAAATGCAAGCTGCCATTTCGCGCTTGGGCACGGCTTTAATGAATGCTTGAAGGGGTACGAAAACTATACGGATGAAGAATGCAAAGCGCATGGTATTAACGATAGTATGATCCATGTCGATTTCATGATCGGTACGCGTGATATGTCGATTGTCGGTGTTACCAAAGACGGCAAACGCGTGCAGATTTTCAAAGACGGTACTTGGGCATTTTAAGGCTTTTTAACCAAAGAAAGAGGTGTGATTATGACAAAGATCGATATTTTTTCCGGATTTTTAGGCGCGGGGAAAACTACGCTGATTAAAAAATTAATCCAAGAGGCATACGCCGGGGAACAAGTTGTATTAATCGAAAACGAGTTCGGCGAAATCGGGATTGACGGCGGTTTTTTGCAAGAGGCAGGCGTCAATATCACGGAGATGAATTCCGGGTGTATTTGTTGTTCGTTGGTGGGGAATTTTGCCACTGCTTTACAACAGGTCGCGGCGGAATATAATCCTGACAGAATCATCATCGAACCGTCCGGCGTCGGTAAATTATCCGACGTTATCAAAGCGGTAAAAAATGCAGCTTTGGAGAATGCGGAACTCAATGCGTATTGTACGGTTGTTGACGCATCTAAATGCAAAATGTACATGAAAAATTTTGGCGAGTTTTTTAATGACCAAGTAGAAAACGCAGGTTGTATCGTGCTTTCACACACAAGCAAAACGTCGGAAGATAAATTAGCAACGGCGGTTTCCCTATTAAAGGAAAAGAATCCGCACGCAGTTATCGTGACGGCGGATTGGACAGAATTAGACGGAAAAACAATTCTTGCGGCAATGGAAAGAAAAGATTGTTTGCATACTGAGTTGGAACGCTTGTCCGCCGAGGTGGAACATCACCATCATCATGAACATCATCATGAACATCATCATGAGCACCACCACGATCACGAATGTGACGATCCTCATTGTTGTTGCCATCATGAGCACGACCACGACCATGACCACCATCACCACGACCACGAGTGTTGCCATGAGCATCATGAACATCATCATGAGCACCACCATGATCACGAATGCAACGATCCTCATTGTTGTTGCCATCATGACCACGAACATCATCATGATCATGAACATGGGCATCATCACCATGCCGATGACGTATTTACAAGTTGGGGCGTGGAAACAACCCGTAAATTCACTCGCGAAGAGCTTTTGTTATCATTAGCAGAGATTAAAGACGAGGGAAAATACGGCGTCATCCTTCGCGCAAAGGGTATTGTGCCGGGTGAAGGCGCATGGTTGCACTTCGATTACGTTCCTGGCGAATCGGACGTTCGAGAAGGCATTGCAGGGGTTACGGGTAGATTGTGTGTAATCGGCTGCAAAATCAACGAAAAAGCGTTAGAAAATCTATTTAAGGTATAGGTAAAAACAATGGCACAAAAACTTCCCGTAGAAACGCCCGTATATCTTTTTTTGGGATTTTTGGAATCGGGCAAGACAACGTTTATTCAAGAAACCATGCAAGACCCTCGTTTTTCCTCTGGGGAAAAGACTTTGTTACTTGTCATGGAAGAGGGCGAAGTGGAATACGAAACAATCAAATTCGCCGGTGCGGAAAACGTGCAATACGTTCTTATTGAAGACAAGGAAGACCTCACGGAAGAACATCTTACCAAATTGCAGCTTCAATATGGGGCGGAGCGGGTCGTTGTTGAATACAACGGCATGTGGGCATTAGAAGATTTTTTCAACGCGATGCCTGAAGGTTGGATGATTAACCAAATCATGACGTTTTTTGACGCTCGTACCATCTTAAACTATAATGCAAATATGCGCCAGCTTGTTTTTGACAAGGTAGAGAACGCGCAGTTGGTTGTCTTTAACCACTATGACGATTCTATGGATAAGATGGCGTTGCATAAATTGGTTCGGGGCATTACTCGCCGCGCGGATATCGTGTACGAAAGAGCGGACGGCAGAGCTGATTTTGATGATATAGAGGACCCGTTGCCCTTTGACGTCAATGCGCCTATCGTGGAAATTGAGGACAAAGATTATGCCTTCTTTTACCGTGACTTGACGGAAAATATGGAAGCCTATATAGGAAAAACCGTCAAGTTTAAAGGGATTGTTGCAACGGATAAGCGCTTAGCGCCGCAAGACGTCGTGGTAGGCAGACATGTGATGACTTGTTGTGCCGACGATATACAATATTGTGGGCTTGCCTGCGTTTTGCCCGAGGATATGGGGCTGCAGACAAGGGATTGGATAAGCGTTACCGCCAAAGTCCAGTTCCAAAAACACCGTATTTATAAAGGGAAAGGCCCCGTTTTGGTAGCAGAAAAAGTGATTGTATGTAATGCTCCTGACGAACAGCTTGCAACGTTTTATTGATTATATAGATAAAGGAAAAAAATAACCGCGCATAGGCGGTTATTTTTTGTGAGTAATAGGTGAATAGGATACACGGATGAGTTCGGTCAAGAAACAGATGAATTTTTTGAAAACGGTTTCGAATTTAATAATTCGTCCTAATTTATATGGTATAGAGTATGTCTCTTGAAATCATTACTGTTTTTTCATTTGTCTGAGGAAGAAGAACACAGCAATTACCGTTATTGTCAAACTATACAGTAAAATCGGCAGAATATGTGTTGCTGCAAGCCCGAAATCTCCGCTAAATAACGCTTTTTCCATTTCTACTGCGTGAACGAACGGGAGCAAATTAGCTATTTTCTCAAAGAAACCGCCCACGAGCTTTAAATCGAACCACACACCCGAAAGCCACGCAGAGAGATTGGTAAGTAATGCTCCGCAGATGCCGCTGACCTGCTTGACCCCCAAAATACTACCGCACAAAAGTCCAAGCGCAATATTGAAAACAGCCATAGGCATCATACCGATAACCGAATAAATAATATTCACGCTGAGCGTAAGTCCCAAAGGAATCGCAACAAGGTAGCAGATAACCGTCTGACCAAGCGCAATAGGGATAATCGGAAGCATATATCCCAATATAAAATCAAATCCCGTAAGAGGCGTTGTGTATAGTCTTTGTAAGAATGCACTTTCACGGTCTTTGGCAACCAGCGTTGCCGAGAACAACGTCATAAACGACAGTCCGAATACGGTAATGCCAGGAGTTAATGTGTCAATTTCAAACAGGCTTACTGGGATGTTTGCTTGTATGGCACTGAGAATCAGCAGTAATACCAACGGAAATCCCAAGCCGAAGATGAGATTAATTGGATCGCGCAAAACCTCTTTCGTACATCTTTTTGCAAAGGTCATCATTCTCATACCGCGCCATCCTTTACGATAGAAACGAACGCTGTTTCAAAGTCGTTTGTTTCGGCTCTCTCGTTTAATTCTTCTACTGTTCCTACAGCAAGGAGCTTTCCGTTTTTCATAATACCGATGCGATCGGAAAGCTCTTCGGCTTCTTCCATATAGTGTGTCGTTAGGATAATCGTAATTTTGCCTTTCAAGGAGCGAATTGTTTCCCAAAGCTCGTGCCTTGCTATAACGTCAAGTCCGAGAGTAGGCTCGTCCAAAAATAGAATTTGAGGCTCGCTTATCAGTGCCATTGCAATGCTAACGCGTCGTTGCCAACCACCGGATAGGTTGCCGGCTTTTCTGTTCAAAACATCTGCCAAAGCAAATTGCTCCGACAGCTCTCGAATTTTCGCAGAGATCTTTTCTTTTGAGAATCCGTGAATACCGCAAATCAACTCTAAATTTTCTTTTACGGAAAGATTAGGAGCAACAGCGGTTTCTTGGGGAGATACGCCAATCAATCGCTTTACTTGTTCCGATTCCTTTGTAATACTATAACCGCCTACAACGGCATCTCCGCCTGTAGGCTTTGTCAGACAGGAAAGCATTTTTATTGTCGTAGTCTTTCCCGCGCCGTTTACACCAAGCAGAGAAAACAATTCGCCTTGGCGTATTTCTAAATTCAACTTATCCACGGCGGTTATATTTTTGTACTGCTTTACAAGCTCAATAGTTTTAATTGCTTGCATTTGTGTATCCTCCGTTTCGTTTATCGCTTTCAGATATTATTATAGCAAACAAAATCGGAGAGTTGTTGATTTTTGGCTATTCGGTCGTTTTTCGTTGTTAATCGGTTTTACATTGTCATCGGACCATACTTTAACAATCGCCATAATCTTAGTAATTTAAAGAGAACCCATCTGACGGAGGCGCAAAACGACCGCAGGAAATAGGTTCAATTATTGATGAAATCTTCATCCTACGTCTTCAGATGAAATGAAATCGAATCCCCCCACCCTTATAAACAAAAAAGGCACAACCCAGGGGCTGTACCTCTTTTGTAGTGAAAGGGCTATAAAAAAG
>JAZQGK010000188.1:0-1533 GCA_045539975.1 Candidatus Scatosoma sp. | reverse complement strand
GCCTGTTGATATTACGCCCATGCTGAATTCTTCCTTTTCTGTAACTGAATTATCTTGTTCTGAACTGCGACCGCAAGTTCGTTGACGTTCATGTTTTCGCTTCCGTAAACATTAACGACGATCGGAGCGCCGACATTGTCCGCCATTTTGTCCAGCTTATCCCAAAACTTATTCAGCGGAACTACGGCCTCCGCGCCCGCTTCGCCTACGCCGATAACGGACGGCGAATCGAATATTCCGCCTTCTTTATGCCATGATAATCTTGGAAGTTCTAATTTCCCAAGTTTGCCGATTTTAACGCCGGGAATCTTGTTTATCCATTTGATAGCGCCGTTAATAAGTCCGATTCCCTTGTTGATTATCTTTTCAATCGATGAAATTATCCCGTTGATACCCGACGCGACCGCACCTTTGATAGCGTCCCCGATTTTCGTTCCAAGATTCGAAAACTTGTCTTTTATTTTGTCCCATATACCGCCGAAAAATGACGCGACATCACGGAACACGTTTTTAATCGCCGTCCACGCCGCCGAAAACTTACCCTTGAAGAATCCCGCAACGTTACCGAATGCGCCTTTGATTTTCGACCATACGCCACTAAAGAACGATTTCACCGCGCCGAATGCAGTTTTAATAGCGTTGGCGGCTGCTCTGAACTTTTCAGCAAACCATGTTCCGACATTTGCGAACGCGCTTTTGATTCCGTTCCATATGTTTATAAAGAACTGTTTGACGTTCGCCCATGCGGCTTTAATCGCCGCCCATGCTTTGCGGAATAGTCCGACTATCGCATTAAGAACGACCGACGCGGCCGTTTTTATCGCGTTCCATATCGTTTTTAATACATTGAATATCGTAGTCCATACTGTTTTTGTAATAGTCCATATTGTTTTCCAGTATGTTATTATCGCCGTTTTAATCGCGTCGAATACTTTCAAGAACACTTTTTTAAGTGTGTTCCATATCTTCAGCAAGAACTTTTTGACTTTGTCCCAGTTTTTGTATAACAGGATCGCCGCAGCGATAACCCCCGCGATAAGAAGTCCCCACGGGCCGAATGCCGCCGTGATCGCGCGTCCAAGCATTGGCAGAATTTTTATCAACGTGCCAATTACTGTAACGATGTTACCGATTATCATTATTATCGGTCCGGCAACCGTGCCAACGGCCGCAAGTGCAAGCGCAAATTTTGCGACTTGCGGGTGTTGCTTCAACCACCCGATGAATTCTTCCATTTTCGGCATTATGTTGTCCTGTAACCACTTGACTAAATCCGCAACGGCTGGAAGTAAAACCGCGCCGATTTCTTCGCCCATGTCGCCAAGCGCGTTTTTCGCTTGCTGGATTTTCCCCGCGTCGGTTTTCGCGAATTCTTCGTTCATGTGTCCGACGTTTTGTGTTATGACTTCCGCAAGCATTGACGCCTTTTCTTCTTCCGTTCCGTATTTAAGAACTTCCGCTTGTGCGTCCGTGAATGAGATCCCAGCACGCTTCAATGCGCCCGCCTGTCCCATCATCGCTTTACCGAACATA
>JAZQGK010000187.1:0-22804 GCA_045539975.1 Candidatus Scatosoma sp. | reverse complement strand
CTTGTTTTTTTTGGTGTTATAATGTACTACGGAATTCGGGAGGTGGAGAAGTGAAAGACGATATAAAGTTTCTTCAGCTTTGGGATTTGTACTCGCCGCTTCTGACGGCGACGCAGAGAGAAATCACCGACCTGTATTTCAATTACGACCTTTCTCTTGGCGAAATTGCCGAACAGAAAGGGGTTTCCCGTCAAAGCGTTTCCGACTGTCTGCAAAAATGCAGAAAACAGTTGGAAGGGTATGAAACCAAACTGGGCTTTGAAAGGACGTTGACCGAACTTCAAGCGGAAGTGGACGCGTTAAAAGAACAGTTGGCGCAGGCGCAAGTATCGGGCGCAAACGGGCAATAAAAAACATTCAAAAAAATAAAAAAGGGGGTTTCCATGGCTTTATTCGGTGGATTATCGGAAAGACTTAATCATATATTTTCCAAGCTGACCAAACGCGGCAAATTGACCGAGTTGGAAATCCGTACGGCGATGCGCGAAGTGCGCGTGGCGCTTTTGGAAGCGGACGTCAATCTTCGTGTGGCGAAACAGTTTATCGCGGAAGTTTCTGAAAAAGCAGTTGGGCAGGAGATTTTATCTTCCCTCAATCCTGCACAGCAGGTTATAAAAATCGTCAATGAAGAACTCATTGCATTGATGGGTTCGAAGAATGCGAAATTAGAGGTTTCGTCCAAGCTCCCGACCGTGATTATGATGTGCGGTTTGCAAGGCGCAGGGAAAACGACGCTTTGCGGAAAGCTTGCGACCTACTTAAAAAAGCAGGGCAAACGGCCGTTGTTGGTGGCAGGGGATATTTACCGTCCCGCGGCGATTACGCAGTTGCAAGTCGTCGGGAAAAACGCGCAGGTGGAAGTGTTTGAAAAGGGCACGCAAAACCCCGTAAAAACCGCGAAGCAGGCGATAGAATATGCTCGCTCGATGAATTACGATACCGTGATTTTGGACACGGCAGGGCGTTTGCAAATCGATGATACGCTCATGAAAGAGCTGGAAAATATCAAGAAAGAAATCGAAGTGACGGAGACGCTTTTGGTCGTCGATTCGATGACCGGTCAGGAAGCGGTAAACGTAGCGGAAACTTTCAATGCGCGCTTGGACGTGACGGGGGTTATATTGACCAAACTTGACGGCGATACGCGCGGCGGTGCGTGTTTGTCGATTAAGGCGGTGACGGGCAAGCCCATCAAATTTATCGGCGTTGGGGAAAAGTTGGGGGATTTAGAACCCTTCCACCCCGAACGTATGGCGTCGAGAATTTTGGGTATGGGCGACGTGCTTTCGTTGATTGAAAAAGCGCAGCAAGCCATCACGGAAGAGGACGCGAAAAAGATGCAGCAGAAGATGCTGGCGAACACTTTTACGCTTAACGATTATTTGGAACAGTTCTCGATGATGAAGAAGATGGGCGGTGCGCAAGCGATGCTTTCGATGATGCCCGGCGTCGGGAAATTGAAGGTAAACGAAGGGGATATCGACGAGAAGAAGTTAGAGCGCACGAAAGCGATTATTCTTTCGATGACCAAGCAAGAACGCGACAATCCCTCGATTATCGACAGCAAGAGAAAACGCCGTATTTCCGCAGGCTCGGGAACGACGGTGCAAGAAGTAAACCAGCTTTTAAAACAGTTCGAGCAGACAAAAATGCTGATGAAACAATTAAAAGGTGGGAAGGGGAAATTCCGTTTACCCTTCTAATCGGATACAATGGGTTACAAAAGATAAAAAGGAAAAAACAGCGGCGGCTGTAAAAAATAAGAAAAAATTTTTAAGATACTTTGGAGGTATTATTATGGTAAAAATGAGACTTTTCAGAATGGGCGACAAGAAGAACCCTATCTATCGTGTGGTTGTTGTTGACAGCAGAAAGGCAGCAACGGGTGAATACGTTGAATGTGTTGGTCATTACAGACCTACCTGCGATCCCGTAGAACTTACGATCGACGGCGAAAAAGCAAAAGCATGGCTTGCAAAAGGCGTTCAGCCCACCGAAACGGTTAAGAACTTGCTTGTAAAAGCAGGCGTAATCGAAAAGAGCGACAAGCTTAGTCCTTCTAAAACCAAAGGTAAGAAATCCAAATAATCACAAGCAACCAAGTTTTTTGGTAACGGTGGCATTGGATTTTTGACCGTAAAGGAGGCATAACATGTTGGATTTAATCAAATACATTGTCGAACAGTTTGCCGAGGATAAGGAAAACGTAGAATACGTAGTCAATGAAAAAGACCGCGTTATCGAAGTTACGGTTGTCCTTTCCCCTTCGGATATGGGCAAAGTAATCGGCAAGCAGGGCAAGATTGCCAAAGCGATGCGTACTATCGTGCGCGCGGCTACTCCCGCAAGCAGCAAAAAATACGTAATCGAAATCCGTGAACGCGATGGCGACACGGTAGATACCGACAACGAATAATATCATAGCTCGGCATCGGTAAAAACGCAATAAAAAAGGCTTTTTTTCACAAAGCCTTTTTTTTGCCATTATATAAAAAAGACGGGGGCAGGTACGCGTTGAAGACGTTTTTGCATTGCCCGTCGCGTAAGGAGAAAGAAATATGGATCGTCTTATCATAGGCGAAGTATTAAAACCCCAGGGGATTCGCGGAGAATTGAAAGTAAAAACGTTTACCGATTTTCCCGAGGACGTAAAAGCGTTTGGTACGGTGTATATCGACGACAAGCCCTATAAGATACTCTCTTTCCGCGTAGGCAACGACGGCGCGGTGTATATGGGTTTGCGAGGGATACCCGACCGCAACGCAGCAGAGCTTTTCCGCGGTAAAAAGTTGGAAGGGGCTCGCGAAGACGCGCCTGCTTTGGAAGAAGGGCAGTATTATATCGTGGATATCCTTGGCCTTTCGTGCGAAACGGAGGACGGGGAAGTTCTTGGCGTCGTAAAGGATATAAAAAATCTTTCTTCGGATATTTATACCATAGAAAAAGCAGGGAAACAAATTTTGTTCCCTGCCGTTAAAGGCGTCGTAAAAAAAGTAGATTTGGAAGCGAAAAAATTAATCGTAGACAAATCTATTTTCGACGAAATTGCCGTTTATTGATTTTTGTCTTTCATGAGTTTTGTAAGTTTATCTAAAACTCCTTGTTTTGCTAAAAAGACGAGGACCATGGTCGCGATGAGCGCGTCCGCAGGGATATACGTGCATTGATAAATGAGCGAGTAAACGAACGCATTTGAGCTTGCCCAGGCGGGGAAGCCAGAGCTTGCGCCGAAGGCTTCAAAGAAAATCATGCCCGACAAAAGATGAGAAATAAATCGAATGGAAAATACGCAAACCGCACCCAAAACGATAGGCAAAACGCCGCGTTCCTTGCGGGGCAGTTTTCCGAAAAATCCCATCACGCCGACGCTCATGAAAGCGAGTAAATAATCGAAAATGAAGGTGGCAGGCGTGAGAATATACGGGTCTTCGATGAAGTTAAGAAGCCCGTGTATCAGCCCTACGACGAAGCCCTTTGCCGGTCCGAAAGCGTACGCGTAAATCATGATCGGTACGAAGGACGCGAGGGTGACCGATCCGCCCGTTTGTGCGAAAATGGGCGCTTTCAAAACGGCGAGCGTAAAGGACATCGCAACGCAAATACCGGCGAATGCCACTTCTTTGGCACTGGAACGGGCTTTGCCGAGCTTACCGATGAGCGCAATGAGCGCAAGTAGAGCGATAACGCCGCCGATAGAGATCCATTTGACTGTTTCGGTGGTTTTTTCGCTGACGGAAAGTAATGAGGAAACAAGAAACATAAAACACTCCTTCTCCGCCGTACGCGCTTTTCGGGAAAAAGAAAAACGCCCAAAACTGATAAAAGTATGGGCGCAAAAAGTCTTTTTTAACGGCGTGATACGCCAAAAATGGCGCAACGCGTTGAAAAACGGTTATCTATCTCTCGCTCAAGTATTACCTTGCCGATTCCAATGGTATAATCTCAGCCTTTGTAGGGCACCCACGACGGATTTATTTAATTTTGTAAATACAGTATACCGCAAAAAAACGGTATTGTCAATACTTTTTCATAATTTGAGGATAAAAAAGGGGAAAACTATGCGTTACGATTTTTATGCGTACATGGACAGAATGAAGTACATCAAACGCTGGCAGCTTATGCGTTCGACGCACGATGAAAATATTATGGAACACTCGCAATCGGTGTCCTTGCTTGCGCACGCGCTCGTTACCATTCATAACGAAGTGTTCGGCGGCAAGGCGGACGTTTTGAAAACGGTGCTGTACGCGATGTATCACGAAACCAGCGAAGTCATCACGGGGGATTTGCCCACGCCCATCAAGTACTATAACAAAAGTATCCATGGCGCGTACAAAGAAATCGAGAGAAACGCTTGTTTGAAAATTGTCGGCACGCTGCCCGAAAAAATGCAAGAGCAAATTGCGCCGTACGTGTTGGCGGCGGAAGATTGCATCGAAACGCGTTTGGTCAAAGCGGCAGACCGCTTGGCGGCATATATCAAGTGCTTGGAAGAGCTTCGCAGTGGCAACGCTGAGTTCTCCAAAGCAAAAAAGAGCATCGAAGAAGATTTGCTTGCGAGAAAAATGCCCGAGGTGGAGTATTTCTTCGAACATTTTATTCCCTCGTTTCACTTGGCTTTGGACGAATTGCAAGATTTGTCCGATGCATAAAAAAAGTTCAATTATCACACAATTTTCAAGAAGCTATAAAGCTACGAACGAAAAACAAGGCTATAATAAATACGTAGGAACAATCGTGCGTGCAAACGCGCAAAGAGGTATATATGCATAAATTTTTCAAAGGAATTTTGGCTGTGTGCTGCGCAGCGACGTTGTCGATGGGCTTTGCCTCTTGTACAAAAGTCATCAGTGCATACGACATAGCGGTAAAGAACGGTTTTGTCGGAACGGAAGAGGAATGGTTGCTCAGTTTAAAGGGCGCAGACGGTAAAGACGCGGAATCTTTGGGCTTTGGCGACTTGTACGAAGCGGCGGTAGCAAGCGGTTTCAAGGGCACGGAGCTGGAATTTTATCAAAGCTTGGGCGTTACGTTACAGGAAGACAACGACACCGTCCAAATTGCAAAAAATATCACTTCCGTCGTCAGTATCAACTGCGCGTTCTATAAAAACGTCAAGACGGGTTGGGGACAGACGAGTGTGAAATCGGAATACTACGGGGCTTCGGCTGGCAGCGGCGTTATCGTGAATTTGAACAAGGAAGCAGGCACGGCGTACGTCATCACCAACTACCACGTTGTATACGATGCGGAATGTAACACGCAAAATAAGATTGCAAACGAGATTTTTCTTTATACCTACGGCGCAATCAATTATTTCAACTCCCAGACGGGCACGGACACGCACGGCGATTATATGAAAGCCACGTACGTGGGCGGCGCGATGGACTATGATATCGCTATTTTGAAGGTTGAGGGCAGCGAAGTGTTGCAAAGCAAGCTTGTCAGCGCGGCGAAGTTCGGGAACTCGGAAGAGGTCATCATCGGGGAAAAAGTGTACGCAATCGGCAATCCCGAGGGCGCAGGCATCGCGGTTACCAGCGGCGCCATCTCGGTGGAATCGGAATATATCACCATGAGTTCTACGGACAACAAACGCTACGTGGAATACCGTGTTATGCGTACGGACGCAGCCATCAACGGCGGCAACTCCGGCGGCGCGCTCTTTAATGCGGCAGGAGAGCTTATCGGTATCGTCAACGCCAAGAGCGTCGGGGAAGACATGGACAACATGGGGTATGCGTTGCCTATTACGCCCGTTGCAAATCTTTGCAAAAACATTTGGGACAACGGCGGCGTGGTGAAACGCGCAATGCTCGGCGTTATGGTTTCGATGCAGGAATCCAAGGTGGAATTTGACGAAAACGGGCATTTGAAGAGAACGGAAACGTTCGTGGTGGCGGAAGAGGCAACCTCGCAATCCTCGTCCTCGTACGGAAAGTTAAAGACGGGCGACGTGTTCCGTTACGTCATCGTCAACAACGGGGAAAAGATTATGCTTACCCGTCAGTATCAACTGAACGATATTCTTCTCAGCGTTCGTAAAGGCGACGTTGTGAAGATAGGTATCACGCGTGAAATGGTAGGGGAAACCGAAGTCGTTATCGAGTTCGATAGAGAAGAATATTTCACGATGTATGCATAAATAAAAACTTTCGGGGAAAGGAATAAATCAGATTATACTAACTTCTCTTTTATGTTTTTTTAAAAGGCGCGGCTTGTAAAAGCTGTGCCTTTTTCCTATCTTTTTATAAAAATAAAGCGGAGCTTGTTACGTAGCTCCGCTTTATTTTTGCGTATTCACGCGAGGTTATAAAACTTTGGAAAGGAAATCCTTTAACCGCTCGTCCTTAGGGTTTTCGAAAAATTCCTTAGGCGAGTTCTCTTCCTTGATGACGCCCTCGTTCATAAAAATGACGCGGTTTGCCACTTCGCGAGCAAAGCCCATTTCGTGCGTGACGACAATCATCGTCATGCCCTCTTGCGCGAGTTCGGTCATAACCTTTAATACTTCGCCGACCATTTCCGGGTCCAAGGCGGAAGTGGGCTCGTCAAAGAGCAAAACTTCGGGGTCCATTGCAAGGGCGCGGACGATAGCGATACGCTGTTTCTGACCGCCCGAAAGGGTGTTGGGATACACGTTCGCCTTGTCTTCCAGCCCGACCTTTTCCAAGAGTGTCATCGCTTTTGTTTCCGCTTCCTCTTTCGTCATTTTTTTCAATTTGACGGGGGAAAGCGTGATATTTTGCAGCACGGTAAGGTGGGGGAAGAGGTTGAATTGCTGGAAAACCATACCCACCTTTTGGCGGTGGAGGTCGATTTCCTTGTTCATTCTTTTTGCGATGGGCTTTTCTCGTTCTTTCAAAGCAAGATACTGCTGTTCGATGGCTTGATATTCCGCTTTGTTGTATTTTTTCTGCGCCTTCAAGGCTTTCATTTGCCGTTTGAAATATACTCGTTCGTTCTTGAAAATGACGTTGCCCTCGAAACTGATTTCGCCGGCGTTGGGCATTTCCAAAAAATTCAAACAGCGCAGAAAAGTGGATTTACCGCAGCCCGACGGGCCGATGACGGCAATCACGTCGCCCTTGTACACGTCGAGGTTTACCCCTTTCAAAACTTCTAATTTTTTAAATTTTTTATGCAGGGCTTTCACCTGTAAAAAAGCTTTCTTATCGTTCATCTTTTTGCAACCTCTTTTCCGCATATTTCACGAGCAGCGTAAACGCGTAGACGATAGCCAAATAACAGCAGCCTACGACGATACCGCTTGCCAAGTAGTTGGGATACGTTCTAAAAATAGTATCGGCAGCCGCCTGCAAATCAAAAGTCACAACGCCGGGGGTTGCGCCGATCCAACCGATGATAGAGGTTTCTTTGAGCAGGGCGATGATTTCGTTGCCGATTGCGGGAATGATATTTTTTACGGCTTGGGGAAGAATGATGCGAATCATCGTTTGCAGCCAGTTCATACCCAATGCGCGCCCGGCTTCCATCTGACCTTTATCAACGGAAGTGATGCCTGCGCGGATACTTTCCGAAACGTACGCGCCCGAGTTGATACCAAACGTCAAAATTGCCGCATACGGTTTAAAGCCCGGGATTGCAAACACGGCGAAAACCATGATAAACAACTGCAAAGCCACGGGCGTGCCGCGGAAAACCGTGGTGTAAATTTCACAAATCACTTTGGGCACGCGCGTCCATTTGTTGGACGGCATAATTTTAACCACGGCAACGACAAAACCTAAAACCAAACCGATTGTCGCGGCGATAAGCGTGATGACGAGGGTGTGAAAAAAGCCTTGGAAGATATATCCAAGCATTTCCCCGTCCGATAAAATTTTATAAATGTCTTGAAACATGAAGGTTTAAACTCCAATATAAATTTACTAAAAAACGTGATACGAGGGAAAGACGCAAACCCGTCTTTCCCTCCATATTATCTTTTATACCCGATTACAGACCAAGGTGCTTGTCAACAAGCGCTTGAATGCCGTCTTTGCCAAGCTCTGCCAAAACTGCGTTGATGGCATCAAGGAGTTCTGTCTGACCTTTCGTAACGCAGATTGCATAGGTATCTACCGCCGCTTCGTCCGCTTCGCCTTCTGCACCCTTATAATAGAGGGGGGCGCAAGCCAAGTTGCTCTTGCCTTCGATTAATTTCTTTGCAGGAAGCTCGTCGATGATAAGCACGTTGGAATCCAAACCGATATCCGCAACCGCCGTAGAGAGTGCGTCAAAACCGACCTTGGACGAACCTACGTCGTAAAGCGTGCCGCCTTCTGCCAACTCGTCGCCGAGGAAGATGTCTGCCGTCGTACCGTTTTGTACCGCTATCTTCTTGCCTGCAAGCGAATCCCAGTAAACGCCCGTTACTTCGTCCGTCGTGGTGCTTTCATAAGAAGCCGCTTTGTCCTTTTCATAGATAACGTAAAGGGAAGCCGTGTAATATTCGTTAGAGAAATCTACCTTTTCTTTACGTTTGTCGGTGATGGAAATACCAGCCGCGCCGACGTTGCAAAGCTTCCCGGCAGAAACGGTATCCACAATCGTATCAAACCCTACGTTTTCAAATTTTACTTTCTTGCCAAGCTTTTCACCAACGAGGTTCATAATGTCTACGTCTACGCCCACGATTTTGCCGCCCGAAATATACTCAAAGGGAGCAAAACCTGCTTCCGTATAAACTACGAGCGTGTCTTGACCGCCGCAAGACGCAAATCCTACCGTCGCAAATGCCGCTACCGCTGCCAATGTACTTGCGATAATTTTCTTAACTTTCATAACATATTCTCCTTTTTAATATAAGTTTCTAAATTTGACTTCACAGACCCGTTCGCCTGTTGGATGAGTGTTATTTTACTCCCATTTTTTGCATATGTCAACTAAATTTTAGCATATTTTTCATATTTTTTTAATAAAATTTAATTTTTTATGCATAAATGTATAAAATTAATGTATATAATGCATAAAGTTATTTTCGGTATGAATAAAAGGTTGGAAAAAAGCCTTGCAATTTTGGAAAAAGTATGGTATAATCGGGCGTGGAAAAATAGGAAGAACTGGAAAAGGAAGGAAAAGGTATCGTATGAACAACGAGTTTTTTTCGTTTGAAGTCATCAAGACGGACCCTGAAACGGGGGCGAGAGCGGGTATTTTGCATACGCCGCACGGGGACATAGAGACGCCCGTATACATGCCGGTTGGGACGCAGGCGACGGTCAAGGGGGTATTTCCCAGGGATTTAGAGGAAGCGGGTTCACAGATTATATTATCGAACACGTATCACTTATACATGCGCCCGGGCGACGATATAGTAAAAAGAGCAGGCGGATTGCATAAGTTTATGCACTGGAACAAACCCATTTTGACGGACAGCGGTGGGTTTCAGGTCTTTTCGTTGGGAAAATTGAACAAAATCACCGACGAGGGCGTGGAATTTTCCTCGAATATTGACGGCAGCAAGCATTTTTTCACGCCTGAAAAGGCGATGCAGGTAGAGCAAAACCTCGGCGCGGACATTATCATGGCTTTTGACGAGTGCAGCGAGTACGGATATAACCACGCGCAGGCGGAAGCGGCGATGAAGAGAACGGGGGCTTGGTTGGAAAGATGTTATAAATTCCACGACAAACCCGAGCAGGCTTTGTTCCCGATTGTGCAAGGGAATATGTATAAGGATTTGCGCGGAGAAAGCTTGCGCAGAACATTGCCGTTTGTCAAACACGGGATTGCAATCGGCGGTTTGTCCGTAGGCGAACCCAAGCCGTTGATGTACGAGCTGTTGGATTATTTGCAGCCGTTGTTGCCGACGGACGTACCCAGATACTTGATGGGGGTAGGCTCGCCCGATTGTTTAATTGAAGGGACGCTGCGTGGCGTGGATATGTTCGACTGTGTTTTGGCGACGAGAATTGCGCGCAACGGCACAGCGATGACTTCGCACGGCAGAGTGGTGGTTAGAAACGGGAAATTCAAAGAGGATTTCTCACCGCTTGACGAGGAATGCGATTGCTATTGCTGTAAACATTACACAAAAGCGTATTTGCGGCATTTGATTAACACGGGAGAAATGTACGGCGCAATGCTGCTCAGCTTGCATAATATTACGTTCTTGCATAAATTGATGAAGGGCTTGCGCAACGCAATTTTGGGCGGATACGTCAAGGAATACACGCAGGAATTTTACCGCAAATACGGCGGCGAGGGCAAGTGGTAAACAAGCTATAAAAGAAGGGAAATAGCAGGCAGAACGCAGAGGAAAAAAAGGTATTTCGTGTTTTTTCGCGGCGAGCGGCGTGAAAAATACATGAAAAATAGAAAAATCTGTAAATTCTTCGAAAAATTGCTTGCAAAAACCCCGAAAAAAAGCTATCATAGAAATATAAAAATTAGTAACGCATAGGCGTTCAAGGAGAAAAATATGTTATTTAGTTTATTAAGTTCTTCCAGCTCTTCAGGGGCGGCGGGCGGTTGTTTTTCTAAGGAAAATTTGCCGACGACGATCATTATGCTCGTATTGCTTGCAGTTATGGTCGTTTTCATGGTAATGAGCCGTCGTTCTCAGGCGAAAAAACAGCAAGAACAGTTGGATATGCTCAACGCAGTAAAGCCCGGTAACAAGGTAAAGACGATCGGCGGTATTTGCGGCGTCGTTGTAGAAGTTTGCCCTGAAGATAATACTTTCGTTTTGGAAACGGGTACGGAAGCAAGCGGTAAATCTTATCTTAAATTTGACAAACAGGCGATTTATCAAACGGACGCAGTGGTAGAAAAAGCAGCGCCTGCTGTGGAAGAAGAACCTGCTGAAAAGAAGACGGAAGAAGACGATTTAATCAATGACGTTGTGGATGAAACCAAAGAAGACCCCGTCAACGAAGTTTCGGAAGAAAAGTAAGTAAAAAAAGAAAGAAAAACACATCGGGAGGCTATGGCTTCCCGATTTTTTCGTTCTGAAAAACGCAGCCCCGGCATAGGATAAAGCGGAGGTGTTTTTATGCAGAACGAAAGTACGTACGGTAACGGTTTTTTCATGGTTTTAAAGGGCGCGGGGTTGGCATTGGCGCTCTCTTTTTTGTATGCGGTTGTGTTCGCTTGTATTCTGCGCGCGGCAAATTTATCCGACTCGGTCATCTATCCCGTCAATCAAACGGCGAAAGGGGTATTGGTAGCGATAGGCGCGTTGGCGTTTGTGAGAGGGGAAAAGGGCTGGCTAAAAGGCGGCGCAGTCGGGCTTTTATTTTCGGCGTTTTCCTACCTTGCATTTTCGGCGCTCGGCGGTAGTTTCGCGCTGTCGTGGCTGATAATTTTAGAGCTTTTGATTGCGTTTATCACGGGGGCTTTGGGCGGAATTTTGGCGGTAAATTTGAAAAAATAAGGGCGTAGACTTTCAAAATGCGAAAAAAGTAGAAAAACCGCTTGCAATTTCAATAAAAGTGTATTATAATAAGAACAATAAATCTCGAATAATCAGGAGGACGATTATGATTAAGACGATTGCGAAACCCGCTGAAAAGAAAGTGACCGCTTGCGGCGAATGCAGAAGCACCTGTCAATCCGCTTGCAAAACCAGCTGCACGGTAGGCAACCAGTCCTGCGAAAGAATCACGCGCGAACAGAAAATCGAACGCAAATAATTCTTTTGAGTATGCCGGAAATTGATTTTTCGGCATTGTTTAATGCAACGTAGGAAATAATCGCAAAAAACGGCGTATTCTTGGGTACGCCGTTTTTAACCGAGTTTAAAAGCCTGCGTATTTTTCTTTTTAGGAGGAAAAAGAATACTGTGATACATGTATTCAATTATCGGGATAAAAATTACATTTACGACGTTGGCAGCGGCTCTTTGCACGAATGCGATACGCCTACCGCCGACTATTTAAAAGCGAAAGAGGAGGGACAAGCCGTCGATATCACCTATATCACGGACGAGCAGATTGCAGAAATCCTCGCGGACGTGGAAGGTTTGAAGGAAGCAGGGCTTTTGTTCAAGGACGAAGTCAGCTCTTATCCGATGAAATCCAACGAAGTGAAGGCGCTTTGTATCCATATCTGCCACGATTGCAATATGCGTTGTCGGTATTGCTTTGCGGACGAAGGCGCGTACCATTCCAAGCGCGAAAGTATGTCCTTGGAAACGGCAAAGGCGGCGGTTGATTTCTTGATTAAAAACAGCGGCAATAGAAAGGTTCTGGAAATGGACTTTTTCGGCGGCGAACCTTTGATGAACCTCGACGTTTTAAAGCAAACGGTATCTTATGCCAAGGAAGTCGGCGCGAAAACGGGCAAAAAATTCCTGTTCACGACGACGACCAACGCGCTGCTTTTGAACGAGGAAACCATTCAATTCTTCAATGAAGAAATGGAAAACGTCGTTTTGTCGTTGGACGGCAGAAAGGAAGTGCACGACGCTATCCGTAAATCGGTCAACGGCAAGGGTACGTTCGACCTCATCATCGAAAAAATCAAGAATTTCATTTCCTTGCGCGGCGATAAAAGCTATTACGTGCGCGGCACGTTTACGGCGAAAAACCTCGATTTTGCAAAGGACGTGCTCTTTATTGCCGACCAGGGCGTAGATTCTATTTCTATGGAGCCGGTAGTAACGGATATTGAAGACTTGCAAATCAGAGAAGAGCATCTTCCCGCAATCGAAAAGGAATATGAAAATCTTTGCGACGCGTATTTGCAACGTTACGCGGAGGGGAAAGGGTTTAATTTCTTCCATTTCAACATCGATTTGGAGGGTGGGCCCTGTCTTTCCAAGCGCGTATCTGCGTGCGGCGCCGGCAACGAATATTTTTCCGTAACGCCGAACGGGGATTTGTATCCCTGCCATCAGTTTGCAGGCAACGAAAAATTCCGTATGGGCAGCGTATTCGAGGGGATTATTCGCGAGGATACGAGAGAACTGTTTAAAAATTCCTGCTTATTCACCCGTAAAAAGTGTGAAAACTGCTTTGCGAAATTTATTTGTTCGGGCGGTTGCAGCGCCAACAATTACAACTTCAACGGGGACATCAACGACCCCTACGAAGTTACCTGCGCGATGATGAAAAAGCGCGTGGAATGCGCCATGCATATTTTGGCAGAGAAAAAGTTGTTAAAATGAGTAAAAAATGGGTAAAAAAATAGAGGATTTTTTCATAAAAAATCAAAAAAATTTTCTATCTTCCCCGTTATGGCTTGACGAGCCACTCAAAAATAAGGTATAATAAAAAAGTATTATTGTAAATTGGGCGATTAAGCCCGATAACAACAGGAGGCTATTCAATGGGCAAAAAGAAATCGGTGGTATTAATGACGTTACTTACCATCGTAATCGTCGTATTGTGTGCAATTACGGCGTTTCCTTCTTTTACGATCCCTTTCACGAATGGGATTAAGAAGTGGAACCCTGCAGTTATGCAATTCGACTTGGGTATGGATATTGGCGGCGAATATCTCGACAGCCACGTAGGCGGCGGATATTACGCATATTATTATCCGGACGGCGTGGTTCCTGCCAACGAATACGTGGAAGAAGATAACGACCACGATCACGATCACGGCGAGGAATACGGCTATGAAGCACACGGCGGCTTGTATCTCAGTAAAGACCCCGACAAGCGTATCTATTTGGAAGACGGTTCGAAGAACCCTGATTTCCAGGAAGATTTCGATGCGGCGGTAAAAGCAATTTCGGCGCGTTATGCAGCGAAAGGTTATGAAGATTACCGTATCTCTATCGTAGACGATTATGCGATTCGCGTGGAACTTCCCGCGTCGCAGGCTTCGGACGGTTTCAGCGGCGCAGAAAGTGCTTCGCAGGCAATCACGATGTTTGCGGCCACGGGCGAACTTTCCCTTCAACAGGACGGCACGACGATTTCCGAACTCACCGATAAAGATAAAGACTATACCATTAACGACATCATCAAGAGCGTTAAGGTAAAGACGGAATACGAAGTATCCTATCTTGAAATCAAGTTTACCGCTTTGGGTAAGACGGTTTTGGATAACTACGTAACGGCGGCAAGCACGGATTCCAGCACGGCTGGCACGCTTAGCCTTGCTTTGGGCGGTGAAGCAATCATCTCTATCACGAGTGATATCGTCAGCGGCAAAACGGTGAAATATTATACCGCAAACCAAGCGGACAAGCAGTACACGCAAACCCTTTGCATCTTGTTGAACTCCGCATTGGAAAACGGCGGACATGACGTAGAATTTACCGTTAGCGAAGTTCGTACGTTTGCTCCCGTATATGCAAAGAACGCTTTGTATTTCGTATTCGGCGGCTTGCTTGCAGTGATCCTCGTTTTGATTATTGCGGCAATCGTGAAGATGGGCAGATTCGGCGTTGTCAATGCATATTCGACGCTCAGCTACGTAATCGTTACCGCGCTTTGCTATGCGTTCATTTCCGGCGGCGTGTTCCCCGTAACGATGGGTACCGTTTTGGTATTCCTTATGGGTCTTGTACTTGTCAACGTTTCCAGCTATCAGGTATACGCGGCAATCAAAGCCGAAGCAATGCTTGGTAAAACGGTAGAATCTTCCGTGAAGAGCGGTTATAAGAAGACGCTTTGGGGCTTCATCGATACGCATGCGGTATTGTTGCTTGGCAGCTTGGCGCTGTTGATCGGTGTGGGCGGTTTGTTTACGGTTGCGGTGCAGGCAATCATTGCGGTAATCACTTCCGCATTCATGTGCTTGCTTTGGGGCCGTGCAATCAACTTTACCTTCCTTTCCGCAAGCAAAGATAAGTATAAATATTTCAAATTCGTAAGGGAGGATGACGACGATGAGTAAGACGTGTAAAAAAGCAACTTTATTCTCCGTACTCCTTACGGTAATCCTTGCAGTGGCAATCGTAATCGGCGCAATTTTCGGTTTCAACCCCGGCGCAACGGTTTCGGATAAGAAAATGTTGACGGTTTCCTTGAACCAGTTCGCTTATGAAACGCAGATGGACGACGTGAAAGCAGAATGCGAAAAAGCGTTCGGCGCAGCGAAAGTTTCCTATGAAGTTTACGGTGAAATGACCGGCGACGAAAGCGAAGTTATCTTCATCTTCGATAAGGACACGGACGTTGCAAGCATCGCAAGCAAATTGAACGCAACGTTTGCAGAACTCACGAAAGAGGGCGCGTCCTGGTACGGTACGCACATTAAAGTAATGGCAAATACGGATACGACGTTGGAATTTTTGGCTGACGGTTATATCCTTCGCGCGGTAATCGCAAGCGTGGTATTCGCTGTCTTGGCATTCATCTACGTAAGCATTCGTTATAAGTGGCATAACGGTGTCATTGCTTGCTTGGCAATCGTATTCACGGTATCCACGACGGCGGCGTTGGTTCTTTTCACTCGCATCCCTGCAACGGCTTCTACCATGTACGCAGTAGTCGGTTCTGCATTGTTTGCAGCAATCGTTAGCGTGTTGAATATCAACAAGCAGGGCGCGGCAAAGAAGGAAATCCTTTGGACGTGCGGCGCAACGGCTGTGGCTATTGTTTTGGTAGCTTGCTTGTCCGGTTGGTCGAACGTTTGGTTCGCTATCAGCGCGGTAATCGGTCTTGCAGTAGCGGCAGTGCTCGGTTTGTTCTACGTACCTGCACTTAGCGCATCGTTGCAACCCATCGCTGACGCAAAGGAAGCGGCAAAAGATAAGTTCGCTTACAAGGGCGCAACCAAGACTTCTAAGAAAGAAAAGAAAGCAGCTCCTGCTCCCGTAGAAGAAACGGAAGAAACGGAAGAAAAATCTTGCTGCGGTTGCAAAAAAGAATGCGACAAGAAAGAAGAACCCGTTGAAGAAGTAGAAGAAGTAGAAGAAACGGAAGAAGTGGAAGAGGTCGTTGAAGAAACAACGGAAGAACCCGTTGAAACGGAAGAAGTTGCAGAAGTAGAAGAATCTGCTGAAGAAGTTACGGAAGAACCCGTGGCGGAAGAAGCAGAAGCGGAAACGGAAGCTCCCGTGGAAGAAACGGAAGAAAATAAAGAGAACTAATTCTAAAACAGAATGGGAGGGCGTGGGCGTTTTTACCCTCGCCCTCTTTTAAAAAATAGCGAAAGACTGTGGCGCAATTATGCGTAGGACTTGTCAAACTCGCCAAGAAAAGCAGACCAAGTTTGTAAAATAGGCAAACAAGAGCCAAACAGAGGAATTTTATGAAAAAAATCGTCCCCGAATACGTCTTTTCGGAAGAACAATTAAATATAATATCCGTTCTTGCGAAAGAAACGGGGCTGACCGAGCACATCACGCGTATTTTATATGCTCGTGGGGTGGACGATGCGGAGAAGATTAGACGCTTTATGCATCCCTCGGAGGAAAATTTCCTTTCGCCTTTCTTAATGAAAGGTATGCAAGAGGCCGTCGACTTAATTACGCAGGCGCGTGATGAGGGCAGAACGGTAGCGGTATTTGGCGACTATGACGCGGACGGCATCTGCGCTTCGGCAATTATGTATCATGCCTTGCGCGAGTTTGGAATTGACGCGCACGTATACGTTCCCGAACGGGTAGACGGGTACGGCTTGTCCGAAGAGGCAATCGACCGTATTTTCGAGGAGTGTAATCCCGAACTGTTTATTACGGTGGACTGCGGTATATCTTGCGCCAAAGAAGCGCAGTATATTTACGAGCTGGGTTCGGACGTTATCGTCACCGACCATCACGAGCTCCCTGAGGTGTTGCCCGATTGCATTATCGTCAACCCCAAATTAAAAGACGATTACCCTTACGACAATCTGTGCGGAGCAGGCGTTGCGTTTAAGCTTGCTTGCGCATTGATAGGCAAAGCGGCGTATAAATATTTAGATTTTGCGACGTTGGCAACGGTGGCGGACAGTGTTCCCTTGCTTGGGGAAAACCGTGATATCGTAACGGAAGGGCTGAAACTTTTCAATACCAAAATGCGTTCTTGTTTCGCGCCGTTAATTGGCAAAAATTACGACGGGATCACGGCGCAGACTTTGGCGTTTAACGTTGCTCCCCGCGTCAACGCGGCAGGCAGAATGGGGGACGCGCAGGCGGCTTTTCAGTTGTTTATTTCCCAAAACGAGGCGGAAATTTACGAGTTGGCTACCAAGCTTTGTCTCTATAACACCGAACGCCAGAAATATTGCGACGAATTGTATGCGTCGGCAAAGAAAAAATTACTGGAAAAGGGTGCGTACGGCAACGTAATCATGCTCTCGGACGAGAGTTGGAATACCGGTTTTGTCGGCATTGTTGCAGCGCGCATTTCGGAAGAATATAACCGCCCAACGTTGTTGTTCGTGCATAACGGCGATTTGTTAAAAGGCAGTGCCAGAAGTATCGAAACGGTGAATATCTTTAACGCTCTTAAAAACTGTTCCGCATACGTGGAAGAGTTCGGCGGACACGCGCAAGCGGCAGGTATCAATATCCGTTTTGAAAACTTCGACGCTTTGGAAAAGGCGTTAAACGAGGAAATCGGAAAGACGTACACGCCCAAAGATTTCGAACAGTCCATTCCCATTTGCGAAGAGATAACCGACGTTTTCTCGGAGAAATTTGCGAGGGAGCTGGTGGCGATGGAACCTTACGGCGTGGGGCATAAACGTCCGCTGTTCTCCATCTCCGCAGGGTGTTGTCACGCCCGTCCCGTAAAGGTGATGTCTCCGCACTTGTCCGTCAAGAGCGAATATATCGACTTGATGTACTTTTCGGGGATTAAGAATTTGAAAATTATCGAAAGCGACGTGCGCAAGCAGTTTATTTTCGACGTGAACGTATCAAGGTTCAAGGGTAGAGAATCGATTAAAGGCTACGTGCGTGATTTGTTATATGACGGAAAAACGGGTAGAAATGCGGCGGAAAGTATCTTCGCTAACTGCATTTCCCGTTCCTATTCCGACCCGATTGAGGTCAACACCGTGCTTTGCACGGATGCAGAGATTAAAGCACTCATCGAAAGCAAGAAAAAGGAATGCGCTTATGGGCTCTGTTTGATTGCTTCGGATAGACGCAGTTTGCGGTTCTATGAAGGCTTAGAGGATTTTGGGTGCGACTTGTTCTATCCTTCCTCGCGGAATTTAGCGAACGCGCTAATCGTTTCGCCGGCTCCGGACGCGGATTTGTCGGGGTTTAGGGATTTCATTTTCCTGGACACCCCTGCCGATTATAATATCGCGGCGCTGCAAGGCAGAACAGTGTACGTCAACAGCGACGTTTGCGGTTATAAGATGTTCGAGGGCTTGGACGTTGCCCGAGAGAGCTTGTTGGAGATTTTCTCCGCGCTCCGTCGTGACGTCAATATTTTATGCGGTGAATCGATTGAAGAAATTGCCATTGCTTGCGATGGGTTAGGCTTTGATAGACGGGAGTTCATTTTCGCGCTCAACGTCTTTGAAGAATTGGGCTTGGTGTCGTTTGGCGACGGGCGATTGACGGTATACCGCGGCGTAAAAGCCGACCTTGCCGATTCTTCCATTTATCGCAAAGTTTGTTTCCTGCAAGGCAACTGACGAAAGAACGTTAAGTACCGATTTCCAAAGAAAATTTTACCAAAGTGAAGAGGCTTACTGATGGAAAATACGCTCAATACAATTAAACAGACGTATGCTTCGGACGGCGGCATGGTATTAAAGGCGTACGAATACGCCAAAGAGGCGCACGCAAACCAAAAACGCGCCTCGGGTGAGCCGTACTTTATTCACCCCTGTGCGGTGGCGGATATTTTGATGGAGCTTGGTTTAGACGCGGCAACGATTGCCGCGGCGCTTTTGCATGACGTCATTGAGGATACGGAATCGACTGCGGAGGACATCAAACGTGAGTTCGGGGAAGAGGTCCTCGACCTTGTCAGCGGTGTAACGAAACTCGAAAAAATCGTGTTCAAATCGCAAGAGGACGCGGAGGCGGAAAACTTCCGTAAGATTTTTGTGGCGATGGCAAAGGATATGCGTGTCATCATCATCAAACTTGCGGACAGATTGCATAATATGCGGTCTTTGAATTTCCTTTCTCACGAACGGCAGCAACGTATGGCAAGCGAAACGTTGGAAATTTACGCGCCCCTTGCAGGTCGATTGGGTATTTCGCAAATTAAGTGCGAGTTAGAGGACTTGTGTTTAAAATACCTTGATTCTGAGTATTACGAATACCTGTTGCACAACATCAGTGAAAAGTTATCCGAACGTCAGGAATTTGTCAACGGCATTGTGGCGGAAATCAAGGAATTGATGAGTGGCGATAAGGTGGAGGGCGAAGTTTTTGGCAGACCCAAGCACTTCTATTCCATCTATAAAAAGATGAAAAATAAAGGCAAGACGTTGGACCAAATTTACGATTTGACCGCGGTGCGCGTTATCGTCAAGGACATCGGTCAGTGTTACACCGTTCTTGGCAGAATCCACGAAAAATGGAAGCCCATTCCCGGGCGCATCAAGGATTATATCGCAACGCCGAAGCCTAACAAATACCAGTCTTTGCATACCACGGTTATGACCAGATACGGTCAGCCGTTTGAAATTCAGATTCGTACGGAAGAAATGCACCGCGTTGCGGAATTTGGTATCGCGGCGCATTGGAAATACAAGGAAGGCAAGACGGGCGAGGAAAATAACAACTTCGAAAACCGCTTGACTTGGCTGCGCGAAGTTATGGAATGGCAGGGCGATTTAAAGGACTCTAAGGAGTTCATCAACGCGCTGAAAACCGAGCTTTACAGCCACGAATTGTTGGTATTCACGCCGCGCGGCAAGGTTATTTCTTTGCCCCCGGAGGCGACCCCCGTTGACTTTGCGTATGCCATTCACTCGGAAGTCGGCAACCGTTGCACGGGCGCGCGCGTCAATTCGAAAATTGTACCTTTGACGACGACGTTAGAGGTCGGGGACGTGGTGGAAATCATCACTTCGCCCAACTCCAAAGGTCCTTCCAGAGATTGGCTGAAATTTATCAAATCTTCTAGTGCAAGGGCAAAAATCCGTCAGTTCTACAAGAACGAATTAAAGGAAGAAAATATCCGTATCGGGCAAATCAAGCTGGACGAAGAAGCCAAGAAAAAAGGCTATACGCTGTCCACGCTGCTCACGGAAGAAAGTTTTAAACGCATCAGCGAACGCTTCTCGTTCAACGAACAGGACGAAATGTTCGCGGCGGTGGGGTACGGCTCTATCTCCGTCAATCAAATTCTGTTCAAGCTGATAGATTTCTATCGCAAGGAAACGCCGATGGCATTTGAGGTTCGCGCCGGTGACGGCGGAAACAGAACCCCCGGCGGCGTTTTGGTCAACGGCCAAAGCGGCATGTTGGTACGGTTTGCCGGTTGCTGTTCGCCCGTGCCCGGAGATGCGATTATCGGGTACACCTCACGCGGTCGCGGCGTTGTTATTCATCGTAGCGATTGTCCCAACGTGCGCGGTGCAGAACGTTCGAGATTGTTGCCTGCGTCCTGGCAGGTAGCGGCAGGCGCAAAGCAGAGATATAACGCCAACATCACCATTCGTGCGAGCGACCAAGGCGCGGCATTGGCCGTACTTTCCTTTGTGGTGTCGGAAATGAAACTGTCGATTACGGCGGTCAACGGCAGAATTGATAAAAACCATGACGCCGTTTTGGAAGCGTCCATTTCCTTGACCGATATCTCCGAAGTAGACCTTTTAATCAAAAAAATGCAAGCGGATAAACGTATTTACGAGGTACACCGTATCACTTCGCTCTCGTAAGAAAGGAAAAACTATGAAAATTGTCACCATTTCGCCCCGTGGTTTCGGGGCGAATACTTATGCAATCACAACGGATGAAAGGACGGCAATCGTCATCGACCCTGCGCAGCCGCGCGTGTTGGAAGAACTGAAAAAACGCGGATTGCAAGCGGTTTGCGTACTGTTGACGCATTGTCATTTCGACCACGTGGGCGGCGTTGCGGCGTTGCAGGCAGAGGGCGCAAAAATCTTCTGTTCTCAGCAGGAAAAACCGCTCATCGGCACGCAAGCGGACTTATTTTCCCTCTTCGGCGCGCCGCGCGAGGGGTATACCGTGGACGAAACGCTTGCCGATGGGGAAGAGAGAACGCTGTGCGGAATCCACGTGAAAACGATTGTCACGCCCGGTCATACGGCAGGCAGTACTTGTTATCTTTTCACCGCGCAGGATGGGAAAAAAGTCCTCTTCACGGGCGATACACTCTTTGCAGGCAGTATGGGTAGGACGGATTTCCCGACGGGGGATTTGGCGCAAATGCGTCAAAGTTTGCGAAAGCTGGCGAATTTGAAAGGGGATATGCCCGTTTACGCGGGACATAACGATCCGACGACGTTAGAAACCGAACGCAGAACCAACCCTTTTGTGCTGGACGCATAACGGATAAAACCTCTATGATTTGCATGGGAAGGAGAACTGTATGTTCAAAACCGACTGTCAATTTCTTGAAAACGAGCTTCTGGACGTCGTGCGTTTATTCAAACGCCGCCCGGAAAATATTACGCACTCTTTCCGTTTTGAAGAGGGCGTTTTTCACAATGCTTTCGAGGTGGATGGGCAGGCTTTTTTCTTCGAAGATAGGGGGCAGGTACGCGATGAACTTGAATTTAAACGTTTTGAACGCCGTTTTGCCAAGCTTCGTTTGTATCATATTTTAAGTGATTTATACGGCGAGGAAATGCCTTGGGGTGCGTTGACGGGGATTCGCCCGACCAAGCTTGCGTACATGGAACAAGAAAACGGCAGAGATTTTAAACAGCTCTTTCGTTTGATGCGCGTCCGGGAAGAAAATATACAGCTTGTCGAACAGATTTTGCGCGCACAAGAGGGGATTTACGAAAAGAAAGACGGGAACACCGATCTTTTTGTTTCCATTCCTTTCTGCCCAACCAAATGCGCGTATTGTTCGTTTATCACCGCGCCCATTGAAAAGACGGCGCACTTTTTGCCGGACTATCTTGACTGTTTGGATAAGGAACTTCTTGCGGCGAAAGAAAGCGTAGGAAACTTGCGCAGTATTTACGTGGGCGGTGGGACGCCTTTTGCCCTTTCCGCAACCGAGCTTGCACGGGTTTTGAAAGGGATAGAGCCCATTTTCCGTTCTTGTAATCCCCATGCGGAATACACGGTGGAAGCAGGTCGGCCCGACGTGTTTGACGAGGAAAAATTGGCGGTATTAAAAGAGTTCGGCGTTACGAGAATTTGTATCAATCCCCAGAGTTTTTCCGACGAAACGCTGCGAAAAATCGGGCGCAAGCACACGGTAGCGGACGTGTATCGGGCTTTTGAATTGTCCGAAAAATACGGTTTTGACGTCAACGTGGACTTGATTGCAGGGTTGGAAGACGAAACGCCGGAAATATTCGAGGGCAGCGTCTTACAAGCCATTCAAACGGGGGCGGATAATATCACCGTGCACTGTCTTTCCTTAAAGAGCGGCGCTCGGCTGAAAGAGGAAACGGAATACCTGGAAAACGATTTCATCTCGACCATGGTAGCCTCTTCCAGAGAAATTTTGGCGAAAAACGGGTATGAACCGTACTATATGTATCGCCAAAAATATCAAGTGGGTAACAATGAAAACGTCGGTTGGACAAAGCCGGGCAAAGCATGCGTCTATAACGTGGACATCATGGAAGAGACGGCGGACAATCTTGCCGTGGGCGCAAACGCCGTTTCCAAACGCGTGTATACGGACAAGGGCTTGATAACTCGATTTGCTTCGCAAAAGGATTTAAAGACGTATATTGCAGGGCTCGACGAGACGATAGAGAAAAAGCGTAAATTTTTCGAATAAATTTTCAGAGAAATCGTCATAAATGCAGAGAAAAATACAAAAAATGCATGTTTTTTGATTTACTT
>JAZQGK010000186.1:0-4972 GCA_045539975.1 Candidatus Scatosoma sp. | reverse complement strand
CGTCGTAGTTAGTCAAGCCTGTCAAGACAATCCACCTTTGACCGTTCCAACCTGCAATATCAGCATCGGTTGCTGGATACGTTGCGCCTGTTTGGGAATTTTTATAGGTGATTTTGGATGCCAAATCTCCCTCATTTGCGTAATCCCAAACCGTCGTACTGTTATATTGCAACAAAACTCGGTCGGAAGAGTTGTATATATCCGTATTTCCCCAAGGGCCCAAGAATACAGCAAGCTCGGCTTCTGCGGGTTCTTCATATACCGCCCAAGCGCTACCATTGAATTGCAAAGAGACTTCTTCTTCAATTTCATATAAATTCGTATCCGTACCGCCGATGTTGAAAACCGCACCTGCGGGCAACGTCAATACCGAACCCGCCGCGGGATTCGTTGCAATACGCATAACGATACCGCCACTCGATCCAATCCAGTTCGGGCAGTAGAACGAGAAATTGCTTTTATCCACCGCCGCGCCGTTTAACGTCATCTTGGACAGCAAATCGCTGAAATCCGCATCCAAGTTACCGTTTCCGCTGATTCCACCGTCAAACAGCAAGAACGTACAATTCGCATTATCGTAAGAATAGTTATTCCACCACGCATTAATTTGATTGAAAGTTACTTTCGTGGTCGCTTTCATGTTTACAGTAATGCTATCGATATAAAAATACTGAGAAATCGTACCCTTATCGCGAAGCCCAAGGACGATGCTCGTCAAATAGCCGTTTGCATCCGTCATATGGGACATTGACGTTGCATTTAAGGTGATATCGCACCACGTAGACATATCATGCGCACCCGGGCCATATTGTTCGAGCGCGTTCGTCGAGCTGGTCGTTCTAAACTCATCCGCCGACGTATAATCGGGGGAGTACGCTCTAACCACAATCGAATCAACGGCTTTTGCCCAAATCTTCGAGGCACTAAAATCAATCGAGGCGTACGCCGTACCGCTCGATGCCGCTATTTTCAATACCGTCCCGCTATATCCCGTAGGCAAACCTTCGCTTGCACCGTCAGCATATGCCCATGCAACGTCGCTGTATGAACCTACGGAAAATTGACCGCCGTTTGTGAAGTCTGCTTCCAACAACGCAGTGTCAGCATGCACCGTTGCCGTTTGCGGAAGCATAGAAACGCCGCCAAACAGTAAGCAAACAAATGAAGCCAACATCAATGCTATTGTTGCCATTTTCTTCAATAATTTTTTCATCTTTGCGCCTCCCTTAATATTCAAAGTCGCCCCAAGGGTCATCTTCATAATTATCCCCGCTCGCTGTCAATACGTCTTCGCAAGCAAAAGAAATCACCTTTATTTCGATTTCTTTATATTCGTTTTGCATTCCGTTTTCCTCCTTTTGAAATCGTCCTACAGTCATTTAGTTACAATAATACAATACATATTGTAAACGAATGCTTCTCATATTTCAATAAAAATTTTTGCACAATAATATAAAAAATTTGACCTGTCTATACAGCAAAAAAGCAGGAAGAAACCGAGATTCCTTCCTGCTTTTTTTAAGCTTTATAATTGTTAATTTCCGCTGATGGTCTGCGTCGTGTGTTTATCGAGATTCCATACTTCGCCGTTGACAAACGTTACCGTGTAATACGGATAGCCGTTTGTAATCGTAACTGCAGGCAACGTGTATACTTTACAATATACTTCGCCCGTCGTTGCATCGATGAGCTCATTATACGCTTCTACGTGCGTATGGCCTTCAAACACCGTCATCGGCAAACCGTAGCCTTTCAACTCGCCAAGCAATTTGCCCTGCGACGTAGCATCGATGTCTTCCAAAGCGATATGGCTGATCCACACAATACCCTTTACCGTGCTATCCATTTGCTTTTGCACTTCTGCCGTCAACCAGTTAATCTGTGCGTCAGGAATAGTAAATTCCGTGCAACTCAAAATATCTTCAGGAGCGTCAGAGCCACTTCTCGTAAAGATAGCATCTACCGCCACAAACATTACGTCGCCTTGCTTAAATACCGCTGCGCTGCCCACGCCTTCCACGTAAGGTATATAATCTTTAAGAACACTCTTTTCCACGTAAGCGGCTTCGTGATTACCCGCAAGGTTATAGATCATTCTATTACCTTCCGTGTAACCCGTTCCTGCGGAATTATACACGTTAAGATCAAGTGCTTGCATCGCGCTGATAGCATCGTAGAAGTTGTTTAAACGTGCCTCAGGCAAAGAGTTTACGGTGTCGCCAAGGTTGACGTAGAATCTACTGCCCGGCGTTTCATTGACAATATGGTTCAGCTTCGTTTCCGCTTTTGTGCAATAGAAATCACCGTAGTCACTCGAGTCGAAATGAATATCCGACATGAACGTTACCGTCATCGAAGCCGATTCTCTATTTTCCATTGCTGTCTGATCAAGATATTTAGGGGCAACCTCGAATAAGCCGTCCGCCGTTACGCGTATCCACGTACCGCCAAGAATCGTGGGATTGTGCGCATCATAGCATCCCGTCTTCGTACCGTACGTATAACGGATTCCATCATGAAGAATAGAATAGTTATTGACGTGGTCGTGACCGCTAAATACGCCGTCTACGTTTGCAGATTTGAGGTGTTCCGCAACTTCCACGTGGAAATGCGCAATCGTTTCATTCTTTTGGCCATAGTCACCGTCTACGCCAACGCCGTCAAGATTAAACTTCGAATCGGACGCATAACCGTACTTTTTCTCAATCGCCGTTTGGAAATCCAAGGACGGGATATGATAACAAGCGAACGCGGGGACTTCTTCGCCGTAGGCAGTATCTACTGCATTTGAAACGCCTTTAAACCATGCAATTTGGTCGTCGGCTAAGCCTGCGCCTCTTGCACCTATGCAGCCATGGCTGTCTAACATATAAATAATACGTTTAATCTTGCCACTGCCATCTACGATACCTATCGAGTAATTACCGTTCCCAGTAACGCTTCCCTTCTTGAATAAGCAGTTTTTCGCCGCTTCAAGCTGAGCATTTTGCCATTCTACGCCCTTAGCGGTCTCGTTATCGTGATTACCATAAATCGGTGCCCAAGGAATATCAAACGAATCCATAAATTGTACGATTCTCGTCCAAACAACACCGCTATCGTCAAATTCGCCGTAAACGATGTCCCCAGTCAAGATAATCAAGTCAGGGCGTTCGTTTTCGATAAGCTCTGTAATATAATTGAAGCAAACCTTGTCAACGTTTGCCGGCGACCAGGTCTGGATTTGCACGGGAGCCAAACGTTCGGGATATCTCATTTGCGATGCGTCGATAATCTGCGTATCCGTCAACTGCAAGATTTTCAGTTCTCGATCCGTCGGCATTTGAATGGTAAAGTCAACCAAATCTTCCGCTGCTACCGTCGGCGTAAGCTTGAACGTAACCGTCGATAAAGCCGCCGTTGCCACCAAACTATAATCGCTTAATTGATAAAGTGCTTCGCCCAAACCAACAAAATTCGTGCCATCGGTTACTTTTTCACCGTTAATCATCACCGATTTCACTTCCCCTGTACCGCTTACGGTATATTCACCGCTTGCGCCATCGTAACTTATCGAGTAGGGAGAGCTATAACCGTCAGCCTCCGTTTCGATTTCTATGCCTTGCGCGCCGCTAACAAGCGAAACAACCCCGTCAATGTAACCTTTAAGGGCTTTATTCGCCGAAGTACCGCTAGCGTAATCCTTGTAGGCAAGGTTGGAAACCTCATATATTGATCTCGTATAATCATTCACTTCGCTTCCGCCATACAAGACGTATTCGTTCGTACCGTCGTCAATCTTGATATAACCGATACCGAAGAAATCCGTACAATAGTTATGCGGTAAAAGATCCACCAAAGACCCGTAGTACATATAGAATCCATCCGTGTCTGCCGTCGCCGCGTTGTAGAATCCTTCGTTCACAATTTTAACGTAGTCCTTGCCGTCGGTTTTAGACGAATCGGCAAAATATTCGTTAAACGGCGTGAATCCCAAATAGTTGCTAGGAAGAATATACGTACCGATTTCTACGTTTTCTTCGCCGTAAAGCTGTACAACGTAATCGTACGTCGATTTGTCAATTTTCGTTTCAAATCTAATCCCCGTCGGGGTCAACAATCTAACCGCCGCGCCTTCCGTCGTTTCATATCCGATGACCGTTGCCGTAACCGCAATATCGCTGTTTACCGCCAATGTTTGTTCGGACGTAAAAAGCGTTTCGCCGACTTGGAAGGAAATGAGTTTCACGGCTAAGTCTTCTTCCGCAAACAAGGATGCATAATAGCTTGCACCAAGCACGGTTTGCTCATTCTTCTTGCAGTACGCCACTTTCTCTACGCCGTTCACGGTATGCGTAATCTTAAAGCTCTCCGCCCACTGAGAACCAAACAATGCAAAATGCGTTTCAGGTAAAATTACCACTAAAAATTCGGTAGATTCAATCGTCAACTCTTGGTAAGAGTCCATATTCGGAGCATATATCCACAAAAGCGACGTACCGAAATACATAATTTCCGCATCGGCGATATTGTTGAGCGAAACGCCGTCCAACTTAATTTTATCACCGATTTCCGTACCCACGTAGTTAAGCGTTTTGATTTCCCCGTTCACTTCTTTGGGAACGTTGGAAAGATATTCGGAATAAGAGAGCAATAAACCCTTTTTCCCTTCGTAGACGTCATGTCCAGTGTTATTCCAGAAAATGCTCCCAAATTCAACGAGTTCCGCCTCTTTATAAGGTGCCCATTGTCCGTTTCTTAAAACAAATTTGGAGGCATCGAGCACTTGGCTTTCAAACGTCGTGCCTGCAACAACTTCCAAAATGATATCGCCCGTAAGCGCATCTTGGTAGCTTTGAGGAATTTTGATTTGGATATATTTACTTCCGTGACCGTAGTCGATGGAAGCGTTCGTAATTTCGCTAAGTTTTACTCCGTTGAGCAAAATCCCCTGACCAGTAACAGCAACCACGTTGGTGCTATTTCTATCACC
>JAZQGK010000185.1:0-18965 GCA_045539975.1 Candidatus Scatosoma sp. | reverse complement strand
TGCGAGCCTTACATACAGTTTAGCACGGAGGAGCTTTTTTGTATAGCAAATGGTAGGCTTGAAGCTAAAGCTATTTGCCACCAGCACAGCTGGTGGGTTTTGAAAGGGAGTTGCATATTGCAACTCCCTTTCTCTTTACACAAAAACCCTCCGTATATAACGGAGGGTTCTTCTATCCCATTCATTTTTTTATCTTTACAACAAAGTTTTCATCAACGTTTCTCTGCTCTCGATAGACAAATACGCAGGCGGAATATCCAGCATCGTCTTGCAACCGGTTATCCCCTCTTTGCGGAAACGATACGCCGCTCTTGCGCACGCAACCAACACCGAGGCGGTAAATTCCGCGTTGGATTCCAGTTTCAACGAATACTCGATAACGTGGCCGTGTTTGCCCTGCCCCGTCACGCCGTTACGAATGACAACGCCGCCGTGAGGCAATCCGCTGTGCTTTTCCTGCAATTCCTCTTTGGATATGAAATGCACGGTGGTGTTATATTCGGCAAAATAGTTAGGCATCGTCTTAATTTCGCGCTCGATACGCGCCTTGTCCGCCCCCTCTTCCACAACGACGTAACACTCTCTTTCATGCTTTTCCGCCGCCGAAAAATCGGGCGTTTGTCCGCTGCGTACCGCTTGCAATGCGCTTTCCACGGGAATGGTGTATTGCCGCGCGTCCACCACCCCTTCAATGCGGCGAATCGCGTCGGAATGACCTTGGCTGACCCCTTTACCCCAGAACGTATAATCCTTACCCTCGTGCAGTACCGCGCCGGAATATAACCGCGCCAACGAGAACATGCCGGGATCCCAACCAGCGGAAATAACCGCTACCCTGCCGCTCTTTTCCGTTGCTTTTTGCACGTTTTCCGCGTGCATAGGGATTTTCGCGTGCGTGTCAAAACTGTCCACTACGTTGAAATATTGCGCCAAGTACGGCGTTTGCTCAGGCAGGTCGGTCGCGCTGCCGCCGCAAAGAATCATCACGTCGATTTTGTCCTGCATTGTAAGCACGTCCGCCGCCGCATATACGGGAACTCCCGTCAGCGTCTTCACCGTCTCCGGCGCACGGCGCGTAAAAACGGCAACAGCGGTAAGGTCGGGATTCTGCTCGATGGCAAGCTCTACCCCGCGGCCCAAATTTCCGTAACCGTAAATGCCTATCCGAATACTCATTTTTCTACCTCTCGATTTCATAGAGTTCTTTGTTATTATAGCACACGCACCTGTATTTTTCAAGCGCTGACGCGTAAAAATATTTCGAAATATTGTCACAATTTTTTATACTTCCTATTCATGTTGCTTATAAAAAACAAAAGCATACCTTTCGATATGCTTTTGATATATTTTTGTCGCGATTTTGCGCTGTACAATTAGTACATTTCAATATATGCGTCGCGTTCTGCGCCGACGGATACGTACTTGATTTTGCAACCGCAAGCTTCTTCCAAATATTTCACGTAATCAAGCGCTTCTTTGGGCAAATCCTCTACCTTACGGCAGCCGGAAATATCACAGTTCCAGCCCTTGACCGTCTTGAATACGGGTTTACATTCGTCCAAAACGTCGATAAACGGGAATTCGTGAATAATTTTGCCGTTCAGTTCGTAAGCGACGCAAACTTCGATTTCTTCATAATCGGACAAGACGTCCATTTTCGTGAGCGCGATTTCGGTTGCGCCCTGGCAACGAATGCCGTAACGGGAAGCTACGATATCGAAAGGGCCAACTCTTCTGGGTCTGCCCGTTGCCGCGCCGTATTCACCGCCAAGCTGACGGAGTTTTTCCGCTTTTTCGCCAAAGTATTCCGCCGTGAAAGGGCCTTCCCCTACGCAGGTGGAATAGGCTTTCATGATACCGATGGAATTGTCAAGCTGTAACTGCGGAACGCCTGCGCCGATAGGAGCATACGCCGCAATCGTCGAGGACGCCGACGTATAGGGATGGATACCGAAATCGATATCGCGCATCGCGCCGAGCTGCGCTTCGAACATGATGTTTTTACCCTGTGCATTTGCTTCCGTCAAGTACAGACCGACGTCGCAAACGAAGGGTGCGAGCTGTTTACCGAATTCTTCGAAATATGCAATCATATCTTCCGTCTTGATGGGTTCTGCCTTGTAACCGCCTGCAATCGTGAGGTTTTTCCATTCCACGATATCCGCAATGCGCGCATAAAGGCGTTCGGTGTTCAAAAGTTCGCCCATACGGAAAGCTTTTTTATAGAATTTGTCCGCGTACACGGGGCTGATACCGCGACGGGTAGAACCGAATTTCTTGCCAGCCAAACGGTCTTCTTCCAAGCAATCGAGCAATACGTGATAGGGCATCGTAATCACCGCGCGATCGGAAATTTTGAGGTTGTCGGGCGTAATTTTAATCCCAGCCTCTTGTAATCTTGCCATTTCCCCGCAAAGATGTTTGATGTCAATAACCATACCGGGACCCATAACGTTGACAACTTCTTCACGCAAAATCCCCGAAGGAAGAAGGTTTAAAACGAACTTACCGCGATCGTTGATAACGGTGTGGCCTGCGTTGTTCCCGCCTTGATAACGGCATACAACGTCGAATTTTTCGCTGAGCAAGTCTACCATTCTGCCCTTGCCTTCGTCACCCCAGTTGATACCGCAAATTGATGTAAGCATATATATTCTCCTTTTGTTTTTTCCTGAATATTTCTGCTTTTAAAACGCGAAAAACCGAGCATTCTCCCTACTTTACAAAGAAAACGCCCTTTCTCACGCATTTTAATGCAATTTATTATAGCGTATTTTTTCACACCTGTCAAGCATAAACGGCGCTTCGGCGCACCTTTTGTGAATTTTTCGTTTTTTTTTTACAATCGCCCTTGACAACAAACGAAAAAAGAGTTATTATTATATATGGAAATAAAATTCTAAAAAGGAGGATTGTGTATGTATTGTAGAGAATGCGGTGAAAAGCTCACCCTTCGTTTTTGCGAAAACGAAGGCTTGATCCCCTATTGCGCGAAATGCCAAGCGTATATGTTTCCCCAATTTCCTATCGCGGTGTCCATGGTCGTAACCAATCGCGCGCAGGACAAAATCTTGCTTGCAAAACACGTGGAAGACGATGATTTCATCTTGTTTGCCGGTTACGTCAAAAAAGGCGAAAACGCTGAAAAAACCATTCCCCGCGAAATCAAGGAAGAGCTCGGTTTAGACGTCGTCAAGGCAAAATATATGTCCTCGCGCTATCACGCGAAAAAGGAAGTTTTGATGCTCAACTTTATCGTCGTTGTCGAAGATCAGCCCATCAAGCTGAAAGAGGACGAAGTAGCCGAAGCGCGTTGGTGCACTCCGGAAGAAGCTATACAGCTCATTCGCAAAAACACCACGGCGGAATTTTTCCTTACCAACGCCGTAAAAGAATTAAAAAAGAAGATTTAACGCTTTCCCCTCCGCCATCGCGAAGGGGTTTTCTTTTTTACCAAAAATCTGTTTCCAAAGCGGCAGAATTTCCGCTCATGCCGTTGACTTTTTTTCTTTTATTTGCTAAAATATATAGTATATGGCAAAACGCAAGACACAAATTTGGCGTACGAAGGAGACGGTTATGAATAAAATCGGGTTTGACAATAAAAAATACCTGTCCTTGCAATCGGAAAAGATTCAGGAACGTATCAATGCGTTCGGCGATAAGCTCTATCTCGAATTCGGCGGAAAGCTTTTCGACGATTACCATGCCGCTCGCGTATTGCCCGGTTTTGAACCCGACAGTAAAATTAAAATGCTGTTAAAACTGCGCTCTATCGCCGAAATTCTTGTCGTTATCAATGCCAACGATATCGTAAAAAATAAATACAGAAGCGATTTGGGTATCACGTACGACGCGGACGTTATCCGCCTCATCGATATCTTTAAAAGCAAGGGCTTATACGTCGGCAGCGTCGTTGTCAATATGTATCAATCCCAACCCGCCGTGGACGGGTTCATCAAGCGTTTGAATAACCTCGGCATTACCGTTTATAAACATTTCGCCATCGAAGGCTACCCCTCCGACGTGCCTAAAATCGTCAGCGAAGAGGGCTATGGCAAAAACGAGTATATCCCGACCAAACGCAGACTGGTCATCGTCACCGCCCCCGGCCCCGGCAGCGGAAAAATGGCGACCTGCCTTTCTCAGCTCTATCACGAAAACTTGCGCGGCATCAAAGCCGGTTATGCGAAATTTGAGACTTTCCCTATTTGGAATTTACCCCTTTCGCACCCCGTCAATCTCGCTTACGAGGCGGCAACCGCCGACCCCAACGACGTCAATATGATAGACCCCTATCACCTCGACGCGTACGGCTCTTTGGCGGTCAATTACAACCGCGACGTGGAAATTTTCCCCGTCGTTTCCGCGATGCTTGCAAAAATCCTCGGCTACTCCCCCTATAAATCCCCCACGGATATGGGCGTAAATATGGCAGGTTTTTGTATCATCGACGACGAAGCCTGCAAAGAAGCCTCTAAAAACGAAATCATTCGCCGTTACTATGCGGCGCTTTGCGACGCAAAAAAAGGTCGCATCAACAAGGACGTCGTAGGAAAACTTGAACTGCTCATGAGTAAGTCCAACATCTCTACGGCGGACAGAAAATCGGTGGCGGTGGCACTGCAAAAAGCCGAATTAACGGGTACGCCTGCCGCGGCAATCGAACTCAACGACGGACGCATCGTCACAGGCAAAACGGGCGCACTTTTGGGCGCGGCGGCAGCTTGTCTTCTCAATGCCTTAAAGGCGCTTGGGGGCATCGACGATAAAATCGAGCTCATCTCCCCCACCATTATCGAGCCGTTACAGCACCTCAAAGTCAAGCACATGGGTTCTATCAACCCCCGTCTGCACACGGACGAAGTGTTGATGGCGCTTTCGATTTGCGCCGTTACCGACCCCAAGGCAAAAAAAGCGGTCAATCAGTTGGAAAAACTGAAAAATTGCGAAATGCACGCGACGGTCATGCTGTCGCACACCGATGAACGCACAATAAAATCTTTGGGTATGCACCTCACTTGTGAGCCCGAAAGACAAGTGATTGTCAGCGAACAAATCTAACCGCTCTAAAACATAAAACGGAACGCCGAAAAACAGCGTTCCGTTTTTTTATACTCTTTATTTAATCGGACAGCTTCATATCCCCGTACTGTATCCAGCCTTTCTTGCGCATAAATTCCGATATCGCCAAATTCAGCACAGCAGGCAAAATAAACATCAGCAGGAAAATGCCTACAATTCCCCAAGCGCCGGCGGTATGTTCGAATAACCCGAAAACCCCGACAAGACCGCTCGTGCCCATGCCGCCGCCCGAAGCGCCGCATTTCAGCGAGAACACGCAGGTAGACAACGGTCCGCAAATGGCGCTGGAAATCACCATCGGAAGCATAATAATCGGCTTTTTCATAATATTCGGGATTTGCAGCATGCTTGTGCCTATCCCTTGCGAAATGAAACCGCCAACCTTGTTTTCACGGTAGCTCGCCACGGCAAAGCCTATCATATGACAAGCGCAACCCACCGTAGCCGCGCCCCCTGCTATCAGCATCGTTTCCGAGGTGTTTCCCAACGCAAAAGACAGCCAAATTGCCGCGGACGAAGTCGGCATCGTCAACAAAATCCCCATGACGACCGCAATAATTATCCCCATAAAGAAAGGAGTGATTTCCGTCGCTTTTTCAATGCCTTTCCCCAGCAAAACAATCAGTTGGATAAACGGATAGGACACAAAAACCCCGACAAAAGCAACCGCCATCGTCCCCAACGGAACAAGCAAAATATCCAATTTGGTTTTGCCTGCGTACAGTCCAACGATTTCCACGCAAAGCATCGTCGTTACATATGCGCCGATCGGGTTCCCGGGCGCGCCCCACACCAAAAGCGTAAACGGGTCCGCCCCTACCATCAGCTTGTCCGCAAACGCCCCGACCATGCCAGCCACAGCCGCCGAAAAGGTCAACAGCTTGTTTTTGCCCAACGCGTGCGCAATCCCTACGCCGATCCCTGCGCCCATCAACGATTTGGCGACGTTCGCTATGTACAAAAGGGTGTTGCCGATATAGTTATCCCCTATCCAGCCCGCTATCTGCGCCAAAATCGTGCCTGCAATCAGCGTCACAAACAACCCCTGCGCCATGCCCGAAAACGCCGTGATAAAATAACGCTTCGGCAATGCTTTTAAATACCCAACAAAACGGTTCTCTTTCTTTTCTGTTTCATTCGTTGTCATATTTTTTACTCCTTTGCAACTCCATTATACACCCTCAATCGATAAAAAGCAAGCGATTTAACGCAAATCGATAAAAAATTATCCATTCGATAAAATCTACTGATAAAAGGAACACTGCCGCGCCCGAAAAGAGCGTGGCAGTGTTACGAAAGATAAAAGAATTATTTTCTTTCAAAGCTGTCGCAGCAGGTACAGCTTTCCGCGTCGCAATTACAGGTATTGCCGACGTGGATCTTTCTCAACGTACAATAATCGCCGGAGCGGTTGTACTTACACTCGGTTACACCGCAACCGATACAAGTGTTTACTTCGCCATTGTGTTCATGCATCATAATAAATCCTCCTTCAAAGGTACAAACAGTATGGGCAAATTCTCAAAAGTTATTGACATTTTTAAAAATTTCTTGTACAATATAGAGGAAAGTGATACATACGCGGCATTTCCGCGGAAAAAAGGAGGATATGTACATGAAAGTAATCTTATTGGCGGACGTAAAAGGTTTGGGCAAGAAAGGCGACGTTGCGGAAGTAGCCGACGGCTACGGCAAAAATTTCCTTGTGAAAAAAGGGCTTGCACAGATTGCAACCGCAAGCTCTATCCACGAAGCGGCACAAAAGAAAGCCTCTCAGGAGTTCCATAAAGCAGAAGAAGTGAAAGCGTTGAAGGCTTTGGCTGCGGAACTGGAAGGAAAATCTGTCAACGTTAAAATTAAAGCAGGCGAAAACGGCAAGGTATTCGGCAGCGTAACGGCGGCACACGTGGCAACCGCTTTGGCGGACGCCGGATATGATATCGATAAAAAGAAAATTAAGATGGAACCCGTGAAAACGTTGGGTGCGTTCCCCGCGGAAATTCGTTTGATGGAAGGCGTTTGCGCGAAAATCACTTTCGTGGTGCAGGCTTTGTAATTTTGCTCCATTAAAATCCATACAAATAGAGAAAAAGCACGCCGTTGCGCGGCGATATGCCTGCGCGACGGTTTTTTTTCTGGAAATTTTTACTTTTTATTTCCATCAACCACTTGCAGAGCCACGAAAAATGTGATAAAATATCTTTTGAATGAATTAGATATGAGGTTTCATTTTATGGAAGAAAAAGAAACTGTTCAAACGGAAGAAAACGGCAACCGTTTGCCCCCGAAAATCACCAAAGAAAATATCAATCCGCACGCAGGCACACCGAAACAACAGGTTATGCTTTGGCTGAAAATTGTTGTATACACCATCGCGTCCTCTTTTTTGATTGCGTTCTCTGCCTATGCCTTGATTGCGCCGAACGATTTCACCATCGGCGGCGTTAGCGGTATCGCCATTCTCGTCAACGTAGCGTCGGACGGAAAAATCGGGCAAAGTTACGTGTTATTTGGGCTCAACCTGCCTTTGGTCGTCCTCGCGTTCTTCTTGGTGAAAAAGAGATTTGCGTTGATTTCCGCACTGAATATTTCCTTGCAATCCCTTTGGCTGTTCATCATCGAGCAACTTTTTAAAGAAAGCATCGAAATCACTTTCCCCGGCGGCGAAGCTTCCAAAATTTTCGCAGCCATCGCGGCGGGTATTTGCGTCGGCGTGGCGATCGGGTTGGCTTTCAAAGTAGGCGGCAGTACGGGCGGCGCGGATATTCTCGCCGTGCTTATCCAGAAAAAAATTGCCGCAGGGTCGATTGCTTGGATGTTGTTCGTGATTAACTGCATCATCATCGGCGCTTCTCTTTTCGTCTTCCGTCAGTACGATGAAAACGGCAAGCTTTTGTTGGGGGCAAGTTTGTTGCCTATCGCGCTCTCTGCCTTTGAATCGTATCTCGAAAGCAAAACCAACGAATCCTTGACCAACGGTTTCCAATCGGCAATCGAATTTCGAATTATCACCGACAAGCCTGAGGAAATGGCAACGGCGCTCATGCACGAGCTCAGCCGCGGCGTTACGGCAATCCCTGCGACGGGCATGTACACCAAGATTGCACATTCGATGCTCATTTGCGTTGTCAGCCGCAGACAGGTAGCTACACTTCGCCGTATTATGAAGTCGGTAGACCCCGATTCCTTTGCGGTCATGTCCAAAGTTTCCCAAGTTTTGGGGTTGGGTTTCTACACTTCCGAATTATAATTGCGAAACGCCCTGAATCCCTTTTATTCAGCGGTTTTCATGGATTTTCGAAAAATGTTAGCGCAATTTTCGTCAAAAAAACGAAAAATCGTGAAAAATCCTTCTATTCTTGTTCATAGGGACAAAAAGTGAACACTGGACAAAGGCCGATACGGTTCAAATTGGCTAAGAAAAAAGTCAGCACAAAAAATTCTGTGCTGACTTTTTTCGTGTGTTGAAAGTTAATCGTTTCTTTATGCAAACAGCTCTACGCGATCTTTCTTCCACCGCAAAATAATCTTTCGTAATTTTGATTTAAACTAAACCCCTGAATAGGCAGAAAAACCGCCGTCTACGGGGATTACCGTACCCGTTACAAAACCGCTTGCTTTATCGTCCGCAAGCCACATAAGCGTGCCAATAAGGTCGGAAATCTCGCCAAACTTTTTCATCGGCGTCGCCGCCAAAATCTTGCCCGTTCTTGCCGTCGGCGTGCCATCCTCGTTAAAGAGCAACGCTCGATTTTGATTGGTTACAAAGAACCCGGGTGCGATTGCGTTGCAACGGATATTGCAGGGCGCGAAATGCACCGCAAGCCAGTGTATAAAGTTAGAAATACCTGCTTTCGCCGCGCTGTACGCAGGGATTTTCGTCAAGGGTCTGTACGCGTTCATCGACGAAATATTGATGATATTGCCGCCCGTTTTCACCATGTCTTGTGCGAAAACCTGCGTCACCAAAAACGCGCTGGTAATATTCAAGTCAAACACAAATTTCAAGCCGCTTTCTTCCAAAGCAAAGAAATCCTTTACCCCCTCCAAATCGGGTGTCATCGTTTCGTTGTCCGTGCTTGCTCTGGGGTTGTTGCCGCCTGCACCGTTGATAAGGAAATTTACCACACCAAAGCTTTCGTTAATTTCCTTTTTTGCTTGGATAATACTTTCTTTATCCAAACAGTTACAACGAATAGCAACCGCATTTTTCCCGATTTCGTCTGCATATTTTTTTGCTGCATCGTAGTTAATGTCCAAAAGAGCTACCTTTGCGCCTTCTTCCGCCAAGGCTTTTGCAAATGCGCTGCAAATAATACCGCCTGCGCCTGTTATAGCAATTACTTTATCTTGCAATTTCATTTCTCGTCCTCCAATCTATCCAACATATCCCACACGACGAGCATATACATAATACCCAAAGCGCGGTCGTAAAGTCCGTAACCGGGGCGTACCGTTCCTGCCTTTTCACCCCATAAATGCCTACCATGGTCGGGACGAATATAGCCCTTAAATCCACAATCGTGGTATGCTTTCAAGATATTTAAAATACCAGTATCCCCATCGCAATCACGGTGGCTCGCTTCGGAAAAGTCACCGTTTTCAAAATGCTTTACGTTTCTAATATGCGCAAACGCAATTCTATCGCAATGCTTTCTTACAATGTCCGCTACGTTGTTTTCGGGATTAGCATTCAAGCTGCCCGAACAGAGCGTAAGGCAGTTATATTCATCGTCCACCATTTTCAAGAAACGGTCAATACTCGGCTCATCCACGAGCAGTCGGGGCAAGCCGAAAATATCCCAAGGGGGATCATCCATATGAATTGCCATTTTGATGTCGCACTCACGGCAAGTGGGCATAATCGATTCCAAGAAATATTTGAGATTTCCCCAAAGTTTTTCTTTCGTCACGGGCGCATACGCTTTGAACAATTCGTCCAATTTTGCCATACGTTCGGGCTCCCAACCAGGGAAAGTCATGTTATACTTTTCCGTAAAGTCAAGGATATACTTCGCCATGGCGTTGTAATCGTCTTGAATCATGTTCTTTTCATAGAAAAGCGCCGTCGAGCCGTCCCCTACTTCGTGAAACAAATTACTTCTCGTCCAGTCGAAAATCGGCATAAAATTATAACAAATTACTTTTACGCCGAATTTTGAAAGATTTCGAATGGTCTGCTTGTAATTTTCTATGTATTTCTCTCTGGTAGGCAAACCGATTTTAATATCGTCGTGTACGTTTACCGATTCCACAACGTCGATATTAAAGCCATACTCGTCGCACTGTCTTTTGACCTCTGCAATTTCGTGTTCTTCCCACCCTTCACCGGGCATCTTATCATGCAAAGCCCAAACAATACCTTTTACACCTGGGATTTGCTTGATGTCCGATAATTTGATACGGTCGTTTCCCTCACCGTACCATCTAAACGTCATTTGCATATTTTTCTCCTCTCCTTAATCGTAAGGAATTAATGGAAGCTCATTGGTATTATCTTCAATATCCTCTCGAACAATGACTTCGCAATATAGAACGGTTGTCCCTATTTGCGCCGTTACGCGCGCAACCCCTGCTTGTCTTGCGGTGATTTTACCATTTTTATCAATCGTTAATACGCTATCGTCATTCACGCTCCAAACAGCAACATAGTTTTTCACACCCGACAACGTAAGCTGGTAAACACTGTTTTCCCCAAGAATAACCTGTCGTTCCAAAGTTTTTACTTCATCTACAAGAGCTGTATCGACATAAGAATATAATACTTCATTTGTGTAGCCATCCTGAATTGCAAACGCTGCGACCTGCGCTATGGAGCGTTCTACTTCGTCCGAATAATAGTACACGCCGTTCAAACATACATAACTGCGAGCAACGATTTCCGTGCCGTAATGTTCGGCAGGAATATCCGTCAAAACAGCGTTGAAATATTCATAACCTTCTTCGTAAGCAGCAGGATTATTTTCTTTTACGATATCCGTTGCCCACTGTGTTTGTTCAATATTCTCAACCATTGCTGTTTCCACCGTCAATTCTTCTTCGCCTAAAACGGCACGCGGAATAATTAACGTACCAAATGTTGCGCCCATTTCCACCATTCCGTCCGACACCTTCGATTGAAAACGAAGTCCCGCAGGCGTAGAAAGTCTTACGCTCCCGCCTAAAATGGTAGGCGCTTCTATGATAGTGAAAGTATCCTCTATCGTTTGATCGCCAATAGATACAGAACACGTCGCCACGCCGCCTTTCTCATTATTTTGATATACAATTTCAGGTTGATCGTATTCCCAATTTCCGCTATACTCCAAAGAGGCAGGTTCTAACGCTACGCCGTTATATACTTCCACCAAATTCTCTTCGAGGGATAATGTCGCCGTCGCCGAATGCGTGTCGTGATACACACAAGTTTGTGTGATTAGGTTTTCATTTCTTGTATATTCGTAATAATGCAGTTTATCTTCATCAGCAGCAGAAATATTAAAAAAAGATCCACTGTAATCGCCACCCAACTTATTTTTATAAGAATTATAGGCAAACTCACTGGTAAACACCAACTGCGCATTTTCAACATCTTCATCATAACGCGAACGAGCATAAATTCCTTTATCCATTTCGCTTGACGAAAAAGAAATATTAACATTTCTTCCAAGTTCCAGATTAACTAACCCGCTTACACAATAGTTACTACTCCAACCGCTCCATCCATAATCGTTATAACAACCACCATACACACGACGAGTAATCTCCCCGCCCAGCAAGCGCATATCAACATCGCCCGTCATCGCAGCTCTTTCATTTGCGCCAAAAACTTGTTCAAACGTACCGCCTGTCATCGTAAAATTTGAGCCTATGCCACTATCAACGTTACGATTGCCCCCATATGCGCTCATGCCTTTGCCGCCCGTTATGGTAAGATTTGAACTTCCCGTGATTTTCGCACCCGCATTATTAGAGCCGCCAAACAAATAAACAACTTTTGCGTTGCCGCCAAACGTTACGTTTGTGCTTCCCTTAATAGTATCTCCGTTGCCGCCGCCAAACACGAAACAGTCGATTGCGTGGTCAGTTTCATCCACGTCAGAATTCACCGTTCCACCTACAAAAAGATTCGTATCGCCTAACACCGTACCACTCTTACTCCCGCCAAAAATACTCTTATACATACCAGAAAGAACGGTTAAATCCGTAGATGCAACCGTCGTCCCAGCCATACCGCCGCCGTGCAATTCGAGTGTAGGAGAACCCGTCCATACAACGTTTTCGCCAATGGTTACGCTGTTCCCGTTTGCATACACGTTTGTTGCACTATTTACAAGCAAATTGATATTGTAAAAGTTTACGCTATCATTAATTACGATATCGTTTGACCAAGTCATTTGCAAAGTACCGCCTGTAATAGATACCTCTTTATTATGTTTTTCCCAAGTATCTATCGTTACCGTATCTTGAAGAACTATTATGCCCCCATCGACGACTTCATCCAAAGCCTTTTCGAGTGTTTGGAAGGGAGCACTGATAGTGCCGATATTCGAATCAACGCCGTTAGTAGAAACGTAAACAGTCTTTTCATTTTCTTCCGCATGGACAACCGTAGTCATTTTATTAACAGCAAACAAAGTTAACGCCATTGCGCATACCGATAACATACCAATAATTTTCTTTTTCATAGTTGCTCCTTTATTAACCGTTGTTTTGTGTAAACCAATCACTATTCCAACCGCCTAAATCATCCGCGGCATCATTCTTTGAATTTGTAATAACGTCATTGTTTTCAAAAAAGATAACCTTAATAATCATCTTTTCGTATTCTTTCATTTTATTCACCTATTTTAATAAACTTCCGTATCTTTTGCAAATACAATCAAAGGTGCAGTCGCCCAAGGATGGAATAAACTTGTATTCCACTTTTGATTTTTCCCCCACGCTTCAAAGGTTGTTGTAGCTCCTTCCTCTAACATATTCAACCACGCGCCTTTATCCGTTGTAAGTTGTTCCGCTTTTTCTCGTTCACCATTCTTTATGAGCGCCGCCAACGTAAAATACGCCATATAAACGCCCATACTCGTTAATTTTTTTTGACATATATATTCTACGATTTTTCGTTCTTTTGTTTCGCTCATCCCAATATCAAACAACAGCGGTAAAACGTTAGAATGAACTGCCGAATGTGTTTTTTGTGTCGAATCACAATACAACCCTGTTTCTTTATTATAAAACGCATTGATAAACGACTTTTCAACGTTATCTATTGCAATATTTACCGCTTCCCCTAAAATTTCGCAAATGTCTTGGTACGCCTTCAAGAAGCCAATCCAAAAGGCATTCAGCACGTTATGCTTCCCATAACTAATGGGTTTTGTCAAAGGGAAATTATAGCCATCACGCAAGTTGTCTGGCCAATCGACCAAATTCCATTTTTCCTTAACGCCTTCTATCAGTCCATCCTCTTGCGAATATTGCATAAAATATTCATAAACGCCCGTTATATAGGGAAAAGTCAAGCGTAAAAAATCTTTATCGTTATCCCGCTTATACACCCACAATATAAGTGCTGGTAAAAGCAAGGAATAATCAGCGATTTCTTGCATAAACGAAGATGTTGACACAGCCATAACGCCCTTACAGATAAACGCAGAGCCACAAAAATCTATAATGGCTTTTTTAATCAGAGTCGTATCACCCGTCAAAACACATTGAGCTCTCCCCGAAACGCATACGTCACCAAGATATTGCCCCTTTTCTCTTGTTGGACAATCCACAAAGACTTCTTGTGTACCGTATTTTATAGTGTTTTCACAAAGCTGTAATACTTTTCTCAACTGTTCATTATCCGTTTTGTAAACCGCTTTTTTCTCGTAAGGATAATGCCGTACCTGCATTTCAACATCACACACGGAAGCCCCCTCGGGAATCATAATTTCACAATAGCGAAACGCCTTATAATCAAACTGATCTAAAACGTCTTCTTTTCCCGATAAAATCCATTCTTCTTCATATCGGCAGTTACAGCGCATATCAAATCGAACGCTGCCGTCAGAATTCAATTCTTCCCCAAAACGCAATAGAACTTTGTCCCCTTGTTTTCCCTTCGCTTTTGCCCTAAGATACCCGACCATTTCTTGCCCGAAATCCACAAACAACACTTCGCCTTTTCTTTCGGTATAGATGGGCTTTTTTAAATACACGCTCAGCGGCTGTATCGGGGATTTTTGCAAAATATAATCCGTCTGTTTATAGATGCTTGCAGGTTGCCATTGACTGTCGTCAAAAAGTTCTTTCTCAAAGCCTACTTCCTTTGCAGAAGAATCATATCTTTCCGCAAAAGCCGTTTCATAGCCGATAATTCCGCAAGAAGAATATCCCGTATGTGTCGCAGTAAGCCAACTCTCATCGCTTACCAAGGCTACCTTACCATCTAAATACAGTTCACACCAAAACATCGAACGCAAATCGCCCGATACCCAAACTCGGTTAATAAGACCTTGATAATAGTTATGTACAGCAAACGTATTTACTCCCTCTTTCAAAAAAGGAGTTACGTCTATCTCCATAAAATAATAGTGGTCAGGATAAGACGGAGGCGGTCCTTGCGTAACGTAAACATCGTTGATATACAACTTAAAATAATCGTCCGCCGTTATTTTCAATATCGCCTTGCTTGCTTTTCCCAAAACCGCTTTTTTGCGGAATAAAGTATGCCGATTGTATAAACTCTCAGCATGTTTTTCTGTTTGATTAGGCGATAATTCCTTGTGGAATACGTCTATCGGTTTTAAATTTTCAAAATCTTTATGACAAATAAATTTCCCTTGCATATTCCACCTGCTTGCGTTAAGTAATCAGCCTAACAAGGTTTTCAAAATCACCTGCGCATACACACGGGCTATAAAATCGTTCGGGTGATTGATATTATTCCCTGTCATATCTCGATAACGTTTCCCCGTCGCTAAAATATCCCAATGAACCTGCGTCATATCGGCAACTGCCACAAAAGGATATTCTTTTTCAAGTTCGTACAGTTTCTCGGCAAATAAGGGCTGATTTTTCAGCCAATCCGTTTCCACGTTAGGAAGCATCGGGGCTATCAAAACCACTTCGCCGTCGGGGTTATATTTCTTAAAGCGGCATACCATGTCCGCAATCATTTGCTTGTATTGGTCTAATGGAGTTCCCCTATCGTTCATTCCATAGCCCAAAATCATTAAATCTGCTTTTTCAGCCAAAACTCTTTCGTCAAAAGCATTTAAGCCGTTTACAGTTGCCCATCCCCCGACTGCAACGTTACGCAAATCCACAACAGCATTATAGATGCTTTGCAGTTTCTTTTGAACCATTACAGGGAATGAATCCGCATACGGCGGTACGTTACCACCCAAATCCGTTCCGCTGGAATTACACCCCGTCGTAATGCTGTCCCCATAAAAAACAACGTTCAAGCGTTTCTCTTTTGACAAGAATTTTATCGCATTTGGGAAACGCTCACCCTTTCCTTGCGGAACTTTACCAGCCCATTTATCATCGTGCGTATAGGAAATCGCAAACTGCTTTTTGGTATACGTATCTGTTTCGCCATAGGTCATATATTCCCTGCCTGCTACATAGTCAGGACAACGGGATTTTTCCACAGCAATTTCATACTGACCTGGAATAGCTGCATAAATATCCTCAAAATTTGCATATGGCATACTACCGCCCTGCAAACGTTTGATGACGTTCCCTTCTAAAACGAAGTCAACGCCTTCCACGTATTCTTTTTGCAGCCCGTAATCATATACACCGAGAATTTTGGTGGGTGCATATAACAATTTACACTCCCCTGTTTCGCCCAAGAACATAGCCGTTTCATAGAAAACGGTATCGCCCTCCCAAATAGGCAAAACGTATGTATCCAAGTCGTAGGTTTTCATAATTTAATCCTCAATTTCAATTTTCTCAAGCCCAAATGGAGCTAAATTATATTCTTCGACAAAATCATTCGGTTTCCCATTTCTCCATTGTTTGAAGAAAGTAAACATATAAGGACAAGCTCCCCAATCTTCCTGCATACCTTTACAATGGTGCGGGCCGTACATATTACGCATAGTGGATTTTAGAAGAATTTTTATACTGTTTTTTCCTTTCTTTAAGTTGGAAATTTTCGTTTGTTCGCTTAACGCCGCAACGCCTTGTTTTAAGTCGTTAACATAGACTTCCGCCGTGGCAAAATTACCACTCAACCGAACTCTTTTTTCCTGTTCGCCGTTGACGAAAATATTTCCCTCTATCGTCATTACACCATTAAAAAACGGAAAACCTTGTTTTTGAATATTCGCTGTTTTCGTCGGTAACGTGAACTCCGTTAATTCAAAATTATCATTCACGCAAAACTCGCCTTGCAAGAAAATCGGTTCGATAACGGTATCGTAGGACATCATATTCATCAAGGATTCCGTAACGTTTTCCCCATAGATTGCATAATGCACGTTCGGATTTTCGTAGAAATCAATGCAAAATACAATTTCGTTTTGTCCTATTTTACAATACTTACTGATATTTGCCGTGTAAAAATATGGGTCATAATCGGTTGTAAGTATTTTTATTTCTTTACCGTTGACTAAAATGGCAACCACTCGATTGTTTTGCGTCAACAAAGACAATTTTTCTGGGATTCCCCTTGCAACAAATTCATATTTCAAATATAACTTGCCTTGATATTGCGTGCGAATGAGTTCATCTAAAACTTGTTCGATATGCTTTCTTTCCGAATATTCCGTTCCGTCAAAACTCACCTTTACAAAATCAAGCAACAAATTATTATCTCCAATGGCAATTACGGAAAAGTTTTCTGTTACGTCTGCGCAGAGAGTTTTTTTTGTTAAACTCGCACCTGCCCCTATCGTTTCCCACTTTAACAACATGGATTGCTTAGGCTGTAACGATAAATTATCAACACAATTCACAAAAGTTTTATTTTCAAAATCAACGCAGACCCACCCGTCGGGAATTTGACAAAGAACCTCTTTTTCGTCTGTATTCAACAAGAAAATAAACTCGCCAAGGTCACCTTTACAATACCTTTGAAAAAGTTTCCCATCGCTCTTTATCATCGACGCATTTACTGAAAGAATCTCGTCATAGGAAATTGTGGATTGTATCGGCTGACAGTATTTTTCGCCTTGTATATACGTAGGATATTCGCCTAAAACACACAACCTACCGCCCACCGCTACAAATTCGTTCAAAAGACTTTGCGTTCTTGCGTTAATGCTTTTACGATTAGGTAAAATTACGTAATCATACGCTTTCTCGCCCAGCGTAAGAGCATTGCCTTCCACCTTTCCGCTTTCCTTTAACAGCGTTTCGTCCGCATAATGAAAAGCAATCCCTTGTTCCGCTAACTCTTTCGATAACGCATAAAAGCTTTCTTCTGTTTCTAATACACTTTTCTTGTCTTGCTTTCTATCATAGGTCAAATAACAATCCTGCATTGGATGGATAAGCAAAACGTTGACTTGCCTTGGCGTATTCGCAAAAATATAGCCTAGCTTGGTGAAATAATCATTGAAAATTGCAAAATCACTCCACCACGCTGCGTGAGAAGAAAAAGTCTGCGGATGGTCTTTATACCCCATTCCTTGCAAGGAATAGTTCATCAAATGCACGACCAAATAATTAACGCCCTGCGCGTATTGATGGTCGGCAATGTATTTTAAGGTTCTAAAATCCGCATCGTAGCCCGTACAAGCGAAGCTTTCGCTCATCACTTGCTTGATACCAAACTGCGCCGCAACGCTTTCTACTTGTACTTCGTCCATCACGCCGTCCATTGCTTGGCATAAATGGTCGATTCCTGCAACATGGCTATACCGATAGCTGGGCATAGCTCCTGCGCTACCCCACATTTGCGAAAATAAATGCGGCTCTTCCACGGTATGCCCCGTCAACTGACAACCATGCTCTTCACACCAATCGTATAATCGTTTGTAATAATTTTGCGTATACAAACGATTCATCGTTTTGTAATATTTCACGCGGAACGCATAATTGCTTTTTTCTGCGTAAAACAAATGTATCAGCCCGTCTTTGACATTCTCTATTTCATTTTCTAAAACAGACGTATATGGCGTAGCGTAACGGTAATATTGCGGTTCATCGGTAAAGAAACCGCGAATGGTTTTCCCAAATTCGCCTGCAAAACGCTTATAATACGCTTCGTAAGTCTTTTCAATAAATTGACTTACTACATCGGGGTTGAGAATATCCACGTTACACGGTGAACGTCGTTTATAGACGGTATGGTAACAATCGGTTTCCGTTGCTTTTTTTATCCGCTCATACGAGCCGTCTTTTTGGATATACACCGCAAATGCCGTTTCATCAAACTGTGCGCGAGCTTCGTATTCTAAATACTCCGCGCGGTTGCTTTCGTGCTCTAACAGCATACCGCCGACAAATCCGCTTGGATAGCCAAACTCATCGTAAATCCAAATGCACATATCCAATTTTTTGGCTTCGTCAATACACGCCTTTACACAAGAGAACCATTCCTCGCCCAAATATTCCGTCTTTAAGCCTGCCCTCGCGTGAATGATGAAACCGCCAAACCCAACTTCTTTCATTTGACGGATTTGACGTTTGCATTCATCTGGCTCTATTTTATTATTCCAGCTCCAGAACGGAACGGGCGCGTATTCCTTTAAAGAAATATTTTCCAATGCGCCAAAAAAGGATTTACACATATCCATTATTCAGGCTTTTTATCAAAATCAAGTGTTAAATCGTAATCGCCAAGTTTATTGACCTTAAAGCCATTCTTTTTATATTCTTCGTAATCGAAAGCTTCCAACTCGTCAATGGCAAGCTTGTGAAATTCGTAGAAATTATGCCACCATTCCCAACCA
>JAZQGK010000184.1:0-24019 GCA_045539975.1 Candidatus Scatosoma sp. | reverse complement strand
TAACATAACGTACTCTACGTCGGGATGCATTGTTTCCATGAATCTTACTCCTTCCTTTGTATTGCTATATAAAACACCTTTTCCGTATCCAAATCCACCTTGATTTTCTCCGAGATTTCCACGCCGCACACCGCGTATACTTCCTTACCAGCCCCGTCCGCAATCAACGGCAAATACTCTCTCTCGAATACGGGTACTTTCTCCTCGTTGAAAAACTTTTTCAAACTCTTCGTGCCGCCGCCAAACCTCGTTATTTCGTCCCCTTCTTGTCGAAACCGAAACACCGCGCCGTCGGGGATTTTTCCGCCGTCAAACCGCAGCACTTTCCACTCGTTTTTAGGCAAAATCGGAGTTTTTGAAATCTTCACCTCGTACCTGCCCCCGTCAAATCCCTCTTCACAATAAGGGATTGACATCGGCTTTTCACACGGCGTTTCTTGCTTTTTCAAGAAAAAAACCACGCCTTCCAGCCCTTTTTCCGCCACGACGCCCTTGGGCAAATCCAGCATAGAACCGCGTTCGGATTTCTGCAACGCGAACGCGTCCGCCAAATGCACGCTTTGATAATCTTTCTCGACGCCAAGCCCCTTTAACGCCAGCAAACACGCCCGACAAAACAACGGTTTTTCCTCGCTGAACGCCACGCAAAACCCTGTTTGTGTTTTGGTCAAAAGCTTTTCCGCGTATCTATACAACAATCCGTCGTCCTCGGCATGCAAAGCCGCAAACCGCAGAATATTTCCCGTCGCCCCGGGCACGGCTTCCTCTATTTTCGGCAGCACTTCCCAACGGATTTTATTGCGGGTAAAAGTGGTATCCGCGTTGGTCTTATCCACGCAAAACACCAAACGCTTTTCCTGGGCATACCCCTCGATTTCCGCGCGCGTCCAACCAAGAATGGGTCGAATGCGTCCGTTTTCCTCTTCCGTCATGCCCTTCACGCCCGACAAAGTCCCCCTTGCCAAACGGAACAGCACCGTTTCCGCCTCGTCGTTCGCATGGTGCGCCGTCGCGATATAATCGGCTTTCCCGTCCGCTATCAATCGGTCAAAAACCTCCATACGGAACTCCCGCGCCGCCGTTTCCAGACTCTTTTTCTCCTGTGCCGCACGCGATAAACAATCCCTCGAAAACACCGTCAGCTCAACGCCCAGTTCCTTACAATACTCCTCGACAAACCGAGCGTCCGCAAGGCTTTCTTCGCCCCGAATCCCATGTTCGCAATGCACCGCTGAAAGAAAATAACCGCATTCCCTTTCGCAGCTTTTGAGATAATGCAAAAGCACGACGGAATCCACTCCGCCGCTAATCGCCACGCATATAAGTTTGCCAGAGTATTTTTTAAGGTTCATAATATATTCAGTATACCATACGCCGATTTCTTTTGCAAGTTTTTTCAAGAAATTTCCCACAAATTAAATCGCCCTCGCATTCCGCAAGGGCGATTTTTCATTTTCGTATCAATAGTACTGCGTGACAGCCTTTGCTATTTCGGTCAAAATTATCCCCAAAACCATCGCGCACGCCAAAACCACGCCGTATTTCCAACTCAGCCGCACGGTGCGCTTGTAGGCAACCGCACCGCCGAACGCCAACATCGCAATAATTACCGTCGTCATCAGATTAAACCCTCGTGCAAACATTTGAAAGGAGCAAACGACATACACCGGTATCAAAACTTTATAACCGAACCAAGATTCTGAAATCTGCCCCGCGTTTTCCGCTTTTTCCATAGGCAATAAGGCAAATTGCAAAATATATCCCAGCACCCCAAGCACCGTCGGGAAAATACACCGTTCTAAACGAAGGGCAGCCCCTTCTTCACGGCAAATGCGAGCAGAAATCCCTCGAATAAACGCTGAACCGCCGAAAATATCCATGTTTTCCTCTATATTTTTCCATGCCAAATTCCAGCCCGACAGTTGCCAAAACATGTTGGAAATGAAATAGAAAACCAAAATATACGCGCACAAGTACGCCAAGCCGTCCGCAACGGTATTCGCCCGCGTGTACACGAACGAGAAAAACCCGAAAAGACAGAACGCAAAAAACAGCAACGCAAAATACGTAGGCACGTACAACTCCATGTTATACGGATTTTCCGGGCGGAACAACAACACAAAGAACCCAACCCAGTAGGCAATCGTCAGCGGAATCGCCACCAAACAAAGCCCCAACAGCGTACGCACCAGATACTGTTTCCAGCGCTTGAGAGGCAGCGCAAAAAAGCAATCAACGCTCCGTTTTTCCATCTTAAAAGAAAAGGTAATTATCACCGCCGCCAAGGCCAGCAGTACCACGCCGGCGTACAAACCCTCTAAACCTGGTTCATAAATATGTAAGTTTCCGTTTATGCTCAAATAAAACATTTCGTTCGTGGACACGGAAATCACGTACGGCAACACCATCGCCACCGTCAAAAGCGCCAGCGCACCCAAACTTTTTTTCAGTTCGTACCAAAAATATTTCCTCATTTCAAGTACCCCCTCGCCTCTACTTCGCCAATGAAAAATTCCTCGAAATCCACCTCGATTTCTTCCACAAAAATGGGTTGCAAAGCATGGATTTTTTGTAAAATTTCCTCTTTATCCCCACGCGCCACAATCCGCGCCACTTTGCCCACCTGAGAAAAACTCATGCAATCAAATCCCAACATTGCAGGAGAAACCGACGTATCGAACGCCGCTTGGAATTTATGTACCGTCTGTACGTCCTCGCCCAAGCCCCCCGAACAGGTGATTTCACCGTGGTCAAGGATACCGTAACTATCGCACAAGTCCTCTAACTCGCGCAAGGAATGGCTGGAAATAATAACCGAAGTCCCCTGCGTTTCCACCAGCTCGACAAGCGCCTTTTTCAAGACCAACCGCGCCAACGGATCCAGCCCGTCAAACGCCTCGTCCAACAATAAATATTTTGGTTTCATCGCCAATGCCAAAGACACAAACACCTGCCGTTTCATGCCCTTGGAAAAATTGCGGATAGGCTTTTTCCCGTCCAAGGCAAACTTCGTCAAATACTCGTGAAATATCTCGTTATCAAAAACGTGCGTTGCGCGATACAAATCCGCCAACCCTTCCGCCGTCACGTTTTGCGCATAGTAAGGATCGTCGGGCAAGAAAAACATCCTGCTTTTTATCCCCTCGTTCTCGTAAACGTCCTCGCCGTCCACCCAAACGTTGCCGCTGTCCGCACGCATCACGCCCGACAAAATCCGCAGCAACGTAGATTTCCCCGCGCCGTTGATACCGACAAGCCCAAACACCGAACCGTCTTCAATCTTCACCGTCACGTCCTTTAAAACCTGCTTCCCCTTTTCATATCCCTTCGTCACGTGCATAATTTCAATCATAATCCATCGTTCTCCCCGTAATATTTTCGCAAAGCCCTTTCCAAAGCCTCTCTCGGCACACCGGCTTCCCAACACCGCGCAATCGCTTTATCCACCTCGTCCGAAGAAGTTTCTTTCTCGCCTCCGTACGTCACAAACGCACCCTTTTTCAACAGCACCTCAATATACCCTTCCGCTTCCAACTGCGCATACGCCCGCGCCACCGTGTTCGGATTGATTTTATGCTCCAAAGCATACACTCGCACCGAGGGCAGCTTCTCCCCACGCGGCAACGCACCGCATTCCATTCTCCTTTTCAAATCCTCTACAACCCTTTCGTAGACGTTCGCTTTTCCGCTCATCCGTTTCCTTCCTCAATCTGTATTATCTGTATTAATTTAAGTACAGTATAACACGGCATATTATCTTTGTCAATAGGTTTTGAAAAAAAATATGCAAAACAAAAAAGAGAGCGGTAAACTCTCTTTTTAGCAGGCGTTTATTCTGCGTTATTTTTGTTATTTTCCGTAATAGGCGCGCAGATACAGTTCCTTGATTTCCCTCACCAAGGGGTATCTTGGGTTCGCGCCCGTGCACTGGTCGTCGAACGCGTCGCGGCTCATTCCCTCGACGCTGTCCAAAAATTCCTTTTCCGTCACTTTATCCCCCAAAGCTTCCTTGATGGATTTCGGGATTTGCAAGATTTGCAAAAGCTCCTCGATTTTCGCAAGCAACGCCTCGAACAAAGCCTCGTCCGTGTCCCCTTTGCAGGATAGATATTTCGCGACTTTGGCATACCGCGCCAAGCAATCGGGGTACGCGTACTGCGGAAAAGTACCCATTTTTTCGGGCTTTGGCCAAGCGTTAAACCGCATCACTTCCGTCAGCAGCAAAGCATTTGATAACCCGTGCGGCAAGTGCCACCTTGCGCCAAGCTTATGCGCCATGGAATGGCAAACGCCCAAAAAAGCATTCGCAAACGCCATGCCCGACATCGTCGCCGCATTCGCCACTTTTTCACGCGCCACAGCGTCCTCACGCCCGTGCAAAAACGCGCGCGGCAGATATTGCATCAACAGAGCTATCGCCTCATAGGCAAGCCCGTTGGTGTAGTCGGACGCGAGCAACGACGCCACCGCCTCTATCGCGTGCGACAGCGCGTCAAAGCCAGCATACGCCGTCAATCTCGGCGGAATATCCATCATCAAATCGACGTCGCAAATGGCGATATCGGGCAATAACTGATAATCGGCAAGCGGATATTTCGCACCCGTTTTCTCATCGGTAATCACCGCAAACGGAGTCACCTCGCTGCCCGTTCCGGCTGTTGTCGGCACGGCGATGAAAAGCGCCTTTTTGCCCATTGTGGGAAACCCGAATACTCGTTTTCGGATATCCATAAACCGCATGGCAAGGTCCTCAAACCGCACGGACGGGTGTTCGTACAGCACCCACATGACCTTCGCCGCGTCCATGGGCGAACCGCCGCCCACCGCAATGATGACGTCGGGCGCAAAAGCCTGCATGCGCCGCGCGCCTTCCCTCGCGCAAGCCAGCGTCGGGTCAGGCGTCACCTCAAAAAATTCGGTATATTCAATATTCTGCTCGTCCAAAGCTTTGGTGATTTGCGCCGTTGCGCCGCTCTTATACAAAAATTCGTCCGTGACGATAAAGGCACGCCGACAACGGTATTCCTCGCCCAGCTCCCTAAGCGCCGTCGCCAGGCAACCCCGTTTAAAATACACCTTTTCGGGCGCGCGAAACCATAACATATTCTCTCGGCGTTCCGCCACCGTTTTCACGTTGATAAGCTGACTGATACCGACGTTTTCGCACACACTATTGCCGCCCCAAGACCCACAACCAAGCGTCAGCGACGGGGTCAAGCGGAAATTATACAAATCCCCGATACCGCCCTGCGCCGCAGGCGTATTGACAAGGATTCGGCAGGTTTTCATGCGCTCGCAAAAGGCGGATAAGCGTTGTTTTTCCCGGCTCTCGTCCACGTAGATAGCCGCCGTATGCCCCAAACCGCCGCCGCGCACCAAAGCGTCCGCTTTTTCCAACGCGTCCTCAAAATTATCGGCTTTGTACATCGCCAAAACGGGGGATAATTTCTCCTTGGCAAACGGTTCTTCCTCGCCCGTCGATTGCACTTCCGCCACCAAAATTTTACATTCGTCATACACGCGGATGCCTGCCATTTCCGCAATCGTTTTCGCGGTTTGACCGACGATTTTCGCATTTAAATTCCCTGTGCCGAACAGCAATTCGCGCAGTTTATCCCCTTCCTCGCCCGTGACAAAATAACAGCCCTGCGCCTGCATCTCCGCCTTGAAAGCTTCGTAAATCTCTTTCGCTACAATGACGGCTTGCTCAGATGCGCATATCATCCCGTTATCAAAGGTTTTGGAATGGATAACGGACGCCGCCGCCAAACGAATATTAGCACTGCCGTCAATCACCGCAGGCGTGTTCCCTGCGCCCACCCCGATGGCAGGCTTGCCCGACGAATACGCTGCGCGTACCATCTGCGGTCCACCCGTCGCCAAGATAATATCCGCCTCTCGCATCAGCTCCGCCGACAGCTCCACGGACGGCGTCTCGATCCAAGCGATGATATCCTTGGGCGCGCCAGCTTCCACGGCGGCGTCTAACACGATTTTCGCCGCCATAGCGGTGCATTTTTTCGCCCGAGGATGTGGGGATATAATTAACCCGTTTCTTGTTTTCAAACAAATCAGAGCTTTAAAAATAGCCGTCGAAGTAGGGTTCGTAGTCGGCACAACCGCCGCCGCAACCCCAATCGATTCGGCTATACGCACGTAACCGCCCGCCTCGTCGCGTTCGATTACTCCACAAGTTTTTTCATGTTTGTAGCGGTTATAGATATACTCCGCGGCATAGTGATTTTTCAGAACTTTATCCTCAAACACGCCCATGCCCGTTTCTTCCACAGCCATTTCCGCAAGCGGAATCCGAGCCGCATTCGCCGCCGTTGCCGCCGCCTTAAAAATTTCGTCCACCTTATCCTGCGGATAGGACGAAAACGCAGCCTGCGCCGCACGCACGCGCGCAAGCAAACTTTGCAAATCCGTTTTCCCTTCTACTTTTTTCTCCGACATACTCCTCCTTATCGCGCCCGTTTTTCAAGCGCAATAAAGCGGAACGGACGTCAGTGTTCGTTCGTGCGGTACAGTTTGCCTGCCAACATAGCCAGCGACGCCGCCAAATCTTCCGTTTTTAATACGATTTCCTTAGGCACGCGCAAAGGCGCAGGCGCAAAATTCCAGATAGCTTCAATGCCTGCGTCTACCATCTTATTCAGCACTTCTTGCGCGGCAATTTTAGGCACGGTGATAATCCCGATACGGATTTTATGCTCTTTCACGAACGCTTTTAAATCGTCCAACGGAAGAATTTTTTTGCCCAAAACTTCCGTACCGATAATTTTTTCGGAAATATCAAACGCGGCAACAATATTCAAGCCGTTATTCTTAAAGCCCTCATACCCAAGAAACGCCCGACCAAGCCCACCTGCGCCGACGATAATGGCGTCGGAAAGGTTGTCATAGCCCAGGAATTTCTCGATATCGACGATAAGACGGTTGATAGCAAAGCCCAATCTGGGACGGCCAGCCTCGGACGAAACCAAAGCCAAATCCTTGCGCACAAGTACCGACGACACGGAAATATTTTGCGCAATAACCGTGGAAGAAATGTATTGCGCGCCCTTGGAACTTTCTTCCTGCAAGAAATGCAAATACAGCGGCATTCTCGCCAGCGTAGCCTTTGAAATCATTTTCTCATCGGTGGTAAAAGTTTTCGTTTTCATACAGTCCCCCTCAAAAAATACAATCGATAGCAATCGTATATCCTTATTAATAATATGATACCACAATTATACTAAAATATATCGATAAAATCAAGCGATTACGCTTATTTCTTCCCTTTACGCACAAAAAAGTTCTCTATTTTCACTTTTTCCTTTTCTCGCGCCCTTTCCCACCGCATCAAAAAAGAGCCTTTTTCGCAAAGGCTCTTTTTGTTTGCAGCTATATTTCAATCTTATTCAATCAAAGGTATAACTTTGTTGTATCAGGATAGGTTATCGTGCAATAAAAATCTGACAAATACAACTCTTTTTCTTTCGATAAATAGAAACATGCATAGAAATCGTCGCTTACCGTAAATTCCACCGAAAAGGTATAAGCTTTATAGGAGTTCGTTACGTCTTCAAAGACTTGCGTATACAATAAATATGCCGAACTAATTTCTTTTTTAGAATAAAAATTAGCATAACTCGTTAATGAAGCTGACGTGCCTTGCTTAATTTTTACGTGTCCCTCTACAATCACAGGATAACTCCCAGGCTGTGAAAAACAATCGCTATATTTAAACGTATAACATAAATTGTCCGTACTAGGCTTATGAGTTTCATCGCCCCAATAAATACTAGGAATGACGCCTTGGTATTTTGTAGACTCAATAAACGTGACCGTCGTTTTGTTGGTTTCATACCAACCAGCCTTTAATTTCACACTATCAGACGGCATCAACGTGCTTCTATATTCCTCTTTCTCCTCGGTATACCAACCGGCGAAAATGTATCCTTCCTTTTTAGGAATAGGCAACACAATTATTTCTCCGGGCTCTTTAGATATATCACTGACTTCGAGCCCACCGTTTTCATCAAAAATAAGCATAGCTTGCCATACCGCATGCAACGTTATGCTATTCATGGGCATCGTTGTGGAATTAAAAGTATAACCGTTTTCCGTCTCCCATCCAACAAATTGATAATTTTCTTTCGTCGGTACAGGCAATTCAATTCTATCCCCCGAATGAGCAACGATAGGCGGCTCCGCTTCCCCGCCGCTTGTATCAAACTCAATTACGGGCGCATATTCGGTCGCATATAAAACCATTTCTTTTTCAATTTTTCCATGGAACGTATCTGAACCATTTTCGGTAGTCGACCAAGTTAAAACAGCATTCCCGCCTACTCGTGTATCATAAATAATATCTTGAATACTCGTTCCGTGAGAAACCTCAATCTCCTCGGTTTTGCCTGCTCCAAAATGCAAGGTTACGTTATATTTAGCGCTCTCAAATCCAGCATACAAGTAAATCCTATCCGTATTTTCAAGATCAAAAACTTGCTCCGTTACTTTGTTATAGTTCGGTAAAATGCCATACGTATCGGCAACTTGTATTCCCTTCGCGTTCGGCTTTGTATACCATCCCAAAAATTCTTTATACTCCATTTCCACGTCCGTCGGCAACTGAGGAAGTTCCGCATCATAGCTTACCGTCATAGAACGGCTGCCAGTCACTTCCGCACCTTGATAATCCAAAATCAAAGTATATTCTTTGGGCTCAAAGTGTGGATATAAAACAATATTTCTTTTCGCAGAAAAAGGCGAAACAGAAGTGCCATCTTCATCAATATATTGTTTTCCACCCTTTTTCGCGTCAAATAAACCGACAAAATCATACCCGAATTTTTCAGGCAACGTGTCAATATAATACAATTCCCCCGCGGTTACGGAAATCGTATGTACGCCTGTATCGTCCGAATATTGAATCGTGTATTCTTTGGGCGTATCATCCAAAAAATCACATCCAATCATGGAAAACGATGAACAAGACAACAGTAATACCATCACACAACTTAATAATGAGTTCTTTTTCTTCATAAGCAACACCTCTATATCATGTACATAATATGTACATTTTTCTTTATTATAGTACAAATAATGTACAATGTCAATAGGATTAGGGGGTAAAAATTCATGGAAATTGGAAAAAAATTAAAAGAGCTACGGCTCTCCGAACACCTTACGCAGCAGCAACTTTCTGACAAATTAAAAATTTCTCGTGTAAATTATACGCGATATGAAACGAACGCCGTTCGACCCGATTATGAAACTTTAATCAAAATCGCCGATTTCTACGACGTCACGTTAGACGAGATTTTTGATAGGGGAAAATGACCGCAACAAAAAAGAGCCTTTTTGCAAAGGCTCTTTTTTACATCAATATTTGCAACAATTTTTCTTTTTCTTGCAACAGCGACCCGTACGCTCGGGGTAAATCCCCTTGCGGCATCGGCATATCCAACGCCACTTTCCCCGATTTCAATACAATCACGCGCTCGGCTAACATGCACGCCTCTTCTACGTCGTGCGTCACGAACACCGCCGTCCGTTTTTTCTCTCGCCAAAGCGCCGCAAACGCCTGCGCCAAACGGATTTTTAACCCCGTATCCAACGAGGAAAACGGCTCGTCCAAAAGCAACAACGGCGCGTCCGATAAAAAAGCTCTTGCAATCGCCACTCGTTGTTTCTCTCCGCCCGATAACGCTTTCGGGCGTTTATTTTTCACCCCGACAAGCTCGGTTTTCTCTAAAATCGCCGCAATTTCCTCGTCCTTTCCGCCGGCATAGCGCAAATTTTCTTCCACGGTCAAATTCGGCAACAGTCTCGGTTCTTGGAAGATATACCCGACCCGTTCCGCCGCACCGTCCACCATGCCCTCGTAATCGGTAAGCCCTGCCAAAATATTTAAAAGCGTCGTTTTGCCACCGCCCGATTCCCCAAGCACGCACAAAATCTCCCCTTCGTGGATATCCAAACAAAGCTCTTCAAAAATTTTCTTTTCGCCATACGATTTTGAAACGGAAATCTTCATCTCACCCTCCTTTCCACCGCGTTCGCTGCCAGAGCCACTAAGTTCTCTAAAACCAACGCCGTGACAAAGGTCAAAATCACCAAAGCAAACAAGGTCGGCATATCGTAAATCCGCGCGTCGCCCATCATACCGCCCAATCCTTTATACGTACTGACAAGGACTTCTGCCGACACGACAAGCTTTAACGAAAAAGCCAACGCCGCGCCCGCTTCTTTCAAAGCATACGGCGCCGCCGCCGGCACGTACAACTGCCAAATCCGCTTTGAAAGCGGTACTTTATAGGCACGGCTCATCTCAATCAAATCCTTATCCACACCCGAAAGCGCCGCCGAAATCCCAGCATATAGCATAGGGAACAAGGACAAAAACGCCACCGCAATAGGAGCCGACCCCGCGCCCCACCAAACGAGCAAAATCAACGCCACCGCCAACACCGGCAAAGAGCGCAAAACTGCCACGATCGGCGCAAAAAATTTACCAAATGCAGGCACCGTGTACGAGATGACGGCAAAAATCGCCGCCAAACCAAACGCCGCCGCCCAAGCGTACAGCACTCGCATAAAAGTATGGAAAAAGCACTGCCAAAACCACCCGTTCAACAGTAATTTCCCCGCAATTTTCAAACACTCGAAAAGGTCGGGCACAAGCATCTCGTTATCCGCCGCCCAATAAGCAACGCCCCACGCGCACGCCAAAAAGACGACCGCCGCCAAAATCTGCGCGCCGCCTTTCAGCAATTCAATGAAAATCGCTTTTTTTCTTCCGTACATACGCCTGCCCCCTGCGGATTTTCATTCCGCAACAACAATTTTACGGCATCCAATAGAAAGCCTTTGCCACCGTTTTCGCCTTTTGCGAATCCACAACCGTCAATTCTTCCAAGAACTCGTCCACGCGCAAATAACAATCGCGCGAATACGCAAACGAAATACCGCAGCGCGCCAAAGTCTCCTTGCCCAGCTTGTCCGCGGCAAAGGACGCCTTGTGGTTTTCGTCCTCGAAATGCGAAGATACCGCCGCGTAAATTTCCTGCGCCGACGCCGTTTCCAACCACGCCCCGGCAGCCGCAATATCCGCTACAAATTTCTTCGTCCAAGCCGCATTTTCGCTCACAAAATCCCGTTTAGCAACCAACGCCGCCTGCGGATACCCAACCTGATTGCTATCCGCACCGTTGTATAATTTTTGCAAATCCCCGACAACGCGGAATTTTCCGCTTGCCGTCAAAACGCTCACCATAGGTTCGGGCGCGAGATAATATTTCAAAGACCCGTCCACGCCCGTCACGCCTTGCAAATTCACTTCATTTTCCGCCGCAGTCACGCCGCCTTTCAGCTCTCTCCAAACCACGTTCTGACGGTTAAGAGCTGCTTTCAAAGTCAGTCCCGGCACGTTGGCAATCTGCATAACGCCGACGGTTTCGCCTGCCAAAGCAGACAAATCGACAATTTCCGCCGCCTCGGTATTCGAGGAAATCAAATACATATTCCCCTGCGTCACCAGCCCCAACATCTGATACGCCTCGCCCGAGCCTAACAGCAAGCTTGCCGCATTGACGGGCAAAATGCAAAAATCCGCGTTATCATCGGGGTTTTTCCCTGCCACTTTTACCGTTATCGTACTGGGATCAACGACGCGGTACGTTATCCCGTCGTCTTGCGTATCTTTCGCCATCAACTCCGCCAAAGCCAAAGCCGGCGCGCCGTCGGGCATATATACCGTCACTTCGTCTTTGGGCGTATTATCGCCGCAAGCGCCCATCATCAGCCCCGTAACAATCGTTATCGAAGCCAAGCCTACCGCAAACAATTTACCAAATCTTTTCATATTTTCTCCTTTTCCGTCTCCATGGCAACGAACGGATAACCGCGTTTTTTTACATCTCGCATATTTTTCGCGCCGTTCGTTATTTCTCACTATGATTTCACCTGCGCAAAGTCCGCGCAATTTGTTACAGAACTATTATAACACACCGCTTCATTTTTTTCAAGTGCATGCTCCCAAAAAATACCAAGCGAAAATACAGTTTTTTTGGTTTTTTTCAGCTTTTTCCGTCATCTGCACAACCGGGCATATAAAAAAGGAGGTATAACCTCCTTTTTCTTACTCTATTAATTTTCTCCTAAATATACCGCCTCGACACGGTGAATGGGCAAACCGCGTTCCACCCATTTACTCTCGTACTCCGTCACGATATTCCAATCGGGATTTCCGCCCTCGTGCAAATCATAGGTCACCTGTTCCAAAACAAACCCGCACGCCTTGTATTCTTCTAAAGAGAACTCAAAAAAATCCCTATCGTCCGTTTTTTGCAAAATTCGTCCGCCTTTTTTCAATAACTTTTTATACTTCTCCAAAAAGCCGCGATGCGTCAATCTTTGCGAAGCATATCCAAGCTTTGGCAACGGCGTTGAAAAATTCAAATAAATGAAATCCAAACTCCCCTCGGGAATATAGCAGGGCAAACACTCCGCGCGGATATTTAAAAACCGAATATTTTCCACGCCCTCTTTTTTCACAGCTTCCATCGGCGTCAAAATGACGTTGCTCATCTTTTCAAGAGCCAAATAATTCCTATCCGGCGTCCGTTTTGCAAGCTCGATAACAAATCCGCCTTTTCCGCACCCGATTTCCAAAGCAACGGGCAAATGCGCCCTATCCGCCCCGAACGCCGCCGAAAAATCCAACAACGCGCGATAATTTTCCGCCGCCTCTTTCATATTCAAAATCCCATTTGCGCCCTTAGCAAGCAAAAGGTCTCCGCACGCTTCCATACGCGCGTCAAAATTACGTTTTTTTCGCATTCTCATCGACATACATTCACCTCAATTCAAAACGTCGCAACCAAAACTTTTTCGCCGCGAAAATCCCTCGCGCGTATTAAGCTTTACGCATTCATCGCGTACCTGCCCCGTCCATTTTACTGTTTTCTTATTTTTTATTTCGTACCCGTGCTGCCGAAACCGCCAACCCCTCTCACCGTTTCCTGCAATTCGTCCGCCTCGGTAAACGAAGCTTTCAAAAACGGAGCAACCACCAACTGCGCAATTCTCTCCCCTGCGGAGATTTTCTGTTCCACAGCAGAATGGTTATGCAAAGCCACCATCACTTCTCCGCGGTAATCGGAATCGACCACGCCAACCTTGTTCGCAGGCGCCAAACCTCTCTTGCACGCCAAACCGCTGCGCGCATAAATCAGCCCTGCGTAGCCCTCGGGAATCTCCATCGCCAACCCCGTCCGCACAAACTTGGTTTCTCCGGGCGCAAAGACAATATCCCCATCCGCCACGGCATACAAATCCGCACCTGCGGCAAACTCCGAACCATAGGTTGGCAGCACAGCCCTCTCGTCCAATTTTTTCACAGCTATATTCGGCATAATCTTCTCCTTTTTTAGGCTTTTACCTCACGTTTTTGCCTTTTTTTACAATTTCGTATTCTATTATACCAAATCCGACAAAAAAAAGCAAGAAAAAGCAGGCTTTCTTTCAAAAACCTGCCCATTTTCCTTATGCTTTTGATGACGTCTATGCTTCCGTTCCAGCCGCTTCCTGCTCTGCTTGCAACATCAACATTTTAAAGTAATCGTACAACGAAGCATAAAATTCACCCAAATACTTTCTCGCAACCGTATCCGCCTTAAACAGATTAAAGCGCTCTTCCGCGTTCGTATAAGTCGCCTCGTAGTAATCCTTGACGCTGTAATAACGCTCTTTCCAAGACAACGAATAATCCACCGGATAAGGGTTGTCCCCCGTCTCGTCGTTTTCCTCTTTGGAATAGTGCAGATAGAACAACAACCGTTCGCGGATACGCTCCACTTCCGCCTCGTACGTCGCCGTTAATTTTTCCTGTATCAACGTCCAAACGTCCGAATGCATCATGCCGTTCCCAATCAACCGAGCCCGTTCCTTTTCCAACGTTGCCGCCAGTTTTTCACTCAGAATATTTTTCTTCGTCTGCGCCGAACGCACTTCCAAAATCTGTTCCGTCGTCAACTCGGCAAACTGGTTCGCCGTATAAGAAATAATATCAATTTCCATATCCATATCCCTCTCCTTTACGCCGCCGTCACAAACTCAACCGTCAGTTTCCGAACGCACGCTTTCGGACCTAACACAAAGTTAAAATAGAACTCCTCGCCACGCAAGCGCACGTCGAATTCCGCCACGCCGTTGGAAAACTCCACGCCGGTATTTCGGCGTTCCTTTTCATTGTAAACGTAGATTTCAATAATACCTTCGCCTTCCACGCGCAACCGTTGCAACGTCTTTTTTCCACGCATTCCAAAATCCGTTTTTTCGCTGGTAAAATGAGCTCTTTCGTTTAAAGCAAGGGGCGCATTTTTCGCCAACACACAAACAAGGTTAGAGGAATTTTTACAAAAGGTTTTCCCCGCGCTTCTGGATAACCCGTCCCTATCGGTCATGAAATACCCGCTTTTGCAATCAAAGGAAATCGCCGCCGTACGACGAGTATTCGACGAATCATAATACTGCAAAATATAATGGTCGTCACAGCTACCAAAACCGCAAAACTTGTTGGTAACGGAAGGTATAATTTGCAGATATTCCGCGGCTCGCTTAAAGTTTTTTCCGTCACAGCGATACACCCCGTCCGCCGCCAAAAAGAAAATCCCGTTATCGCAAACCCCAACCGAACGCCCGTAAATATCCCCGCCCGAATAATTGAGCGGCGTCAATACAAACTCCGTCGGCGAGCCTTTTACATCCATGCGCACGACCCCACGTTTTTGGAACACGTAAACGCAATTATCAAAACAGACAAGCGCCTCAATTTTTCCAAACCCGTACGGCAAATGCACGGTACCGCCGTTCTCCAAGCCCACGGAAAAGTAATTCGGTTTCGCCGGGTCGGTATAGAGCACGGTTTCGGCATTTTTCGCAAGGAACAAACGATTCTTGCACGCACAAATCGGCGTCGCGACGTTTTCCATATCATATTGCGTCCAAACGCCGTTTGCGACGCTAAAATAACGTCCTTCTCCCGAAAAGAAGTTAAAAATAAACTTATTCTCCCCAACAACGACGGCGTGCTGCGTCCATGTAGACATCGTCTTTCGAAGTTCAAATATTCCCGACGTATCCATGAAGGAATATAAATTTCCGCCCTCGGTCAAGCACGCCAAACCATCGTAATCGTTCGGGTGCGTCACTTGCGCCGACCTTTCAAACTGATAGAATGCCAAAGGTTTATAGTTCATCACGACGGAAAGACTTTTGCCATTGACGGAATACGCACGCATGCCAATCCCCGTCCGGATATGCCCTTGACGAAAATCGCAATTCAAAGTCGATTTCGCTACCAAAGTCCTCGAATCCACGCCCTCAGCCGCGCATTGTCGAAAGGTATCGAACGTCACGCTGCAGAGTTTGCTTTTTCCGCTAAAAACCTTCTTTTTTGCTCCAACCATCACACCCACCTTCTGCTCGGCATCTTCTTACGCTCAACCGAACGCGCGCCTTCAATGCCTTCCTTGTATTTTTTATCCCAGTGCGCCGACTCCTCGTACAAGCCCATTGCCATGCAGTATTCCGCCGCCACCCCGTACGCCATCAAACGCACGGAAACGCCGACAGTAAAATCACTCTCCCCGGTAAAGGTTTTCTCTTTCGGGGTATACGCATACGTGACGTAAGCGCCGTCGCCATCCACCTGCATATAATCCGCAAAGAGTGAAAAAGGCATACTCGCACCGTTTTTATCGCGAACGCGCACAATTCTGACAACGTCTAAGCTAAAATCCGAATACACGATTTTCCCATTCTCCGCCGTTAAATACTCCTCTTTAAGGAGCGGAATATAATCCAACGCCAACTCGTTTTCCACCAAGTTAAAACAAGTCAAAAACAACTCCGCCTGCTTTTTTCCGGCGGTATTCGTGCCCTTGATAAAAGCCTCCACCGTCTCCGCTTCCCCCAAAAGCGCCGCCGCTTTTAATACCACGTCTTTAACTTTCATATCTCCTCCTTTTCAAAAAAGGAGCGCCCACTGCGTTGTATGCGCCGTGACCGCTCCCATACCTACTCAACGCGCTTTCCAATCAAGCGCAATCTATCAAATATGGATACCGCGAAGAACGCCTTGTGCACCAGGGTGTTCGCAGATAAGTTCTGCATACTTGACAAGAGTTGCCGTATACACGGGTTTGCCGGCGATCTGTTTCAAAATCTTGCCGTCCTCCGTTTCCAACCACTGCCAATCGCAAAGCTGATACAGTTTAAAGCAATCGGTATTAAGGAAATACAACGCATCTTCCGGGCAGAATTTATCGGTGACGATAGGCGTACCATAGAAATCGATAGCCGTTTCTCCGTTTTCAAGCGTCATCGTCTGGCAAGGCACACCGTAATCTCTGTAATATTTAAGAATGGCACGTTTTACCTTCCAAGAACAAATCATGAGGTTGACCTTTTTACCGCTGGCTTCTTCGATTTTATCCATCATCTCCACAATAACGTCTTCGGTCAGATACCCATCCATCGTTTTCTCATAGGGTACCATACCCGGCACCTCGCGATCCAACCCATAAAGGTTTTGCTTGGAGAAAATCGCCTGCAACCCGGTAAGATCGTTCCCACGCGAGCCGTGCATATAAATTTTTGCCCCAGTCATAGACGAAAGATTACCGCGTTCCTCCGTCATATATAAAATTTTGTTTTCAAAGTCGATGCTTCTAATTTGAATCGCTTCTACCTCATCGTCTTCGCCGACGATATCCACGACCATATCCGCAGCAAAATTCCAAATATTATCCACCGTCACAGTCTGTTCATCGCACTCGCTAACCGTGCCGATCACACCGCTGCCGTCGCCGAATAACATTCTGCCAAAATTAAATTTCGCGCTGTTGATCAACGTCTTCATTTCATCGTTGAGCAAATTGACAAACGCGCCCTCATTGTTCGCCGACGCACGAATCGCCTTATCGGAAATTTCCAAAGTCCCGTAAAAATTCTTTAACGGAGCAACGATTTGATAGTGATTTCTATTCTGCGCGCTGGGAAGATTCCCCGTTTCGCTACCGGCGCCCACACCGCTGTTAAAACCGCTGGTAAGCACCTTTCTAACGTCCTTACCCGTCACGTTTTCACTCGTCTTTTCCACCATCGCAAGGAAAGGGTTGATTTTCATATTCAAAGTTTCCGTAATTGCGTCCAAATAAAAAGATTTCAATGCGTTATCCGCGCTGCTTAAAGTTACCATATATTATTTATTTCTCCTTTTTTTATTGATAAATGATTTTTTATATTCCGTTCAATCCAAGTCAAACGGTTTTTTAAAATACTGCAAAGCCAAACACCCGGCGTCCGCAATATTTTTCGCCTTCAAGGGCGGAGCCACCAACGTACCCGCGCCGCCCACGGTCAAAGGCGGAGAATTTTTCCCCAAAGACGCAAGGTATTCGCCGATAATCTTCAAGCGTACCTCCTCGTCATGCTTCACCCGCGCGTAAAGCTCTTCCGACGAAACTTCCACGTTTTTCACTACGACGGACGAGTTTTCTTTCTCTCTTTCCAAAGCCGTTTTCGCCGCAGAGTCCTTTTCGCCGCGCCCATTCGCACGTTCGCCTTTGCCTTGTAAATGTTCTTCGCCTTCTTCCGCCCCCTTTTCATCGGCAGTCAAGAGGTCATTTACGGTATCACCTTGCGCTTCGGCGCTTTCCGCCTCCGCCCAAGCAGAAGTTTCCGCAGTTTCGGCAGTTTCAGCGTCCTTTGCGCCATCCACGCCTTCCACGCCTTCCGCACGTTCCAAACCGTCCGTACTTCCCGCGCTTACCGCGTTTTCCACGCTTGCCGCGCCGTCGAAACTACTTCCAGTTCCAACAACTTCCGCACGCGCCGCGCCTTCTGCCGTTGCCGTGGGTTCTCCGTCCTTTATGTTCGTTGTATTCGACGTCTGTTCAAGGTGAGGATGCCCTTTTCCCAGTTCGTCGATGAACTTATCAAAACTTTTGGCAGCCGCTCTGCGCGCCTCGGCATTCTTACGGAGCTTTTCCGCCCCCGAACCCTCGTTTTTTGCCAAATCGGACCTCAAATTCTCCACCGTTTTTTCCAATTCCTTAATGCGTTGGCTGCGCCTTGTAAACTCCGCTTCCAACGCCCCGTAAGCCCTCGCAAGGGCGTCTGCGTCCTTAAACTTTTTCAGCGCCGCCGAGCTCTTTGCAGGGCAACCCAAACCATTTCTTTCGTTTCCCGTATGTACGTTCGTTGTTCCCTCTATCGCCTTTGCGACCTTCTCCGCGCCTTTTGTTTTCGCGCAAACGTTCTCCTTTTTACTCATATTCTTCCTCCTAAATTACTCACTCATCTGCATTTTTTGCAGTTTCTTATGCGCCGTAATGTGCGCCTCAAAATATTTCTTCACCACGTCTTGCTCCGTCAATTTCTTAAACTCCGCCGAGAGCAAAAACCGTACGTGTTCGGCAATATGCAACTCGTGTTCGTCATAGCTATCCGGGGCAAGCTCACCCTTTTTCAGCTGCAAATTTTCCTCGCCGGCTTTGGCGATATGCAAAGCGGAAATATCCCGTGCATTTTCATAACTGCCAAACCCGAACGCTTCCAAAATCCTATTTTTATTTTCTTGGGAAAGCTTCCCATCCTCGTCGGATAACAATCCTGCCTCATACAACTGTAACAACGTCGCCTTTTTCTCCTCCGGCGTCGAATTTTCATAGGACTCGAACTGAATATCATTGACGTCGAGGTTGGACGCATTAAAATAATATACCTGTGTCTTTTTGTTTTCCCCTGCCAAAGTCATCAATCGCGCGTTGCCGGCAAACTGTCTGTACAATCGCAAAATTTGTCTGCCGACCTCTTTAATCGCCCGTTCGGTACAAACCACCGTCGAGGACAACCTCGATTCGTCCTGCGAAAGGAGCAACTGCAACCCCGTCGCGCTCGTCACCCCGGCAGGCATAGAATGCTGCGAAAGGTCGGACACGCCGCTAATCAGCGCAAACTCCTTTTCCAACCACTCCTCTTCATCCTTAAACTCGCTGGGCACAGACCCACAATCGAGCATTTCCGGCGCTTTTCCGCCCTGGCGGTACACCAAAACTTTCCCGGGCAATAACCCCTCTTCGCTCAACTCATCGGTATCCACCGAACCGTCTTCCACCGTCAATACCCCCATCGAAAGCCTATTCAAAAACTCATGTTTACGGTTTCGCACCGCATTATAAGCCCTCTGCACGGGAATGAGTCTATCGACGATACACCCCGAGAAAAACGCCCCGGGCATACGCAAACAGTCCTGTTTCACAAAGGGGAAAGTCCTTTCTCCGCGCTCGCCGTTTTGATAGGGCAATCCGCCCTCGTATAACAATTTTCCGTCCGCCACAATCTCCAATCTCCCGTCGGGGAACTCTGCGCTCGGTTTTTCATAACGCTCGATGAGGATAACGCCGTTATTCACCTTTGCGGTGTTCATACCGCTAAGAGCGGCAAACTGCTTACCCGCCGACGGTTCGCTGTACCCCAGCAAGCCCGTCAAAGGCTTCCCCTGCACCGCCACGCCAAACCTCTCGCGCACGTACGCCGCGTCCACCGCTTGCGCATGAATAAGCGAGCGCAAATCCACGACGTCTTCCGCGTCCAAACGGTCGGGAAAAATCTCATAAGGCGGCACGACGCTCACCATCGTTTCCCCTTCGTAGGTAGGACGTCCATTCTCGTCCACAGCCACCTGTCTGCCGCCGTTTTCGTCCCACAAAACCTTATAAAAAGCGCTGCCGCAAGTCTCCGACCAAATCATCGCCTTAGACAAAGCGTCCTGCAAACCGATACGCTCCTGCGCATACTGCAAAACGCCCGTCGCCAGCTTCGCCGCCTTGATATCGCCGTCCTCGTCCGAGAACGCACGCACACGCAGCACGGGCTTCATCTTTTCCAGCTTCGCCACACGCGCGTCCACCGTCGGTGCGATATGGTTAAACACCCTACGCGACTGCCAATAAAACCGCTTGTCCTCTTCCACGACTTCGCCAAGCGGCGAAATGTCACAGTACTGGTTGCCGCTGAAAAAATTAATATTCAGCGTCCAACTGTTCTCGATGCTCCTTCTCTCTTCTCTGCGCGCCAAAAACTCTTGTTCAATCTCCGCCGCGCGTCTTTGTTTTCTGCGTTCTTCCGCATTTTTCTCCGCGTCCAACACCACTTCTTCCGCTGTCATGCTCCTTCCTCCGTCTTTTTAATCCATCTCATCACTTGCCTGCCTTCGTTTTTCCCTCAACGCGCTTACGGGGCTTAGTGCTCGTCTTTCTAACCGCTTTCGTTCCCCCGTTTTCTTTCTTTTCTCGGGGCTTTTCTTTTCCACCCTCTCCCGCACCGCGCGTCGATTCCAAACCGCATGCCTCCATGCCTTTTTTTACACCTTGTTTTCTGTCTTTTTCCGTACCCTTGCCCGTACTTTGACCGTTTTCCGCCTCCTGCAGAACCGCCAAAAGCCTCTGTTTTTCCGCTTCCAAAGCCTCGTCCGACCACTGCGCATACTCTTCGCCCTCCGACGCCAAAAGCAGTTGTACGGCTTTCAAATCAGGCGGTACGTCCTTTTTTGTTTTTTTACGCTTGGTCAGCTTCAATTCCCCGTCCACTTCGGCGTATTCCTCGGTGACCTCGGCAATTTGATACCCAAGCGCAACCTTAATCAAAGCCTCTCCGATTTTTTCCTCTTTTTTGTCCGTTTTCTTCTTTGCCATATCCTCTCCTTTTTCTCGTTCATCGCGTACCTGCCCCCTTGTTTTTATAAAAATCGCTTATTTTTCTCATAACGTAAACCGCTCGTTTTTCAGCTTTCGTATCCGCCTTTCTTTGTCCAACTGAATGGGCGTTTTCTCCACCGCGACGGGTGCTTTTTTCGGTCGAGTCATCAAATAGTACCGCATTTCATCCAAGCTATGGTCATCCGCCTTCCGCGGCGAATCCCCTGCGCCCCAGTAATACCCTTTCAGCTCTCGTATCAAATGCACGCACGACGAAAAAATATACAAATTCGGCAACCCGTTTTTGCTGTTAAGGTAACTTTTCACTCGCGCGATCCCTGAAAATAAATCCTTTTCCACGTTCGGGTTCACCAAAATTCCACGCTCGTAAAACAGCTCCACAACACTTTTCACACTCCCCAGAGTTCTCTGTTTTGCCGCGCTGTCAATCAACGCGCAGATTCTTCCGCGAGCATCGGTATACCAACCCACCGTCTCGCAAATTTCTTTAATCGCCTCGGCATGGTAATCGATATCCCGTCCCGCCTCGTAATGCTCGGCAATGACGTACACGTTCCCATCAAAATCGACGGCATACCAATGCGCCGACAGCGGATTATTCAAACCGGGGTCAATAGAAATCATGTCTTGCCATTCCTTTGGCACGGGAAAGGGCTCTATCACGTGCACCCTCTCGTCAAACTCCGGATACACCAGCCCGGCGGTATCCAGCACAAACTTCCCGTACCGCCGCGCCTGCAAAGTCCTTTCATCCATACTCCCTTCCAAAGCCCTGATTTCCGCAGCGTCCAGATAGGGATTATCGCTCCATTCGACAAACTCGTACCACACTTCCCCGTCGTTATAACGGTTGAGAAAAATCTCGTTATACACGAACGTCAAGCCCTTCAAAGGCGTCATCGTGCCAAAAATATCCCCCTTTCGGTCCATGACGCGCATGCGGCATTCCCGATAAATATCCTCGGGCGGTTCTTCGTCAAACCAAACGAAATCAAGGGACGCGCCCTGAAATTTCTCTCTGCCTTGGTCACAACTTTTAAACCCGATAACCGAACATCCGCCCAGCACGTTTTTCACCCGTATAAAATCGATAATCCCATGCTCAGGCGAATCCTTTCTACCGCTAATCATGACGATATCTTCAATCCAGTCCCGCCGCAAATAATGCAAAATCTTCTTTTGCGCCACGTCGCGTTGCACCTGCGTCGAGAGGGAAACCACCCAACCGCAAACGCCGCGCCGATTTTCACGATAGGGATGAATCCCCCTCGCCATATACACGCACTCCACCGCACCGCACTCCGTCTTCCCCGAACGGTTACCGCCGAACACCCAACGGTTACGCTTTAAGCATCGGTGAAACGCCAACTGCTTTTCATGCCGCTTCTCCCCGGCGTTGTACGCCGCCAAAAAATCCGTCTGCCGCCTTTTCTTCTGTTCCGCTTCAATCCTGCATAGTTTTTCTACAATCTCTCTCATAATCGCTCTCTTTTCCGCAAAAAACGCACCGTTTCTTCCTTTATAATTACCTAACGCACGCCAACGAAAATCCTACCCACTTTTGCTAAAAATTCCGCGTGCGCAAACTCAAAAATCTTACCAGCGCAAGTCCTCGCGCAATCTATTTACCACTATGAAAAAACGGCTACTCGGAGTCCTTCTCCCGCTCATCTTCATACTTTTCAACGCCTTTCGAGCAATCCCCGCGCCCTCTTTGACAAGCGCGGCAGCTTCCGTTGCGCGCCCGACGCAGGGCGACTACGCCTGCATTTTGGAAGACGCGTTTTTCTATTCCGTCCCCGACGAGCGCCGAGGCATCTTTCTCCTGCCCCAAACCTATTACGTGCGTTTGTTAGAATACGGCACCGAGTTTTGCAAAATCGAATACGGCACGGACAGCTTGTACACCCAACGTCTCATCGGTTACGCCAAGACAAAACATCTCACTTTTGTCGAATACGTCCCCGTACAGCCCTATCTACATTACTTATTCGACGTCACGTATCGCATCGAAGAGGGCAACGCCGTCGATTCTTCCTTTCTTACGCAACTGACGATGACCTGCGCCTATTACGGCGATTATAAAATCGGTTCGGAAACCTACTGTTACGTTCTTCGCGAGGGCGAGTTCGGTTACGTGCCAAAGCCCACCTCGATTTCCTACGCCGAAAACACCGAATACGCCGACTATCTCGAAAGCCTGCAAACCATCGCTTCCGCGTCCACCGACGATACCCCCACGCAAGATACAGGGCAATCGGCTTCCCCTTTACAAATCGCAACTCTCGTCGCCCTTTGCCTGCTCGTACCGCTGCTTGCCGCGCTCATTTTAAGACCGCCGCGCCGTCCGCCGTACGAAACGGAAGAATAATTCTCGTTAAAGTTCTTTATCGAATGATTTAGATTTTTTCCATACAGCGTCGCTCATCCGCCGCTATCACTTTATCTTTGCCTGCCTCGACAAACACGTGAATTTTCTTAAAAATATCCGTACCGGCAAACTCACTTAAATACTTTTCCTTGGTCACGCCGGCAAAGTGCATCATCGCCGCAATCTTTTCCCCAACAGCGCGTTGCCGGCGAAAATACTTCGCCTCGCTCCAACACGCGCCGCTTTCTTTATCCGCGCGCCTTTTCAGAAAACTACGTATCTTTTTCCGTTTCCCAAAATACCGTATCTCCACCAAAGTCCGCTCTTCCGCCGACAGCTTTCCTAAAATATTTTCCACCGTCCCTTTCAAAGCTTCCAAGTTATGCATGGAAATAATTTCCCCTGCCAGATACTCCGCCAAAGGCTCGGCAGCGCAAGCATGCGATAAAATCGCCTTGTTCCTTATATGTATTTCGTAATCCCTTCCCACTGTTTTTAGAAGCGGATACCCAAACAAAATTTCTTTCACATAATTTTCCAAAAAAACTCACCTCCTTCTGTGTCGCCGTGACGCGCATATTATGTCACCCTTTCCCCCGTTTTGCAAGAGGTCACCACCACATTTTTTCGCAAAATCCGAACATTTGTTCGTTTTTTGTTGCGAATTTTAAAAATAGAATTTGACATATGTATGCCGATTTTATGGAAAAAATCGACATTTTTTACACTTTCAGCCAAAAAATAGGCAGCCGAGCGGATATTTTGACGAACAAACCGTTTTCAACCCCATCAAAGATAAAACCACCTTTTTATCCACCTCATCAACGGAAAAACCAACCTTTTTTCCAAAACCTCATCGAAAACAAACCACCCC
>JAZQGK010000183.1:0-8102 GCA_045539975.1 Candidatus Scatosoma sp. | reverse complement strand
ATTGCCCACTTTCCCCAAACGCCGTAGTTGTAGCCGAGCGCCCAGACGTAAACATTGCCGTGTTAGGAATATATACGCCGACGCCGATGGAATCCATCGTGCCGCCCAACGCCCATGCAAACCAATTTTCATGATTTCCGTAAGGAAGGGTCGTATTTGCGCCGTTACCTTGATGTACGGGAGCGTAATCGCTGAGCGAAGGATCAGACCAAGTACCTACTTGATTGTTAAAAGTAAGATCTCCCGTCCAAGCCTGCGCCTTATCCGTGCTAAGGTTGCTGACGTAATAATTCATCGGCTGAGAAAAATATACAGCGGGAAGCTCGTTAGACTGATAGCCGCCCAAATCATTATAACCCGTCCATTCGACAAAGTTATTATCCACGCGAAGAGTTCCGTCCGCATTCAATCTGTACCAGTTTTCCATATAGGATTTGGTGGTGACGTTGTTCTGCGCCCAGTCCAAAGGACGGCACTTTACATAGAGATAATAATCGGTCGTATTGATCTCGTAATCGATGATCTGGCTGGTGTTGTTGTATTGATCGCCTGCCTGTACGGGGTTATAAGGCCAATCCTTTTCATAACCTTTCGCGCCGTATTGCGCTTTCGTATATTCGCTTTCTGCAACGTCAGCGTAATACGCCTGCTGAATTTGACGGCCAACGTCATAGTTATTGATAAGATTTACGCCGTTACCGCCAAGAGATTTAGGCAAGCTGTCTGCGCCCGTACGGTAAACGGTGTCTGCGTTTGCGCTGTCCGTACCAATCTCGATTCTGCCGTATTTGCTACCATACCAAGAACTGCTCTCATCTTTGGAATATTCAGCAAGGCCAGATTTTGCAAGATAGGTAAGCGCGCCGCCAAGACCCAAATGTGCCCCAATCGTGATATCGCTGCCGTCGGCTAAGTATCTCGTAAGGTATTGCTGTAATTCGGTATCGTAAATACGTCTATCCTGCGCAGCAACCGTAGTGATTTGATCCGCCGCCGTCGTACCCTGCGTACCTACGTTTTTAAAGCTGATGGAATGAAGATATACAGCAGTGGGAGATATACCGTAGCCCGCACCGTTAGAACGAAAAACGTCCAAGAACTGCTTATACGTACTGTCTTTATGGAACAGATAAACGTCTTCGTTAACCGTGATAGAACCGCTCTCATTGGAATAAGTCAAGGTTGCAATCATATCGACAGCCAAACTATAGTCGAACTGAATATACGCACCCGACAAAGGCTCGCTATTATCCATCGTTACAGTCGTCGTCGCACCTGCGTCAAGAGTACCTATGGCAGCATTGATCTCTGCCATTTTTTCTGCGCTGATAGCACTCTCCGGTGCATTGACAAGATATACCGATAAGAAATTACGCTGATCTAAGGTATAAGGCGAATAATTGCCGTCTCCTTCCACCAATTCGGTATATTCGTCGGTCTTCGTTGCACTTCTGTCCGCAATCGCTGCCTTTGCTACGTATTCTGCAGTACGCGCATACGAAGCAAGATAGGGCGCGTAGAAATATTTCACTGAATCATCCGCATACGTGATTTGAATATACCCGATTCCCGAGAACTTTCTCGCAAGGTTGGTTTCGTTCAAATTAACGATAGAGCCATAATACGAAGAATATTCCGCCCCCTCGTATATCCAACCCGTGGAAGGGATATCCAAATAGTCACAGTTCGCCTCCAACCATTCGTGGGTAAAATCACCGCCGAAAAGGTAATCGGTAGGCACGATTAACGTACCGTAAGCAACAGACTTATAGTTGCCTTTCGTGATACCTTCGTTCAACGCGTCAATCTGGGCTTTGGAAACGTGGGTGGTAAAACGGATACCACTGGTTTCATATCCAGTTATATTGCCATTCTCGTCATACGTAGCACTCTCCGCTACCCTTACCGAGGCACCCTTTTCCATCCAAAGCTCCAAAGTTTCCAATTCACTCGCTTCGACAAACTTACCACTCTCAGCATCGAACATAAACGTGGTAGCTACCGTATTGATAAGGCGGTAATCATAGTCGGTGTTATTAGCAATAAATTTCTGATAGGAAGGGAATTGCGTATTTGCCGCAATCGAAACCGAAGTAATTTCGCTCATCGTACCGCTATGAGGGACACGAATCGCAAGCGAATACGTGTAACCGTAGTTAGGCGTATAGTAATGATTTAACAAAGGTTGCACGCTTCCTGCGCCATTATTCGCCGCAAGGATTTGGGCAAAGGTTGCTTCCGATACCGTTTCCGTGCCAAGATAAATCGTACCCTTTAAGGTAATATTCTCAAAGAATTTAATTGCTTCTAATTCAGCATATTCAATACCCGCAACGTTCGTCGCCTCGTCGGAAAACGCAGGATAATCAGAACCGTCGATATTAAAGATAAGGAAATTTTCCGTATCCGCTACCAACCCGTACGCTACATCCGTTACTGTGATACGGCTTTCCGCCAAGTCGTTTACTTTAACGATTGTGTCATCGTGATATACGATAAATTCTACGTCTTCCGAAACGGTATAACAGGTCTTAGCCGTACCGTTTACGTAAGCGAGCGACGGGAACTGCGCGCCTTGTCTAACAACAATGCGGTTGAAATCTTCAATACCGTCCACCGATTTCATACGCAAAGAGAAATCCTTTGCGCCATATACGTCAAAGTGCGGATTAAGGTCCATTCTCGTTTCAAATTCTTTGAAAGACATACCGTTGATTTCAATTTTATCCAACAGGTTGGTCTTCGTCAAGATGCTTGCATCAAGCTCCTTCGTCCCCGTGCTATCCAACTCAGAAAGCGTAAAGCTAAGGAAGGTCCCATTATGTCCAAAATGGATACCAGTAACCGTCGTTGCGATTTCTTCAAACGCCGTTGCTTGTTCGGTGAATTTCGCCGTCAAGGTCAAAGCCGTGGTGATAGGATTTGAGAAATCAAATTTCGTTTCCCCATCATACCAACCGTCGAATACGTATTCCACGTCGAACGTTGCGGCTTTCGTGGGGTTGGTTGCAGGCGCAGTCGTTGCCGTATTAAGCTCAACCTCTTGCGTAGTAAACATACTGCCATCGTCATTTAAATACGTAACAGTGCAAGTCGATTGTCTTACCGCGATAGATTTTATCCACATTTCGCCTGCCGTACCGCCGCTTTGCAATTTTACAACGGAAATAAAGTCATAAGCGGAAGAAGATAAGTCAAGGGACAGAGTTTGCCACATCCCATCCGTCGTTATATTTGTCCAATGATCCTGATAAATATATTGGCTAGTCCATGCGTCATCGGTCAAGGAGTTTCCGCCCGATACCGAAACGATAATCGGATCGTTTGCACTCGTTTTATAAGTAATATCTAAATATAATGATTCGCCGATATACAGGTTATCCATACCCGCAGGTCCGCGATAGAACATTGCAGGCGCCTGCGCAAGGTCGGCAACAATCGCACCTTCCGTAGAATCATAGCTACCCTTTACCCAAGCATTGTTGAGATAAGTATTTGCTACCGACTCATTCGACAAATCGATTTTGGTCGTGGGTACAAAAGACGTATATTTTGCCGTCAACGTCAAATCAGCTGTGATAGGCGTAGAGAAATCGAATTTCGTTTCCCCGTTATACCAGCCGTCAAATACGTATGCCGCATTCGGCGTAGCCTCTTTGGTCGGATTTTCAGCGGGAGCGGAAACGGTTTTATTCGGTTCTGCTTTTGCCGTCGCGTACGTTTCGCCTTCATTTTCAAAGGTTACGGTATATTCCACCTTCTTTACTTCGATGGATTTGATATACATTTCGCCGGCCGTATTCCCATCGCCTGCCTGTAATTTAACAACAGAAAGGAAATCGTAGGAAAAAGTGCTGATGTCAATCGATAAGGTCGCCCACTGACCGCTTGTCATACTTCTTTGCACGTCTTTCCAAGCTTCAAGTCCCTGCGTCCAATCCGATCCATTCTTACTTGTGGAACCATACAAAAGAACGATCAACGGTTGGTTTGTAGATTCACCGCGGATCTGATAGGTGATTTCCAAAGTGTTCGCTTCACCGACGTAAAGATTTTCCATACCTGCAGGTCCGCGATAGAACATTGCTGCCGCCTGCGCAAGGTCTGCAACAATCGCTCCTTCCGTAGAATCATAACTACCCTTTACCCAAGCATTGTTAAGATAAGTATTCGACAATGTTGCATCCGACAAATCGATCTTGGTTTCAGGAATCCATACCTCTTCATCATATACGAGCGCAACGGATTTTATCAACATTTCGCCTGCCGTATTCCCATCGCCTGCCTGTAATTTAATAACAGAAAGGAAATCGTAGGAAAAAGTGCTGATATCAACCGACAAGGTAGCCCACTGACCGCTTGTCATACTTCTTTGGACGTCTTTCCAAGCTTCAAGCCCCTGCGTCCAATCAGAGCCATTCTTACTTGTAGAACCGAACAAAACAACAATCAACGGTTGGTTTGTCATCTCACCTCGGATTTGATAGGTGATTTCCAATCTTGTTGATGCCCCAACCTCAAGGTTTTCCATTCCGCCAGGTCCGCGATAGAACATTGCAGGCGCCTGCGAAAGGTCGGCTTTCAGCGCGCCTTCCGTTGCGTCATATTCGCCCTTTACCCAAGCATTATCTATGTAAACCTGCGCGGTGGCTTGGTCAGACAAATCCAAACTGCTAACGGTCGTTACCTGCGTTTTCATTGCCGCCTGCGCCGTCTTGTTGCCGTTGATAACGTTGCCAACGCCAAAAACGAGCATAAGCGAGAAAATCGCAACCAAAAGATATTGCAGAATTCTCTTCATTGTCTTTGTCATAATATCTCCTCCCTTGTTATTTCTTTTTGACAAGTTCCCAATAAAATGTACTTTAAAACGTTAATCATGGAAAATATCCTCCTTATAATCGTCCCCTGGTTTCGAGGTACGAATCACGTCTTCGGATATGACCATGACTTCAATTTTAACTTGCTCGTAATTTTTGTTCATCAGTCACCTCTCCTCTAATTTTTTCTGTTTTTGTTTGTTTTTCTACCAAAATGAAAACACTATCCCTTTTGTCGACCTATTATAACATTAAAAAATTTGTTTGTGGTGTTAAAAATCCACAAGAATGTGTCAATTTAGCACATCTTTTTCTAGTAAATATTTTGTTTACACATTTTCTATCTCTTCCAACATAATGTTGCGTATGGAAAGGATTTCTTCTTCTGTAATGCCAAGGTATCCGCGCATAAACGCCTCGGTATTTTCCGCGAGAGTATCGCCGCCAAGCCCCATTAAATAATCATACAAAACATCTACGTTGTTTAATAGAACGGGAATTTTCCCCGAACCTTGCGCTGCGTCCGCAAAACCGTTCACGGAGAAAAAGGACATTTCATAATCTCTATATAAGTCTTCCTCGCTCACACCCAAAAGTGCATTGATCAAAAAGGCGAGCGTTCCTGCCCTATCTCTTCCCAAAGAACAATGCAGATATATGGGATAATTATCAGGATCGGCAAACGTTTTAATCTCGGTTATCAACGCTTCTTTGTATTCCGGCTGCACAATGCCATAATAATAAGGCGCGCTTATATTCACGTAATTTAAAACTGTTTCTTCGTCATTGATCGGAGAAGAAGGCAGGGCTGCGCCCCGCAAATCAAGATCGGTCTTTATCCCGTAAGTGTAGAGAAGTTTCTCTTTTCCAGCATCGGTGATACTCCCCCACGATGCATCCACTTCACCGCCACGATAAACCATGCCCTGCTTTACTTGATATTTCCCATCCTCAGTAAAATAACCGCCGATATCGCGAGTATTGGATACCCCTTCCACCCAAATTGTACGGGGAAGCGCTTGCGTATAAAAATCAAAGACCTGCGAAGTCGTCATCTCTTCATTTTCATAATGCGCATGTATCTGGTAATAGTAGTGTTTTGCCGAAAACAAATCCTCGACCAAGAGGCTGGTATCCGTTGAAATATAATCAACTGCGTCTGAAAGATCCTTTTTTAAACCCAATCTCAACGTATAATATGCTGCGCCCGCACGGCTATTTTCCCACGTAACCATTACAGGTTTCGGGGCGTAACGGTTTACTTTTTCATTTCCGTCCGCATACTCAATCGACTTGCCTTTTTCATAGTTGGCAGCAAATTCATAAATATCCCCTTCCAATAACGCCACCGTTTCACCCTGCATTAACGACGTGATCGCAACGTCATATTCGGAAGATGAACTACTCTCGCTTGTTGTCGGGCTACACCCAACTCCGAGCAACAACCCCATTGCGATACTGACAGCCAAGAACTTTTCACTTTTCCTTCTCATATAACTTTTCTCCTTATTCATAATATTTCAACTTCTAAACTATCTAATATTGAACCTGTATCATAATTATGAACTTGTACACTTTGCCATCGAACTAGTTTCCAAAGTATTCATTCTCATTTATATCATAACATATAAAAAAATGTTTTGGAGTTAAATATCCACAACTATGTGTCAAAAGGACAGCATTTTTATTATAATCATCTTTGCAGTTGCGGCACAACTGTCGAATATACAGATGCAAGCTTCACGCTCGACACCTACACGCACGTGACAAGTGATATGCAAAAGAATGCGTCGGCTGTGGTCAACAATATGATGCAACAATTTTTAATCGGGGGAAACACGAGTGACAAAAAATAAACGAAAGTAAGGCGAAGGCATGCTGCGATTGCGCAAAGACGGCAGATGGGAAGGTCGAATTGTTGTTGGCTACGATGAGAAAGGTATTCCCAAAACCAAGAACGTAACGGTAAAAACAAAGTTCGCCTGCGAAGAAAAACTAGCCGAGCTGATAAAAACAATGAACGCAGAAATCGCTGAACTTAAAAAGGTACAATTTGATACGCAGTAAACAAAGAAAAGGAATTTTTTATTTTTTGCAAAAAACCTGCTATTCCAAGCTCATAAAAACAGGGCAAAATCCGCAAGCGGTCAAGCCCGATTTTTTGGCGGTTTTTGAAAAAGAAAAATCTCCTGAACCCCTTCTATTCTTGTTCATAGGGACAAAAAGTGAACACTGGGCAAAATTCGATACGGTTTAGATGGGTTCAAGTAAAAAAGTCATTACGGAAAGAATGCCGTAATGACTTTTTTCTACTATAATAAACCAATTTTTTTCAACAATTTTTATAATTCAATAACTGCGATATATCGTATTTCTTTTGTTTTTAATTTAGCGCGTTAATTAATCATCAGACGATGATTTCTACTTTGTACAAGCAGCTCCACACAGTCTTTCTCCCACCACAATTTTATATTTTCTCCTTGTCAAAAGTATTGCTTTTGTGACTTTTATCGTTTTAATTATAAGTAGAGGTGGATTCGAAGCAAAGCAGTCTTTCTCAAACCCTTTATTTTAAAGGCTTTCAGAGTCCTGTCCCATCACTGTTCCAAGGAATATTATTCGTTAAAATCGTAATGTTTGCAAGGCTATACGCCGCTATATGCCGAGAAACCGCCGTCTACGGGAATAACCGTTCCCGTCACAAAACCGCTTGCACTATCATCCGCGAGCCACATCAGCGTGCCGATAAGGTCGGAAATTTCGCCGAATTTCTTCATAGGAGTTGCCGCAAGGATTTTACCCGTTCTCGCCGTAGGCGTGCCGTCTTCGTTGAAAAGAAGGCTTCGATTTTGGTTGGTTACAAAGAATCCAGGCGCAATCGCGTTGCAACGGATATTGCAGGGTGCAAAATGCACCGCAAGCCACTGCGTAAAGTTGGAAATACCCGCTTTCGCCGCGCTATATGCAGGAATTTTGGTAAGCGGGCGGAATGCGTTCATAGAGGAAATATTGATTATATTTCCGCCAGTCTTCACCATATCCTGCGCAAATACCTGCGTTACCAAAAACGCACTGGTAATGTTGAGGTCGAACACGAATTTGAGTCCGCTTTCTTCGAGTGCAAAAAAGTCCTTTACCCCTTCTAAATCGGGCGTCATCGTTTCGTTGTCGGTGCTGGCTTTTGGATTGTTTCCGCCTGCGCCGTTGATAAGGAAGTTCACCGCACCAAAGCTGTCGTTGATTTCCTTTTTCGCCTGAATAATGCTTTCCTTATCCAAGCAA
>JAZQGK010000182.1:0-3597 GCA_045539975.1 Candidatus Scatosoma sp. | reverse complement strand
GGTATATTGCCACTTATAATGGAGGAATGGCCATTCACGTTTCCGATAGAAAGGCTTTTTTGTTGCCTTACTCGCAAATGAATGCAGAAAGAAAAAAATTCTCGTTTATGCGCAGTTTTCATTTACATTCATTCAGCTTAACGACGGAAACTGGGGCAGAGTATCTTTTTCCTATGGCCATAGCCCATGCGATTTTGCGTTCTTATCTTTATATGAAGGTTCGAAAAAGGAAGAAAATTGCGAACAATTTACTACTAACCAACGGTGACGTGTTGAAGATATCTTTAAAGACCGTCGCGTGGTTCAATTTGTTTATGTTGTTACAGAATTTTATTATATTTTTAAAGGAGAAAATAACACAGTTATGGCGGAGAAAAATCAAAAAATCAATAATTTAATTAACTCATCCTTGGAAAAATTAGACGCTCTTGTCGATGTGAATACGATTATGGGAAAGCCGATTACTACGGCTAGCGGTATACAAATTATTCCGTTTTCAAAAGTTACGTTAGGAAATATCTCTGGGGGTGGGGAATATGGTGACGTAAAGGTCGTCAAGGAAACAGATTCTTTTCCGTTTGCTGGCGGTAATGGGGCGGTTGTCAGCATGAAGCCCATGGGTTTCTTAATCGATGATGGCAAAGTTTGCCGCATGATGAGAATATCAGATGAACCGCTGGATAATTTAATTGAACGTGCCGGAGAGATTCTCCATGACGTAATGTCCAAAGACTCATGAAACCGAACTATTGTATTCGGCATATCGCAATAATCGTGATAGGAATTAATTGCATAGTTTTTCCTTTTTGTCATAGTAAATCGAAAAAGGAAAACTGCATCACCGCCGCAGCGACAGACGCGAAAGCGGCTTGTGTAATGGAACAGTCGACCCGGCGAATTTTATATGAATCTTGTGGGGATTCGCGCTTGCCGATTGCCAGTACGACGAAGATTGCAACCGCGATTACGGTTTTAGAAAGCTGTCAGGACATTGAAGAGAAAGTAGAAATTCCTTCTATCGCAGAAGGGATAGAAGGTTCGTCAGTTTATTTAAAGAAAGGGGAAATTTATACCGTAAAAGACCTCTTGTATGGGTTAATGTTGCGCTCTGGGAATGATTGTGCCGTGGCATTGGCGGATTCTTGCGGCGGTATGCGTCAATTTATCAAAAAAATGAATATAACGGCTCAAAAGGCTGGGGCATTTCATACGAATTTTCATAATCCGCATGGATTGCCTCATAAAAAACATTATAGTACCGCCCACGATTTATGTCTTATTGCTTGTTATGCGTTGCAAAATCATATTTTTCGGGAAATCGTTTCCACGCAATATTATGAGGCCCGTCATTGGAAAAATAAGAATAAAATGTTATATCAATATGAAGGTGCAATGGGGGTTAAGACCGGTTATACAAAGGAGGCGGGACGGTGCCTTGTGTCCGCGGCGCAACGCGAGGGTATGGCATTGGTCTGTACGGTGTTGAATAGTCCCAATATGTATGAATATTCCATGGAATTATTGGACGATGCTTTTCATCATTATCATAATTATAAAGTTGTAGACAAGAATGAATATTTTTCAATTCCCAACAATGAGAAGATAAAAGGCTATACAAAAAAGGATATTTTCTATCCGTTTTTATTAGAGGAAGTGCCATTCATTCATAGGAAGGTTGTACCTGTCAATTATGCTGTTAGTCCGGACGAAAATGGGCAAATTGTCGGTCAAATTCAAATATATCTTTCCAAATGCTTGATTTTTTCTGAAAATTTATATAAACTATAAGAGTAAATAAGCAAAAGAAGGCAGACAGATGAGAATTAATAAGTTTTTGGCAGATAAAGGCATCGCAAGTAGACGTCACGCCGATGAAATCATTGCAGCCGGTAGGGTAACAATAAATGGAAAAATAGCGACTCTTGGTATGAACGTAGAAGAGGAAGATAAAGTTTGTTTGGACGGTCAATTAATCGATTTGACCGAAAAAAAGCTCGAATATTATATAATGAATAAGCCCAAAGGAGTTGTTTGCACAGTTTCCGATGATAGAGGCAGAAAAACGGTTGTAGACCTGTTGCCGGAGGGCGTTGGGAGATTGTTCCCCGTCGGGAGGTTGGATTATGCAACGGAGGGGTTGCTAATCTTGACCAATGATGGCGATTTAGCTTTTCGCTTAACACATCCTACGAATGAAATCCCTAAAACGTATATGGCGCGAATCGAGGGCACGATGACGGAAAAAGACCTTAATCCTATCCGTTCAGGGGTGGAACTTGACGGCATTTTGACAAAGAAATGTAAGGCGCATATTGTTGAAACAAACAAAGCGTATACAAAAGTTCACATTACGATTACGGAAGGTAAAAACCGCCAAGTACGTCGTATGTTTGAGGCGATTGGGAAAAATATCGAGTTCTTGAAAAGAGTTAGCATCGGTCAATTAAAATTAACAGGGTTGGACAGAGGACAGTGTCGTCCTTTGACTGAGCTGGAAATTGAATATTTAAAAGGACTTTAAAAAATATCCCCTTGAAAGGAGTTCCTTTCAAGGGGATTGCATTTAAGAGCGGTAATTTCGCATTAAACCGACAACTTTACCAAGGATGGAAACTTGTCCATCTTCAAATACCATATCGGACAACGCCTCGTTTTCGGGGTGCAATATAATTTGTCCGTTGCGTCTATAAAATCTTTTAACCGTTGCACTATCATCTACCAAAGCGACGACAATTTCACCGTTTTCAGCGGTTTGCTGTCTGCGAACGATAATTTTATCGCCGTTCATAATGCCGGCGTCTATCATCGAAGTTCCATCAACGCGTAACATGAATAAATCTTCACCGCGAAATTCGCCGATAGGGAAAGTGTAGTAATCCTCATAATTTTCATAGGCAAAGACGGGCTGACCTGCGGTAACCGTACCAATCAAAGGAATGGTTATGCCTGAACTTTTTCCAATGGTTACAGAACGCTTCTTATTACTTGCTTTATTCAAATAACCTCTGTTTTGCAATTTTTCAATATAACTATGCACAGTTGCGGTGGATTTGATTCCGCATTCTTTCCCAATTTCACGTACGGAGGGGGTGTAGCCGTTTTCTTCGGAGAATTTACGGATATAATCCATGACCATAATCAATTTATCTTCGCTGACCATAAAACGCCTCTCTTTAGTAAGTCTTATCCATATTATAACATACTTTTTTATAAAATGCAAACAAATGTTTATAATTTTTGCTTGATTTTTTATATTTTTTTTATTATAATATATATAAATCATATGTGGAGGCAAAACATGGAGCGGAAAATCGGTGGGGAGTGCGTTTTATATGATAGAAAATGTACGGGATGTTTGGAATGCGAAACGTGCGATCTTGATCCCGATAAAGTTTGCGATAACTGCGGAAAATGCATTGAGATAGATGACGTTGCCTCAATTAAAATCGATAAGATTTACATGAATCCTGAAGAATATAAAGATTGATAAAGCAGGCATCTATTGCCTGTTTTTCTAAATATCAGTGAAAAAGAGGCGATTAACAGAGGAGAGGGTATGGAAACGAAGGGTATACATATATTTAGTTTAAATACTCC
>JAZQGK010000181.1:0-9021 GCA_045539975.1 Candidatus Scatosoma sp. | reverse complement strand
GGGTGCCTCATTTTATAAAAAAAGCCTCTTTTTGTTTAAAAAAATTTTTTCATCCGTGGCTTGGCTGCTGTTCCAAAAAAAGGACAGGTTCATGACCTGTCCTTTTTTTGGCGCAGAAGACGAGATTCGAACTCGGGCTACGGTTTCCCATACTACTCCCTTAGCAGGGGAGCCCCTTGAGCCTCTTGGGTACTTCTGCATGGCTCAATTCATTCTTTTTATTCAAAAGCTATACTACTATATCACATTTTTTTTGGCTTGTCAAAGCTTTTTCACAAAAAAAGCAAAAAATCTTTGGGAAAAATTTTATCCTGCGCGATTCCCGTTAAAATATCCCTTTCCTCAACGGTTGCTACCCCTGACGCCGCATACATGTAAAAACTTTCCACGCAATCGCAGCCAAACACTTGACGGATGATTTTTAATCGTTTATAATAATATCGCACAAAATATATTTTATCAAAGGTGGAAACAATATGAAAGTTATCATTACCGAAAATTATGACGAAATGAGCAAAAAAGCAGCAGAAATCATCATCGATATCGTCAAGAACAACCCCAAGGCTATTCTTGGTCTTGCAACCGGTTCCAGCCCTATCGGTATGTATAAGAATTTGGCGAAAGCCTATGAAAGCGGCGAGGTTTCTTTTAAGGAAGTTTCTTCCGTCAACCTTGACGAATACGTTGGTCTTACCGCTGACCACAACCAAAGCTATGCGTACTTCATGCGCGACAACCTCTTCAACCATATCGACATCGATTTGAAAAACACCAACCTCCCCAGTGGCAGCGCTGCGGATACGCAAGCGGAATGCGACAGATACAACGCTTTGTTGGACGACATGAAACAGGACGTACAAGTGTTGGGCTTGGGCTCGAACGGTCATATCGGCTTTAACGAACCCGGCACCCCCCTCTCTTCCGTAACGCATCTCGTAGATTTGACGGAAAACACCATCAAGGATAACTCTCGTTTGTTTAACTCCATCGATGAAGTTCCCCGTCAAGCACTTTCGATGGGTATTAAAAACATTATGCAGGCAAAATCTATCCTGATGGTCGTTTCGGGTAAGAACAAGGCGGAAGCCGTACGCGGCATGGTAAAAGGCGAGGTTACCCCCGACCTTCCCGCCTCCGTTTTGCAGTTGCATCCTTTCGTTACCATCATCTGCGATAAGGACGCGGCAAGCCTTCTTTAAAAACATAGTTTTTACTTTCTTATTAAATCCAAAAATTTCCAGTTGCGGCAAAAGTTTGTCGCAACTTTTTTTTATTCACAAAACTTTCACAAAAAAACGCCTGTGCAGGGAAAATATACATGGGAATTCTTGATAAAATACTTGCAAAGCGACCATTTTTATGATATAATCATAATGACCGTAAAATGGCGTGAAATTCCTTTTACTGGAAACTTGTGGAAATATCACGAAAACATGCATGATTCGACGCGTGTTTTAAGGAGAATATATTATGAAATTTTTAAAAAAATTCGTTACTATGTGCATGGCGCTTTCCCTCTGTTTGGGAATCGGTTCTTTCGCGGCATGCGGCGGTAACCCTGCCGATAGCAGTTCTTCGGCTTCCACCCCCAACTCGGCAAGCGGCTATCTTTTCAAGGTAGTTACGGCAGACGGCAAAACGCCCGAAGTAGGCGTTTATACCATTCAGCTCTGCTTGGCTGACTTGTGCTATATGCCCGTTGCTCTTGATGAAAACGGCACTGCGCTTATCAATGCGTCCGTTATCATGGGTTTCCCCGGGGAAAACACCTACGACATCCACGTCCTTTCCCCTGAAACGAACGAGGACGGTTCTCGGGACGTTGCATTTGACGGCCCTACCGTAACCCCTGCGACCTATTCTTCCGAGTATATCGTACTCACGTTGAAATAATTTAGGTTTTCGCGCGCTACATTATTTATATATTTGAGGTAATTTTCATGAAATTTTCGAGAAAAGCGACGATTTTTTGTCTGTCGCTTGCGTGCTGTTTAAGTTTTGGTTTCGCGGTTGGTTGCAGCGATGACAACGCTGTTTCCTCCCCTGATCAATCCGCTTCCAGCAACCTTCCCAGCGACAACAGCTCCCAAAGCGGAGAGGATAATTCCCAAGACAGCAGTTCTGAGGAAGAACTTGCCTACACCTACCGTGTAAGCGTACAAAACCCCACAGGATTCGGCCTTTCCAAGGTTCCCGTTTCCCTCTACGATGGCGAAACTTTACTCGCCAGCGCGGAAACGAATGTTTCTGGGTACGCGTATTTCCGTTCCACGGAAGACGCCCCTATCACTCTTGGAAAATACAACGTTGTCGTTGACGAGCTCCCTGCCGGTTACACGTACTTGAACGACGAGACGTACACGACGGTGGAAGTCCCCGAAACGACGGTGGAAATCCCCCTCACCCCTACGGGCGTGCTTTCCGGAGCTCCCGTGGCAGGTACCGTTTATAAATTGGGAGACGTGGTGCATGACTTTACCGCTATCACTTCGGATAATTCCACTTGGACGCTTTCGGAAATTTTAAAAGAAAAACAGCTTGCCGTTATCAACTTCTGGGCAACCTGGTGTACCCCTTGTAAATCGGAGTTCCCCGTCATGAACAAGGTGTTGGTCGCTTATCAAAACAGCGTTGACTGTTTGGCGATCAGTACCACGGACAGCAAGGACGCCGTTGCTTCTTATAAAGCAAGCGCAGGGCTTGGCTTTGACATGGCAGGCGCTGGCGCAGGCAACAACCTCGCGGCGAGCTTTGCGGCAGGCAGCGCAATTCCGCAGACGGTTATGATCGACCGTTACGGCGTAGTGGTATTCAACCATGCCGGCGCTATCACCAACGAAGGCGATTGGAAAATGCTTTTCGAAACCTTCATCGGCGACGATTATACCCCCACCGTTTGGGGACATGAAGAAAACGGCGGCAACGGCGGCGGAACGGACGTTCCCGAAGACCGTATCGAACCGACTCTTTCCGCGCCCTCTATCGCAGACGTACATACAACGCTTGGCACAACGAACGAGACTTTCTCTTACCGCTGGCAAGCAAAAGACGTCTTCTCGAAAGACGACCCGAAATACGACCCTTATTCTTGGCCTTGGGTCATTAAGAGTGAAACGGACGAGGACGGCAATACCGTAAACTTCCTCAGCGCAGGGAACACGGTCGTGCCTACCGACGATGGACAAGAGATTGCTCTTGATTCGACGTACGCTACGCTGTATGCAGACTTTACGGCAACGGCAGGCGACGTACTGGTATTTGATTATAAAGTCGGTTCGGAAAAGAATTGCGATATCCTCTACGTCGTTATCGACGGCGTGGTAGCCGTACAGCTTTCCGGGTATCAGACGGATAATTGGAACACCTGTTATGCATACGTTTTCACGGCGGAAGAAGAAGGCGAACACGAAGTTGCGTTCCTCTTCAATAAAGACGCTGACCTTAGCGCTTACGGCAATATCGCACGCATCGCAAATCTTCGTATCGAAACGACGGGCGACAGTATCGTGGACGCAGAAAACGCATACATTATCCGTTATGCAGCTACCGTACTCAACACGGATGAAAATGCTACGACGCAGTTTAAAAATTACGTAAACGTTATGTACAACGAAGAAGACGGATATTACCACGTCAACAAAGTAGACGGACCTATCCTCTTCGCCGACCTTTGGTATTCTACACAGTGGAGCAACATGAGCGTTTGGATGCTCGCGTTTAATGATTATTGCGTAGTAGAAGGCTTCAACTACAAACCCATATTCGAACAGTATACTTGGGAAGCGAATAACAACATCATCGGCGATATTTACATGCACGGTCTTACCCCCGTTACGCAGGAATTGAAAGAATTGCTGCAAATGATGACGGAATACGCACCCTACACCGAAGAATGGGATAAATTCGACGGACCTTACCACGAAAACGAATGGTTGGAAATTTGCTGTTACTATCAGCCTTATGGCAAAACCGAACAGCTGGAAGACCCTCTTAAAACGCTCACGTTCCATGCAGCGGAACCCGTTTACGAGGGCGACAATATGGTAGACGTACCCTTTGCTATGAACCCTCGCGGCTTCAAATATAAGTTTATCCCCGAAAGATCGGGCGCTTACAGAGTACGCTCTACTGGCAACGCGGATACGGTTGCATTCCTCGTTGCAAACGACAGAACAACCTTCCTCGGCGAATGGGATAATAAACTTATTGCGGAAAGCTGGGTTGATGAAAACGGCGTGGAAATCACCGACGGTAACTTTGACTTCTTCTGGTATTTTGAAGCGGGCGAAACTTATTATATGCTTTTCACCACCTTCCTCGACCAACCTGCTACGTATAACGTAAACATCGAATACCTCGGCGAAACATATACCTACATGGAGAACGCGGCAACGCAGCCGTACAGCGCAAACCTCGTGACGGGCGAGCTCTTTATCCCGAACGCAGTGGATTTCGCTTACGACGCGACGTACGTTTACGACGAAGCGGCGCACGCGAAAGACTCCTCGAAGGGTATCGGTTGCTACCGCTACGTAGACGAGAACGGCAATATGGGCAGTCCTCTCTACCTCGACACCAACCGCCCTACCTCGTTCTCGGAAAGAATGTCCTTGATTGACAAGGCAAGAGCGGACCGTGAAATCGAAGTGATTGAAGACCGCGAACTCTATATCAACGGCGTGGATTACACCCTCGATATTATGAGAATTTGCCTCGACGCAACTACCAAACAGGAAGGCATTTATTACGGCTTTGCCGTCGTCACGAAAGAGGTTTACGATATTCTTTACGCGCTCACCGTTTACAGCGCGCATGAAGGTATCTATAATTCGTGGCTACTCCTTTGCTATTACGAAGTGTACCTTGGCGCAAACGCCTAAAACGCCTAAAAGAACGTATTGCATTACAACAATTTCACAACAATATTACAGCCAAACAGCTTTTGCGCAAAACCAAAAATAATAAACGGCGAATAATACGTTACGCTTTGCGCGAGAGTATATTAGGAGATAGATTATGAAAAATTGGAAAAAAGCACTGACATTGTTGCTTTCGTTGTTCATGACTGCTTCTTTAACCGCAGGGATTACGGCTTGCGGCGGCGAGGATTCCTCTTCCCCTGACAGCTCTACTCCCCCTGCTACCGAAAGTAGCAACGATAGCAACGTTTCTGAAGAAAGCTCTTCTGCGGAAGACAGCTCTTTAGAGGAAAGCACACCCGAGGATAGCTCTTCCGAAGAAAGTACTCCCGAGGATAGCTCTTCTATCGAGGAAAGTACTCCCGAGGATAGCTCTTCTGAGGAAGAAAGTACGCCTGAGGACAGCTCTTCCGACGAGGGCGGCGACGAGGATGACGAAAAGCCCGTTATCACGACGCAAGACGCTTACGTTGCGGACGGAAACACCTATCCGGAATTGAAAGTTGCGGAGCTTTACGATATGTATTCCTGGACGGAATATGAATTGGTATCCGCGGCGCAATGTACCACGGCAGGTATCAAGCAAACGCACTGGACGGACGATGAATCGGTTGTTCATCAAGAACATATCGCACCGCGCGGACACACGTATGCAAACGGCATTTGTCAAGACTGCGGCTTTGGTCCTATCTTCCCTGCGGATACGCCGGGTAAGACTTTCTTAGACCCCACCGATTCCAAATCCGGTATCACGGGCGCGGGTAAAGAATACGACCGTTACGAATTGACCGAAGGATATTATCAGTTCGACATTCTCCGTACGGGGATTTGCTGGCTTTCTTTCTCGGTTGCAGAACCCGGTCAATACGCTTTGTATACGATTGGCAACACGGACAAGAGTGTGGAAGTCGCAAGATACGACGCGAGCGCGCAATATATCCCTATCGACGCAAACGGCAATTACATTTCCTTCCCTGCACGTACCCTTTCGGACGGCACGCTCTATTCCTCTTTCAACTGCACCACCTCGCATTGGAGCACGAGCTGGAGAGCGACTTATTCCGTAAAAGGTAAAGCGGGCTCGACCGTAAAACTTCGCCTTGTAAAAATCGACGACGAAGCTTGGACTCCCAAGACGGTTAGAGAACAGTATCTTGCCAAGGGCATCAACGACAAGCACGCGCCTGCCGGTCCGGAAAACACAACGCCCGTACCCGTGGATTGGGAAAGCCCTTATTTCTACGAAGAAAGCAGCGGCTACTACCGTATGGGAACGCCCGAAAAGCCCGGCGATATCATCTACGTAGCCATCACCAAGGTTGCGGAACGTATGTTGCAGGATAAAGCGTTTACGCAGATTCAGTACGAGGCGGCAAGTAATTTGTACTTGCATTACAGCACGACGATCGAAGGCGATTATCTCGTTCGAGATTATATCCCCTGCATTTCCAACGATATCGACTGCGATATGGTTCCCGATAACGATAACTGTTATCAAAACTACGTCAACGTGGACGGTTTGTATCCCGTCAATCAGGAACTTTTCGAATTCTTGAACTTGTACGCGCAGAAAAACAACCCTATCGAATGGCCGCAAGAGCTCGGCGCATGGCGCAGTGAATATTACAATCAACAGGCTTGGCTGGCTGCTTGCTATCACTACAAGAACCTTACGCCCGGTTCGAAAGATTTGCCTTTCAGCATCACGACAACGGGTACGGTTTCTGTACAGAGCGGCGATTTCGACTATAATTACTATTCGTTGAAGTATACGAACTCTAATTCTCAATCGACGATTACCTACTGCACCATTTCTTGGACGGACGAAAACTTGATTATCCAGGCAAATGACGCTACCTACACCGGTCCTAACAGCATTCTCGTGGAAACGAGCGGTGCGAAAGGCTTCATGTTCGGCGTTCTTGCAGGGGATTACTCGGTTGCGAACTTCACGATTACGATTATGGACGCTTATGCAGGTTCGCAGGACGATCCCGAACAGCTTACGTTCAATAAGGGTACGCAAACGATTACTTTGAACACGATTGAACATCTTGTAGCCAGCGGCAACGAATCCACCCATCAAAAATACTACGTGGTGACGATTGCGGAATCGGGTACTTTGAACCTCGCTTGCGATGACAAAGTGAATGCGACGGTTACCTACGCAGGCGACCAAAACGTACAGTTGAATTCTTGGGTACCTATCGAAGTGCAAGCAGGCGACGTCATCTCTATCGTTGTTGGGCCTTCCATCAATGCGGCGGAATTTGACGTTACTGTTTCGTTGACTTAATCCCCCCTTCCCCTACGTTATATTCCCGCGCGAACCCGTTTGATCGGTTATGAGCGGTTTGCGCGGCGACTATATATCAAAAAGACAAAATATTATATTTGGAGGTATCAAAATGGCAAAATTCAAGAAGCTTGCGATGCTTTGCACGGCTTTGATGATGACGGCTTCCCTCGCAGGTTTTGCAGCTTGCGGCGATCCTAAGCCCTCTTCTTCTCCCGACGAAAGTACCGCAAGTAGCATCGTTGATCCCAGTTCTTCTGAGGACAGTAGCACGCCTGAAGATTCGAGTTCTCCCGAAGACAGCTCGTCCGACGAGACCAGCTCTCCCGAGTACGAACTTCCCGCAGCAGACAGCGAGATCAGCATTGCAAAAGCACTTGAAATCGGTAACGCTGTACAAGGCGATACGGAAAGCAAGTACTATGTAAGCGGTACGGTTGTCAGCATTGCGAACTCGCAGTGGGGTAACCTTACGATCGAAGACGCAAACGGCGATCAGATCTACGTTTACGGTATGTACAGCGCGGACGGCTCGGTTAGATACGACGCAATGGAAAACCCGCCCAAGGTTGGCGACGAGGTGAAATTGTATTCCATCGTATCCTACTACAACGCTCCTCAGCTCAAGAACGCTTGGCTCGTAGAACACACGGACAACTCTCCTGAAGTTAGCGAACCCGAAGCAGACAGCGTTCTTACGATTGCTCAAGCAGTGGAGCTTGGTGAAACGTTGAAAGCTGACAGTACGAACAAGTACTACATCAGCGGTACGATTACCGAAATCAAGAACACAACGTACGGTAACATGTACATCGAAGACGCAAACGGCGACTCGATCTACGTTTACGGTACATATGACGCTGACGGTACGAACAGATACGACGCGATGGAAAATGCTCCTCAGGTCGGCGATACCGTTAAGTTGTACACGAAGGTTTCCTACTACAACGGCGCTCAGCTTAAGAACGCTTGGATCGTAGAAAGCACTTCCTTCCCCACCGATGATCCTGTAATTCCCGACGAACCCGTTGAAATTTTGGACATCACCATCGCAGAAGCTATCGCTCTTGGCGAAGAACTTCAAGGCGCTAGCGAAAACTTGTTCCACGTTGTTGGTACGATCGTTGCAGTGAAGAGCAGTAACTTAATCCTCGCTGATGAAAACGGTCTTGAAATCGGCGTTTATAACGCTTATGACGCAAACGGCAACAACAGATACGAACAGATGGAAAATGCGCCCGTTGTCGGCGACAAGATTAAAGTTCTTACGCAGGTATCTTACTCTGCTTATGACAAGACTTCTTACCTTAAGGACGCTCACATCCTTGAAGTATTACCCGAAGAAGAAATCGTACTCGATTCCTACGTGGAAGAAGTTATCTCCGGTGAAGCTTCCTCTATCGCAGCAGACAGCGCTTGGACGGAATTCTTCGGTTCTGTTACGTTCAACTTGGACGAAGCTGGTTTGTACGGCATCTATGCAGTAGACGCTGACTTCTACGCTTCCCCCGTTAAGTTCGGTGCTGAAGGCGCTACGGACGGTTGGAGTGAATTTGCTACCAACTATATGTTCGAAGTAGCTGAAGCTGGCGAAGTTACTCTCGCTACGAATTACTACGCTTATGAAGCTGGCGAATTGGAATTCTTCTACTACGTTTACAAGGTTGACACCTTGACGGTAGCGGAAGAAGAAGGCGCGGCTACGATCGCTGCGAACTTGAGAGCTCCCATCACGGTTGTTGCTCCCGAAGCAGGCGATTATCTCCTCGTTTCCAACCAGATCGTAACCTGGCACGCAAGCCTTGA
>JAZQGK010000180.1:0-8772 GCA_045539975.1 Candidatus Scatosoma sp. | reverse complement strand
CCATGCTAGGAGCTCGTCAATTATTCCCACTCAATCGTGCCACAGGGCTTCGGGGTTAAATCATACAACACACGATTTACATTCTCTACCTCATTAGTAATACGATCTGTTATCTTTTTTAACACTTCATAAGGAATTTCCTCGATAGTAGCCGTCATCGCATCCACCGTATTCACCGCACGAATAATAACTGGATATGCATACGTACGAGCACCATTCTTTACCCCAACCGAGCGAAACTCGGGCACAGCGGTAAAATACTGCCAAACCTTGCTATCTAATCTAGCTTTCGCAAATTCTTCGCGCAAGATTGCATCCGATTCCCGCACGGCCGTCAATCTCTCACGTGTAATTGCGCCAAGACAACGCACCCCCAACCCAGGACCGGGGAACGGTTGACGATAAACCATATCATCAGGCAAACCAAGCGCGCTGCCAACCATTCGCACCTCGTCTTTATAGAGAAATTTTAACGGTTCTACAAGTTCGAACTGCATATCCTCAGGCAATCCGCCTACGTTGTGGTGCGCCTTAACCCCGTCACTTTCTAAAATGTCAGGATAAATTGTACCTTGCGCCAAAAAAGAAATTCCTTGCAGCTTAGTTGCCTCTCCATCAAATACTTTGATGATTTCTCCGCCGATGATTTTACGCTTTCTTTCCGGTTCTTCTACGCCTTCCAACAGCGAAAGAAATCTCTCCGTGGCATCAACATAAATCAAATTAGCATCTAATTGTTTTTGAAACACTTCGACAACCTGCTCGCTTTCGCCTTTACGCATTAACCCATGATTAACGTGCACGCAAACAAGCTGTTTTCCGACAGCTTTTATTAACAGCGCCGCAACAACGGAAGAATCTACCCCCCCGGAAAGCGCCAATAATACCTTTTTATCGCCTACCTGCGATTGAATCTCGGCAATTTGTTCCGAAATAAAAGCATCTGCAAGCGCTTTAGAATTAATACGAGCCATAGATTCAGGGCGAATATTGTTTGTCATACTATCTCCTCCTCTTGTGAAATAAATATCCTTTATAATTGAAAGTAAAGAAAACTCTTGTATTGAATACAAACCGTCTTTTTCCATTTAATCTCAATGCTGCGAATAATTGGGGGCTTCCTTACTGATAGAAATATCATGAGGATGGCTTTCAATTAAGCTTGCATTGGTAATCCGTACAAATTCAGACTTAGTGCGAAGTTCTTCAATCGTCGCCTTGCCGCAATATCCCATACCGGAACGCAAACCGCCTTTCATTTGATAAATCACTTCCGCTACGCTGCCGCGATAAGGCACGCGGCCTTCGACCCCTTCCGGTACGTATTTTCTCGTACCTTCTTGGAAATATCTATCCGAACTGCCAGCCGCCATTGCACTAAGCGAGCCCATCCCACGATAAACCTTATAACTTCTGCCTTGATACAATTCCACTTCGCCGGGACTTTCAAACGTCCCTGCAAGCAACGAGCCGACCATAACGGCGCTACCGCCTGCAGCCAAAGCTTTTACAATGTCACCGCTATATTTAATGCCGCCGTCTGCAATTATTCTCTTGCCGAACTTATCAGCCATTTCCGCGCAATCCATAATCGCCGTAAGCTGCGGCACGCCAATCCCTGCTACAATTCGAGTTGTACAAATCGACCCAGGTCCGATACCGACTTTTACAACGTCTGCGCCGGACTTTATGAGGGCTTCCGTAGCCTCTGCAGTTGCAACATTACCAGCCACGAGCGTGATGTTGGGGAACTTAGCTCTTACCTCTTCTACGCGCTTTAAAACGCCTGCAGAATGGCCATGCGCCGTATCGATCGTAATCACATCCGCGCGAGCCTCAATAAGCGCTGCTATTCTTTCCATTGTGCCGTCCGCTACGCCGACCGCCGCGCCAACAAGCAATCTACCGTTTGCGTCACGAGCCGAATTGGGATATTGAATAGATTTTTCAATATCTTTAATCGTAATCAAACCTTTTAAATATCCTTGTTCGTCTACGATAGGCAACTTCTCAATACGATGCTTGCCAAGGATTTTTTGCGCTTCCGCCAAGGAAGTGCCTACGGGCGCAGTAACCAAGCCCTCCTTCGTCATTATATTGGAAATAGGTTGATCGTGATTGTTTTCAAAACGAAGATCACGATTCGTAAGAATACCAACTAATTTTTTATCTGGCGTAGTGATAGGGACACCGCTAATACGGTATTTTTCCATGAGCTCGACCGCATCTTTTACAAGATGATGGGGGTGCAAAAAGAACGGATCAGTGATAACGCCGTGCTCGCTACGCTTTACACGGTCGACTTCGTTTGCTTGTTCTTCAATGGACATATTCTTATGAATAAAGCCCATACCGCCTTCACGAGCCATTGCAATCGCCATGCGGCTTTCTGTTACTGTATCCATCGCCGCACTAAGCAAAGGCAAATTTAAAGAAATCTTATCCGTCAACTGCGTTTTAAGACTTACATCGTTGGGTAACACGTTGGATTTCTGCGGAATTAAAAGAACGTCGTCAAAAGTCAACCCTTCTTTTACAATACTGCTCATAGCTTTTTCTCCTTTTATATGTATATAATTTTTTTTCATTTTTTATAAAATAAAATGGAGTGTTCTCATCAGCATGATTAAAACATCCATTTATTTTTCCAGCAGCGCAAGAACTTGCCCGATATACTCCTTTGCAGAACCTTCGGGTAACTTCTCTTGCAGAATATTCATTTTTCCCTTTATCATCTCAACAGTACTTGTATCCGGATCGCGATTCGCCGCCACAAGCAATGCTATCACGGCATTATTCGTCGGGAACTCCTCCCCAACCATTTCGAAAGCACGCAATACCGCAGCTTCCTTTTCCCCATTTTTATACATGGCAACACAAATCTGGCCGCAAACATACTGTTTGTAAGAGGTTGTTACCTCATCAGGCATGCTGTTATCTTTCTTTTCGCAATAACTCTCAAAACCTTTATCCGCTATGAGTTTTTCACCGCAAGACACAATCTTGCCGCCATTCTCTTCTCCAATCGCAACCTCTGTCGCATAAGCAATATAATATACTTCGTGTGTGCGTTTGTACGACTCCTCAGCGAAATGAATACTGGATGATTCCATACCCAAATCATAGGTAATTTCCATCATTGTTTGGGGGTAAATAACTACGAGCGCGGTAAACATGAATACCAGTAGCACTGCTATTGCTGCCAGAGTACTCAAAAAAGCTCTTAATATGACTTTGTCGACGCTCATATCTACTCCTCCCATTGTATTTATAATATTTTACCACATTGAAAACAAAAAATCAACTGTATAAAACAAATTTATTTGGTATGAAGTGCATCTTTTTTTAATATAATTAAGTATGCATTCTCATTTTAAAGTAAAATTAAAAATATTTTCACTTCTGTTTCCCGTTGTATTTTTCCTTACCCTTTTACTTTTGCCCGCATGCGCTAAAAAGATAGACTATTTTTCATACGTTTCAGAATTGCGGCAAAACATTTTCCTTGCAGAAAACGAGGATTTTTCCCTGCGCGTTTATTCTGTCGCAAAGGAATCCCCTTATATTGCAGATGGCATCCCAAGAGAAATATCACACAGAACAGAAGTCTACCTTATCGCCCCCTCAGGTGAGAAAGATTGCCGTTTATCTTTTCTTTTCAATGAAGAAACTTATGGCGGAGAAATGTCCTATGATAACGTTAAATCAGAGTATTATTTCTCTTGCACTCTTGATCTCTCAAAACTTACTGCATTAGACTGCACAATATCGTATGGGGAAACTGAAATCACTTTAAACGCAAAGTCTGTCTTAAACGGAGACGAGCTTTCACCCAAGTCAATCCTACAATACGTGCAAAAGGAAAACATGGATTTATTCACAAATCTAACGGATAAATACGGTTTTTCGGGCGAAATTTATATACGGTTAATATATGAAGAAAACGCCTATTATTACATTGGGATTATTGACAGGACCGGCAAAATTTACGCATTTCTCACCAATGCAAAAAATGGAAAAATTTTAGCAAAACGAGAATCTTGAAAAAATGAAAACGCCCTTCCGGGCGTTTTTTATTTTAACCAAAAATACGCAAGCATAACAATCAAAGCACCACTTGCCAACATACAAAGAAAAAGCGGAAGCATCGCGCGATACGCGCCGAATACCATTGCCCAATACTCCTTTCTCGAAAGTTTTTCGCCTTGTACTTTCCCTTTCTTTTTATTGGGATTGTACCAACTAAAACCCTCTACGTTCATATCAGCAAAGGTCGTTTCCGTGTCCAACTCTTGTTCGACTCGTTTTTTCCTTTTTCTTTCCCTCTTTTCTTTGTCTGCCATACAACCTCCAAAGACACTTTTACGCCTTTTTTTCTTCATGTTCCGCAAGTTCTTCTGCTTGTTTACAAGCAATTACTTGCTCGTTCATCTGAGAAAGTTCTTCCTCGGACGCATAGAGATGACAAGCGCAATAATGCCCCTCTTCCACCTCTTTATATTTAGGTGCAATATACTTGCAAACCTCACTACAATGTTCACATCGAGTATGGAATTTGCAGCCCTTAGGCGGATTTACAGGTGAAGGGATGTCCCCTTTTAAAATTACGCGATTCATTTTCACGTGCGGATTCGGTACGGGAACAGCCGAGAATAAGGCTTTTGTGTATGGATGCAACGTATTATTAAAAATACGCTCCTTGCTACCGTATTCCACCATCGTTCCCAAGTACATAACGCCGACTTCATCCGATATATGCTTTACTACGGATAAATCGTGGGAAATGAATACATAAGTTAAACCGAGCTCCTTTTGCAACTCTTTTAACATATTGATAATTTGCGCTTGAATAGAAACGTCCAAGGCGGAAACCGGTTCGTCGCAAATCACCAATTCAGGCTTTAACGCAAGCGCTCTTGCGATACAAATACGTTGACGTTGCCCACCAGAAAACTCATGCGGATAGCGTTCAAAATAATGCGGTTGCAAACCACACATTTTCATAACGCTTAACACGTAATCGCGATAGCCATCCTTGTCAACCAAACCGTGCTGTCTAGGAGCTTCCCCAATAATTTCGCCAACCGTCATACGCGGAGACAAGCTTGCATACGGATCCTGGAAAATCATCTGCATATTCGGACGTAATTTATCAAATTCTCTATCCGATAAAGCCGTTATATTTTCGCCCTTAAAAAGAATTTCGCCGTCCGTAACTTCATGCAAACGCAAAATCGTTCGCCCCATCGTTGTCTTACCGCAACCCGATTCCCCTACGATACCAAGCGTTTTTCCTTTCTTTAACGTAAAAGATACGTCGTCTACCGCTTTTAAAAACTTTATAGGCTTGCCAAAGAAGCTTTTTGCCACAGGGAAATGCTTCTTTAAATGACGCACTTCTAATAAAACTTCACCGTTTTGTTGCTCGGGAGCTACTTCAAGTTTAGAATCACTCATTTTCTACTCCCTCCTTATAATAGCGGTAACAAGCAACGCTATGTGTATCCGTCACTTGAATCAGCTCCGGATATGTGCCGGCGCACTCTTTCGTGCACATTTCGCATCTATCGCGGAAATAACAATAGTTAGGCATATCAACGGGATTCGGCACGAAGCCAGGAATACAGTACAGTGAATCGACGTCCCCGTCTACCGTAGGCTTACTCTTCTGCAAACCAATCGTGTACGGATGCATAGGGCGATCGAAAATATCCTCCGCCGTACCCATTTCGATTACCTTTCCGGCATACATGACAACAACGTAGTCCGCCATTTCCGCAACCACACCCAAGTCGTGCGTAATTAACATAATCGAACCGCTGATTTTATCTTTAATTTCACGGAGCAAATCCAAAATCTGCGCTTGAATCGTTACGTCCAAAGCCGTCGTGGGTTCGTCCGCAATAATCAAACGTGGATTGCAAAGCAATGCCATTGCAATCATGACACGCTGACGCATACCGCCCGAAAGCTCGTGAGGGAACTTTTTATATACCCCCTCCGGATCGGCAATGCCTACCAAGTTTAACATTTCAATACTGCGCGCCTTTGCCCCTTCTTTGGAAATGCCTTCTATATGCAAGAAAGCGACTTCATCCAACTGATTTCCAATGGTAAAAACAGGATTCAAAGACGTCATGGGTTCTTGGAAGATCATCGCAATTTCTCTGCCGCGAATCGTACGCATCGTATCCATCGGCATTTTTGCAATGTCATAAACCTTTTCTTCCATCTTATACATATATCCGCCGAGCTCGTTTTTACGACGAATCGGCTTTCCTTTCTCGTCCACACGAATCTCCCCATTTTCATCCGTTTCGTAAACGGGGATTTTTTTACCGTGCTCGTCCAACGAGAAAGCATTTGTACGGAATCGAATAGAACCATCCGTGATTTGACCGCTAGGGCCTTGCACCAAACGCATCAGGGAAAGCGAGGTAACGCTTTTCCCACAACCAGATTCACCTACCACCCCTACGGTTGAACCTGCAGGAATAGAGAAAGATACGCCGTTTACCGCTTTGACAACCCCTGCATCCGTATAAAAATATGTATGCAAATTGTCAAATTCAATAATGTTTTCCGGGTTCTTCATTTCCGTCAAATATTCAGATTCCGGTTTTTTGCGCTTCTTCTCTTTCTCGAATTCTTTCGTGATTCTTATATTCTCTTTCGCAATACGGCGAGATTCTTTGGCGGATATATAATGCGATTTTTTCTTTTCTTCTGCCATTATACTCACCTCTTCATTTTCGGGTCAAACGCATCGCGGAGCCCGTCGCCAACGAAGTTGAACGCCAAAATCGCCAACGTAATACAAATTCCGGGCGGAATCCAGAAATTCGGATAGCTTTCCAGATACAACTGATTCGACGCGGCACTAATCATCGACCCCCAAGTCGGAGTTCCCAAAGGCGCACCAAGCCCCAAGAAGCCAAGCGTCGCTTCCGTCAAAATGATACTACCAAGCCCCATTGTCATCGAAACGATGAGCTGAGGCATAACGTTAGGCAATAAGTGTTTAAAAATCTTTCTTCCCGTGGATAAGCCCGAACATTTCGCCGCCAACATAAACTCCTGCTCACGCAAAGATAAAATTTGTCCGCGAACAAGACGAGCCATCCCCGTCCAACCAAATAGCGTTAATACCACCATCAATATATACAGTCTTTCTATGCCATACATTTCTGCATTGGTCAAAAATGCCGATAATATCAACATGATGGGTATCGTCGGAATACAGCTTAAAATATCGACGATTCGCATGATTAAATTATCGACCCAACCGCCAAAAAATCCGGCCAGACCGCCCATAACAACGCCAATGATTGCCTCTAATATAATAACGACAAAGCCAATCGTTAAAGAAATTCTACCGCCAAGCATCAAATCCGTGAACAAGTCGTATCCCGCCTTATCCGTACCGAGCCAATGCTCACCCGTGATATCTCCCAACGAGTTTACGGGCATGGGGGTCTCCGTGATTTCGTAAGCGGAAACCAACGTTCCGTCTTCCAACGTATAATCGATTCTTTCGTAAGTAATCCCTGGTTTACCACTATCTGTATCGTAAATTCTATCGGCAACAGACCAACCCCAACCATCAACCCAAGGCGAGAATAACGGGCCAAAAAAGGATACTGCAAATAAGATGAGTAGCGTAATCAACCCCACCATGGAAAGTTTTGAACGGAAAAATCTCTTTGCCACCATCATGCCGGGAGAAAGAACGCGAACTCTATCGTTCAAGTTTTCCCCGTGCAAATTCTCTTCTTTGACTTCCACCGTATTTTCCGTCTGCGTTTTTTCGGGTAATTCTTCCAAAGAGATATCTTTCTTTTCTTCTTCCATCTTACCCTCCTTTACGCAAGTTTGACCCTAGGGTCAACCACGGCGTACATAATATCCGTCAATAAAATGCCGATAACCGTCAACGTTGCGATGAACATATTATAACCCATAATAAAGGGAATATCGCCGGCGTTCAATAAGTCGTATGCTTTTTTACCGATACCCTCAATTTGGAATACCGTTTCCGTAATCATCGCGCCGCCAAACAGCGAAGGCAACGTACCTGCCATCATCGTTACAAGCGGAATTAAAGTATTTCTAAACACGTGCTTGTATACAACAGAATGCTCGGACAAGCCCTTTGCTCGTGCCGTTCTTATGTAATCCGCATTGAGTACTTCCAACGTATTGGTACGCGTATAACGCATCCATGCACCGATATTCAAAATGACAAGCACGAACATCGGCAATACCAAATGCCATAAAGTATCCGTTGTCCAGTCCCACCACGTTGCACTCTCCGGCATGCTGGAATTCAAGCCATATGCAGGGAACCATTTCAAATCCAATGCAAAGAACTTGATTACAATACTTCCTAAGAAGAAGGTCGGGAAGGATATACCAATCATAGTCAGCACCGTCGCGGTATAGTCCAATTTGCCATATTGATTGCAAGCACATTTAATTCCCAAGGGAATCGCGATAATAAGCTCTAAAATCAATGCAACAAAAGACAAGGCAAAAGAAACCCCCATGTTTTCGAAAATAATATCTGCAACCGGAGGCGAACCAGCCGAAAACGAATTACCAAAATCCCCTCTTAAGAATTTTGTCAACCATTTCCAGTAACCTTGTAACATGGTTCCGTCCATACCCAACTGTTTCGTCAGTTGTGCTTTTATTTCTTCTACATTACCCGTGTTTCCTGCAAGGATACTCGCTTGTTTATCAATGTAACTTACTGGCATAAACCACACAAGC
>JAZQGK010000179.1:0-10516 GCA_045539975.1 Candidatus Scatosoma sp. | reverse complement strand
CTATATATAATGTTTATAGGGTTTTTTATTGTTTTTATTAGGCTATATCTTTTGTGATACTGATTTTGCATTTTACTACACAACCTACATATAAAACCTATCGCAGAATTATTTTGATAAGATAAATTTTATAAAAGCCTTATAAAACCTAATGATTTTGAGGTGAAAATGATTTTACTACACAACCTACATATAAAACAGGCACAGCTCAGCGGTATAAGGATGGAAGAATTGCCGCAGGGAGTTACGTTTCATCGTTTATAGGATTTTTTCCGGCTGACCAACCGAAATATTTGGCGCTTGTCGTTGTGGACGAACCGCAAGGGGCGTATTATGGGAGCGTCGTTGCCGCTCCGTGCGCAAAAGAAATTTTTGAAGGAATAATTTCCTTAAAAAACATACAACCAAGAGAGTAAGAATAAGATAGATTATTACAAAATAAAGGTGAATATATGTGGTTGTCAAAAATTATTCAAGAAATAAACACGGAACAAATTTTATATAACGGCGTATGGGATAGGGAGATTGATTGTTTGCAAACAGACAGCCGAGAGCGTGCGAAAAACGCTTTGTTTGTGTGTATTGAAGGTATGCAGATAGACTCTCATAAACACGTAAAGAATGCTGAGAAAAACGGCGCTGTGGCGATTGTTGCCAATAAGCCCACGGAGACGCATTTGCCGCAAATCATCGTAAAAGATACAAGGGCGGTTTTAGGACAAATCGCTTCTGTGTTTTATGGGAATCCTTCTTCGAAATTAACGGTTGTGGGGATTACGGGTACGAATGGAAAAACGACTACTTCTTATATGTTGGCGGAAATTTGGAAAGCGGAAAATAAGAAAGTAGGCGTTATTGGTACATTGGGGATTGTGTATAATAACGTAAAAAAGAGTTGCAATTTGACGACGCCGGACCCAATTTTTTTACATAAAACGCTCGCGGAAATGCTTGACGATGGGGTTGAATACGTCGTGATGGAAGTTTCCGCGCATGCTCTCTATTATAAAAAAACGTTGGGAGTGCAGTTTAAAGCTTGTATATTTACCAATTTAACGCAAGATCATCTAGATTTTTTTAAAGATATGGAAGAATATAAGAGGGCGAAGATGGCTCTTTTTGCGTCGGAGGTATGCCCTATTGCCATTGTCAACGGAGATGATGAAGTTGGCAGGGAAATAGGACGTTTACGCGACGAAACAGGGCAAAAAACATTGTTTTATGGAATGGGTACACCGACGGATTGTTTTGCGGTTATAACAAACGAGAGTTTGTATGGCACGGATTGTATGTTCAACCTTGAAGATAAGCTCTGCCGAGCATCTTTATCGCTTGTCGGGCGGCATAACGTTTATAATGCGCTTGCAGCGTCGGTTTGTGCCATAGAAACGGGAACACAGATAGATTCCATTTCTCGTGGTATTGCAAACGTAAAAATGATTCCTGGTCGTTTGCAACAAGTGGGGAGTTTAAAGGGGGCTGAAATATACGTGGATTTCGCGCATACGCCAGATGGGTTGGATAAATCCCTGGATACATTGCGGCAACACTGTAAAGGGCGTTTGGTTTGCGTGTTTGGCTGTGGCGGGAATCGCGATAAGAGTAAGCGCCCGATTATGGGAGAAATAGTAGCAAAAAAGGCGGATTTTGCGGTATTGACGTCTGATAATCCGCGGTATGAGGATCCTTTGGATATTCTCAGCGACATTGAAAAAGGTTATAGACGATACTCCGTTTGTTACGTTGTCGTTCCCGATCGAAAAATTGCGTTAGATTATGCGCTAGATTACCTTAAAAAAGGGGACGTTTTGCTTGTGGCGGGCAAAGGCGGAGAAGAATTTCAAGAGATAATGGGGATAAAATACCCGTTCAATGACAATACTGTATTGGAAAAACTATTGCGCGAAAAAAGTAAAATCGGTTTTTGAGAAGAGAAACTATGAAAAATAACCTTTTTGCTATGATTATAGCGTTTGTCGTGTCGTTGATATTTTGTCGGATTTTAATTCCATTGCTGAGAAGATGGAAAGCAGGACAAAACATTTTGGTTTACGTGAAAGAACACAAAGGAAAAAGCGGTACTCCCACAATGGGGGGTATCGCTTTCGTTTTAGCTGCGGTTATAACGGCAGTGCTTTTTGTGAGCAAGGCGGAACAAACTTTTATCGTGTCTATCGTTATCGGGCTTTCTTATATGATAGTCGGATTATTAGACGACTTTTTCAAACAAAAACATAAAGAAAATTTAGGCTTGCGCGCTTGGCAAAAATTTTTATTTCAGGCAATTATTGCTGTTTTTTCAGGCATTTATTGCATTCGGGCGGAAAAGACTTTCTTGAATATACCATTTTTGGGGATAAGTTTTGACGTTGGATATTGGATTCTTCCGTTGATTATATTCGTTTTTTTGGCGACGGTGAATGCGGTGAATTTAACGGACGGATTGGATGGGTTGGCAGCGGGTACGAGTATTCCGTTTTTCTTGTCAATAGGAATACTTGTGTTTTTACAAGGCGGTGCGAGTCCTATGACGGTTTTATCCTTTGCATTGGTTGGAGCGATTTCGGCGTATTTGCTATTTAATGCGCATCCAGCTTCCATTTTTATGGGGGATACGGGTTCGTTAGCGCTTGGAGGATTCGCCGCAACGATATCATGTTTCACGGGGAACTTGCTTTACGTAGCCGTAATAGGATTTTGTTTCGTTCTTTCAGTTATATCTGTGATTATACAAGTAATATATTATAAGGTAACGAGGGGGAAACGAGTGTTTCTCATGGCACCGATACACCATCATTTTCAGCAAAAAGGATATTCTGAGACGCGTATTGCGTGCGCATATTCAATAATTACGTTTATGCTTGGTGGGCTTTGTGTGGCGATGGCATTTTAAAGAAGATTTAAGGAGGCGGTATGTATCTTAAAAAACAGAGTTTTCTTGTTTTAGGTTTGTCGCGTTCTGGGGAAAAGGCAACGGAGTTTCTTTTATCCCATGGAGCAGTGACTTATATTTATGATGATATTCACAGTGAGCGCGTCGAGCAAATGGCGACGGCATTGGAAAAAATGGGCGCGAAACGAGTAAAGGCCGAAGAGCTTGGCAAAGCGTCGGAGTACTGCGATGCTTTGGTGCTAAGCCCGGGGATTCCCATTGACCATCCTCTTGCGGTTGCCTTTAAAAGAAACGGAAAGGCGGTGATTGGGGAAAGTGAGTTGGCGGCAAGATATTTGCGTTGCCCCATGGTTGCAATCACGGGCACAAATGGCAAAACGACAACAGTTTCGATGTTGGAAGAGGTACTAAATAAAGGCGGGATTTCCGCGAAAGCGTGTGGAAATATCGGCTCTCCCATGATAGGCTTTGTCGGATTGGGCGAAGACGAGGTTGCAGTTGCGGAAATTTCCAGTTTTCAATTAGAAACGTTAAATTCGTTTTGTCCGCACGTCGCCATGGTTTTAAACGTGTCAGAAGATCATCTGAATCGTCATTATAATATGGAAAACTACCTCTTTCTTAAAAGCAAAATTTTAAAAAATCTCACGGAAACGGAATATGCCGTATTAAATTATGACGATCCGCAAGTGCGGTCTTTCTCCGAGAAGACGAAAGCGAAAGTGTTGTACTTTTCCGTAAAAGAAAAGGTTAGAGGCGCATATTACGAAAAGGGAGATTTGTATTTTGGGAAAGAAAAAATCGTAGCGGTTTCCGATTTGCCTTTTGACGGATTGCATAATATTCAAAATGCTTTAGCTACGATTATCGGTGCGAAATTATTCGGTGTAAAAACAGAGAATATCGTTTCTGCGTTAAAGGATTTTAAAGGAATAAAACATCGGATTGAATTTGTCGACGAGGTGAACGGGGTACGTTATATAAACGATTCCAAAGGTACGAATGTGGATGCAACACTAAAAGCGGTTTCCACGCTAAAATCAGAAACGATTTTGCTTTTGGGCGGAAAGAATAAAGGGTATGATTACGGGAAATTGTTTTCAGCTATTATGAAATCAAACGTTGTTCACACCGTTTTATATGGGGAAAATAGATATGAATTATTATCCAGCGCAAGGCAGGCCGGTTTTGATAAGGTTACCGTATGTCATCATTTCGAGTTTGCGGTAAAAATAGCTGCAATGATGGCGCGTTGCGGTCAGACGGTATTGCTTAGCCCAGCCAGCGCGAGCTTTGATGAGTTTTCCGGGTATGAAGAAAGAGGTGATAGATTTGCCGAAATGGTTCGTTCGCTTACGAAAAAAGAAGAGGAAATCGAAGAAAATGGTCAAGACGATATCCAAGACGGGGACGGAATGGCAAGAGATGCGTTCGACGGCGTTGATAACGCAAGAGAGGAGGACGAATAACACAAACGGGGACGTCTTGATTTTAATTTTGACAGTACTCTTGTCGGGGTTTGGCGTTTTGGCAATATATTCGGCGAGTAATTACATAGCAAAAACGCAATATGGCGACGCGTGGTATTTTGTAAAGAAACAACTAATAGGGCTGGTTCTTGGATTGATTGCTATGTTTTTCTGTGGAAAAGTCAATTATAAACTCCTAAAAAATAAACGTTTCCGGTGGGGATTTTTTATATTATCAATTGTTCTATTGGCGTTGGTGTTTGTTCCGGGGTTAGGGAAAACAAACTATGGCGCAACACGTTGGATTGGCATCGGTGGCGTTACTCTGCAACCGTCTGAAATAGCAAAATATGCTTTTGTTGTTTTCTCAGCGTCGTATATGTCTGAAAATATGGGGCAAATGCGTACTTTTAAAGGCGTGTTACCCGTTTTATTATCGGGCGGTATCATTTGCTTATTGATAATCATAGAACCGAATATGTCGGTTACGATGTGCGTTGGGTTGTTGATGTTGGCAATGCTGTTTTTAGGTGGAATGAAAATAAAGCATTTTTTGCTCATTTTTATTCCAGCGCTTGCGGCTGTACCCATTATGATTATTGCAGAACCCTATCGTTTGTCACGATTGAGCGCTTTCTTGGACCCGTGGGAGAATCCTAAGGGCGAAGGTTACCAACTAATTCAATCCTTATACGCTTTAGGAAACGGCGGTTGGTTTGGAACGGGACTTTTTCAATCCAGGCAGAAATACCGTTTTTTACCCTTCGCTGAGAGTGATTTTATACTTTCAATCATTGGTGAAGAGTTAGGTTTTATAGGAATATTGGTGTTGTTTGCTATTAGTTTTCTTCTGATTTTTCGCGGCGTACGCATTGCGGCGCGCGCAGAGGATTTTTTCTCGATGTTGTTAGCGTCGGGAATAACCTTGGTGTATGGAATACAGACAACGATCAATGCTTTGGTTGTCAGCGGTAGCATTCCCCCGACGGGATTGCCGTTGCCTTTAATAAGCTCGGGAAATACTTCCTTGGTAATTACGATGGCGTCGATGGGGGTGCTGTACGCAATTTCAAAACAGACGAGAGAGGGGAAAGGAAAAGGCACAAGAAAGAAAAAGCTTTTCATACAATAAGATATAAGGAGCTTTTTCGTATGGATAGATATATCATAGACGGTGGAATAAAATTATATGGTAAAGTGCGCGCGCAAAGCGCAAAAAACACGGTTTTGCCGTTGCTTGCGGCGTCGGTCTTGACGGATGAGCAAGTAAAAATTCAAGGTGTTCCACCTATAAATGACGTTGAGAATATGTTACATATTTTAAGCGAAGTTGGGTGCAGCATACGAAGGCAAAAGGATTGCGTAATCATAGACAGTTCTAATGCACTATCGCATGAAATTCCTGCGCGGCTCACAAAAGAGCTGCGTTCTTCCGTTTTTATGCTTGGCTCGGTTTTGACGCGGTTTCAAAAAGCAAAAATATCCTATCCGGGCGGTTGTGATATAGGTTTGCGTCCCATTGATTTGCATCTTGCAGGACTTCGGCGTTTGGGAGTGGAAATAGTTGAAAAAGACGGATATATCGAGTGCATGACAAGGAAATTGATTGGCGCCGATATATTGCTTGATTTTCCAAGCGTTGGGGCGACGGAAAATATTATTCTTGCCGCGGTAAAAGCAGAAGGGATTACAGTTATTAGAAATGCGGCGAAAGAACCCGAAATTATAGATTTGCAGAATTTTTTAAACGCAATGGGCGGAAAAATTCGTGGTGCGGGAGGAGGTACGATTTTTATTGAAGGAGTACGCCGCTTGCATGGAATAGAATATACGCCGATTGGCGATAGAATAGAGGCTGGAACGTATTTGATTGCAACGGCTACGTGTGGCGGTGAGATTGAGGTTGAAGGTGTTCCACATGAAAATATTGCCGCTCTTTTACATAAATTGCGTGAAAACGGTTGCAAAGTCTATGCAAAAAATGATAAAATAATATTAATAAGCAATGGCGACCTGAAAGCAGTTAGCTTAGTGGAAACGACTCCGTTTCCCGGCTTTCCTACAGATTTGCAAGCACAGTATTCGGCTCTTTGTTGCACGGCGCGCGGCACAACGCTTGTTGTGGAGAACTTGTTTGAAACAAGGTATCGCTATGCGGCGGAATTGAAAAGAATGGGGGCGGATATTACCGTTCGAGGTCGGTCTGCTATTATTCGTGGGGTAGATTGTTTGCATGGTGCCAGCGTATCTGCCGGTGATTTACGAGGCGGCGCAGCCCTTGTTGTTGCTGCTTTGAAAGCGGAAGGCCAAAGTTCTATTATGGAATTATCGCATATTGATCGCGGATATGCGGATTTTGAAGGGAAATTAAAGAAACTGGGCGCAAAGATAAAAAGGGCCCGGGGTTAGAAGTACATAAGAAAGAGGAAAAACAATGGCAAAAAAGAGTTTGGTGATTCTATTGACGGTGCTCATCGTTGTATCTACGGCGATTTTGAGCGTAGCGACCGTTTTCCGCGTACGCGCTGTGGACGTGAAAGCTGCCGTTATATCTAGCCTAGCGGAAGAGGAAGCGGAAGAATTGAAAATAAGACTTTTGGAAGAGTATAAAAATGACAGCACGTTCTCCGTAAATGACAAAAAAGCAAAGGCGGTTATAGAGGAATTTCCTTATTTTAGAATCACTGGATTTGAAAAGGTTTTCCCTGATAGATTGGTTATCCACGTTTCCGAGGACGCTGAATGTTACGCAGTGGAAAAAAAGGATACGTCGGAGTATTACATTGTCAATAGTGAAGGCTTGGTTTTGTCGATTCGAGATTCTGCATTAAATCGTTTGGATCAATATCCAAATATTATTATCTCAGGCGACGGGCTTTCGGTTTCAGGAGAGAAAGGGCAGAAGTTGCTTGGTGGAGAAACGTGGGAAACGTTGTTAGCGTTTTGCAACGACATGGCAAAGGATTTAAATGGACTTAGAGATAACGTGGTAAGCATAACGGTTTCTAAATACGCCCCCGAGTATTGTATTTCCATGCGAGAAGGCGTGAGAATATACGTAGGTACGCCAGGCGAGATGACGGCAGAAAAAGCGAAAGCGGCGGTTGAAAAATATTTATCCTTGACTGATGCACAAAGAATGAAAGGCAAGATAATGATAGGCGCAAAAGACGGAAATTTGATTGTTTCTTACGACGAGAAAGATTTTAATGCATAAAATAACAAAAAACACGCTTGGCGGCGTGTTTTTTTATGCTTTTTTTCCCTTGGTTCCTTGACATTATTGTACGAATAGTGTATAATATAAATAAGATTATCGGTATTGTATTTACAAAAAAGACGGAATGGGAAATTATGAGAAACGAAAGCGTTGCAATTTTAGATATACGTTCGAATGAAGTGTCTTTTTCCCTTGGTTCTAAGGGGGTAAACGGCACTTTTGTTTTTAACGATACGCATGCGGCTCGGTATGAAGGCTATTTATCCAACGGTTTTTTAGACGTGGCGTCTTTTCGCCGGGCTGTTACTTCTGTGGTGACCGCTGTACAACAACGCTACGTTGGGGTGGTTAGCGGCGTGTACGTGAGTGTGCCTTCTGCTTTTGTCACCGTTCAAACTATGGGGCATACGATTTCGTTCCCGACCAAAAGGAAAATATCCGCGCAAGACGTTGACGCTTTGTTTGAGAGCGGCTTGAATGAGTTGATGGCAAAAGAGCGTTGCGTTCGTCGTTCAGCGATGTATTTTGCGCTTGGGGATAATAGAAAATATTTTTCTGCGGAGACTCTTTACGGCGTTTCCACAAATACTTTAAAAGGGGCTCTCTGCTATTATTTTGTGGAAGAAAACTTTACCCAAACGGTTACGGCATGCTTGTCCGAGCTTGGTTTTACGTCGATAAAGTTTATTCCTTCTACCTTGGCGCAGGCAGATTACTTGTTGCCTAAGAAAAAAAGAGAGGGTTATGCGTATTTATTAGACCTTGGCTTTTTAACGACTTCGGTTTCTGTCTTATATGGCGACGGGATTGTGCATGAAGAAACGTTTGATTTTGGCACGGGTACAATTTTGGTTGCCATAATGGAAGGTTTAGGCGTTGAGTATTCCATCGCAGAAGAAATATTAGCCTCGGCAAATATATCCGGTGGGGCAGTTCCAAGGGAAATGCTTTGGACGGCGGAGCAAGGGGACGTAAGCTTTTCGGTAATGGAAATTAACGATATTATTAAATGCAGTTTGGATGGCTTATGTGAAGAAGTTGACGGCTTCTTTTCGAGGTATTATAAAGATAAAAATGCTGCGGCTTTAATGGCGAATCCTATTAGTCTCACCGGCGAGGGGATTGTTAGTTGCAAAGGCGCTGCGGAACATATTTCCAGAAGACTTAATCGTATGACGGAGATAGTTTCACCCGACTTACCTTATTACGATAAACCGATATTTTCTTCGAGAATCAGTTTATTGAATATGAGCACGCAAGAAGTGGTAAAAAATAGTTTCATACAAAGAATTTTTAATGTGTTTGGAGGAAAAAAGAAATGACGATCTATGACGAAAATGAAAACTACGGCCAATACGGCGGATATAATATGGCAACGGCACCTGTTTCCGATAATACGGGCAATAACTTGTCGGGGGTTGCAAAAATCAAGGTGATTGGTGTTGGTGGCGCCGGCAATAACGCAGTTGATAGATTGATTGAGTCTGGTTTGGAAAGTGCGGAATACGTCGTTGTGAACACAGATAATCAGGCTTTGGCTCGTTCTCGTGCAAGCAAACGTATTCAAATCGGTGTACAGCTGACCAAAGGGCTTGGCGCAGGCGCAGATCCTTCTATCGGTAAAGCGGCAGCGGAAGAAAATAAAGCCGAACTTCAAGCTGAATTAAAGGGGACGGACCTTCTCTTTATTACTGCAGGTATGGGCGGTGGCACGGGTACAGGTGCGGCTCCTGTTATTGCCAAAATTGCCAAAGAAATGAAGATTCTTACCGTAGCGGTTGTTACGTTGCCTTTTAATTTCGAGGCAAAGCGTAGAATGGACAATGCGCTCGCTGGTATTGAAGAATTGAAAAAATCCGTCGATTCAATTATTACCATTCCCAACGACAAAATTCGTCAGGTTGTACCCAAAGACACTTCTTTCTCCGAGGCGTTGAAGGTCGCAGACGAGGTTTTGCGTCAAGGTATTCGTGGTATTGCGGAACTAATTGTGAAGCCTTCTCTTATCAATCTTGACTTTGCAGACGTAAAGACGACGTTAAAATCTCGTGGACTTGCGCATATGGGTATTGGTGTTGCGAAGGGTGAAAAGAGAATTTTCGACGCTGTGCGTTGTGCGGTTTGCAGTCCGTTGTTAAATACAACGATTGAAGGCGCTAATTCTGTTATTTTAAACGTTATTGGTGGCAAAGATCTTTCGTTGGACGAAGTTGTTACGGCAGCGGATCTTGTGAAAGGGGTTATTGATTATTCTGCAAATGTTATCTTCGGGGCTTGTATTGATGAGAATATGTCCGATGAAGTAGAAGTTGTTATTATTGCAACGGGATTCAATGATTCGCAAAATGGTTTTGGTGCAGATTTGCAAAATACGGCAACTCGTCAAGCGGCTGTTTTGGCACAAAGAATTGATAACGCTTATTCGGAAAAGAGTGACGGGATTTATAATACTGGAATGGCGCCTCGCTATACGGAGCAAACGCCTTTTATGATGCAACAACCGTCGGGTTATGGTGCGCAAAATATGCCGCAAGGCTTGGGGCAAAACTTGAATCAAATGCCGCAACAGTCTTTCCAACAACCGGTTCAACAGCCAGTACCACAGCAGTCGCAGCAGTTTGGGCAGGTTTCCTATGGTCAACCGATCGTTAATAATGTAAATGAGCCTGCTTATACGCAACCGAATCCATTCCCGCAGGCGGTTGGGGTTAATTCGTTTGAGCCTGACGACCCTATTCCTGAATCTAAAGTGGAAGAAGTCCCGGATAAAAAGCATCGCCCGAGATTTGTGGATTTCTTCATGAAAAAGAATTCTGAGGATAAAAATAGTAAATAATGATATATAGAAAAAGCAATCCACAGAGGGATTGCTTTTTCTATTTTTTGTATAGTAGATAGAATGGGTGAAAGGACACCTGCATGGCAGATGTCCTT
>JAZQGK010000178.1:0-9745 GCA_045539975.1 Candidatus Scatosoma sp. | reverse complement strand
GCTAATTTGTGGTTTGTTACCATTTGTTACTTTTTTGTTACAGTTTTGTTACTTTTGTTACCATTGTTACAAAGTAAAGGTTATTCCCTTTACTTTTGTTACAGTTTTGTTACTTTTGTTTCCAAAGTTTTTCTAAATTTTTTCCAGATTGTAACTTTATAAGGTTGAAATTTGCCGAAAATTACAGTATAATTGCCTCTGTTAAGAGGCAATGCTTCTTAGCGTGTTCCTTGAAAACCGAATAACCCACGGCAAAACGTCCATACGTGTGAACGCGCAAACGTCCACACGTATGAACGGAAATTTAAGAAAGAAGGTTTTGAAAATGGGAAAGAAGATTGAAAACGTAAAGGAAAGCGGGCTGTCCCTTTACAACCGCTATTCCGCTATCGCCCCCACGATTGAGTTTGACGGGGCGAAATTCCGTGCCGAATTTGAAACGGCGGGTATTCACAATCCGGCGTTGCTTGAAAGCCTTACGGCATGGAAAGCCGCCGAATACACGGAATTTAGCGCGGAACGTGGCGCGGGTTTTGCCCGTGCGCGTATCGCGTGGGGGATTGCCCATGATTCCGTGCAAATGGATTCCGTCAAGGGCACGAAATACACGGACAAGAACGGCGGCACGAAAACCTATGGCGAAACGAAAGCCCCGTTGACGCGCTTCCTTATGGACTTCCTGAAAACGGGGAAAACCGAAACGACGGCGACGGTTTCGCTGTCCCGCCAGATTTTCGACAGCGACGGGAATTTGAAACCCCTCTATAGTGCCTTCTCGTGGGGCGCGTTGAAAGCCATGAATACAAAGGCGAATGACGTTGTGCCCCTTGAATATGCCGCCGCGCATATCGCCGCTACAACGGCGGTTTCCGAAATTCCCGCCGCTATGGACGCTATAAAGGTTGCTATCCTGAATGACCGTGCGCGGGAACAGGTGGCGAAAAACGGCGAAACGTCCACACGTGCGGACGATAACGCCGACGCCGGGAACAACGCCGACGCCGCGAATAATGGCACGAACAAAGGCAATGCCGCCGACGCCGCGAAACTCGAAAGTTTCTTGCTTGCGCGTGTCGTGCGCGTCGGGGACGTGAATACCTTGAAACTTGCCTTTGCGCACGAACCGGACGGAACGAAAGAGCTTGTCATTCACGCGACGAAAGCCGCCGAAATTATCAACGGTTTCAAGGCAAGCGCAAACAACCTGATTATTCCTCTTTCGCTTTCGGCTGTCACGGGCAAGGACGCCGTTCTTTTCCCGGATGTGTTCATGGGTTACAATGTCAAGGGCGCGTATATTGAACTTGCCCGTAACGGCGCGGACGCTATAGCGTGGTATCTCTTGCAACCGCGCACGGGCAACGATGCCGCCGAAACCGACGCAGAACGGGAAAAGCGTATCCGCAAAGCCGACGCCGATTTTGTGGCGTGGCTGTCCGGTTCGGAAATCGGCGCGGACGTTCCGAAAGCCGCCGATGTTGACGCCTTGAAAGTGTTCAACGACGCGAAACGCAAGGTTGCGAACACGCCGAAATTGACCGCCGTCGCCGCTCTTAAAGCGGTTATCAACGACGCGAAAGAGTAAGTCATAAGCAAAGCCCCGAACGTTCGGGGCGCGGACGGAAAACGCGTCCGGTATACGCCGCGACGCGTTTCCCGTGACGCTATAATCTGGTATTGAATACTACATTCCCCGGTTATCGAAACGAGGAAAAGTCATGTTTGAAATTACGTTTCGTAATGATGAAAACTGGGCGCCGCGTTATTATGTAGCGTTTTCGTTCTCCAAAGACGGTCACACGCTATACGCGACTTCTTACGACCCGGTTTCGGAGCTTTACGACCATTTTGTTTTTGACGCTTCAAGCGTCGAAAACATTGTTTGCGTTCCCACGTGTGGACGCAACAAATAAAAAAAGAAGGTGGTTTTCAATGTTGACGTTCGGTCAATGTTACGGTTGCATTTATGAGGGCGACCGTTGCGCCGCGGATTTGTCCGTCGGGCTGAAAAATGACCTTATCCACAACAGACCCTGTTGCGCGAAAATCTCCACTCCTGCTCTTCACTATTTTTTGACGCATACGTCGAAAAAAGAGCTTCTGCGTCTCCGCGCCGCCGCTTACGAAAACCCGAAAAGCCATGAATGATGACGTGAAAAAAATGCGCGTCAATTTCACCTTGTCTATGCCCGTCAAATTCGCCTCGATAGATAAGGAAGCGGCGCACAGATTTTTGAATGACTATCGACAGTGGACGGAAGATGAATGGGCTGACCGTGTCATGTCGTGTGTCGAAATCAAAAATCCCTTCATGAAGGAAAGTGCGTTCTGGTATCTCTGCCACACTTACGCGGATATGTCCGCTATGCAATCGCGCTTTCTCTCCAGTAAGTATGAGACGTTGACGGTTACTAACGACCGTTAGCGTGTCAATAGTCCCTTCCACACGTGTGAACTCAAGAAAGTGAGGAAAAAAAGAATGGCTCTCAATTTCAAAAAGGTAGCTCAGGACAGCGGCGTCGTCAAGACTGGGCGGCTGGAAAAGAAGCAGGGCACCCGCATTGACCAGATTATCGGGGAACCGGTAACTATCATCGCGGTGGAACCCGATGTCGGCGCTCTTGAAGGTGCGCGTTCGCGCTATCCCGCTCTCCTCGTCAAGGAGTACCCCGACCGTTTCTTCCGCGCCGGGGCGGGCAAGATTGCCCAGCTTATCGCCGCGTGGGCTGATGAGACCGGGTGCCAGCGTGACCCCGACGCCGACGACATGGGCTGGTCGTGCGTCCACAAGAACTACGACGAACTCAATGCGGAACTCGAAAATCAGGGCGGCGTCCGCCTCATCTTCAAGTACAGCAACAATCCCAAGACCGGGCGCGATTACCTCGACTTTGATTTCGCCGACTAATCGTCCACACGAGTGAACGGGCGGGCGGGCAACCGCTCGCCCGTTTTTTCATGGAGGTGATTAAATGACAAAAAAGGAGCGCGAAAACTACAACAAATGGCTGTGGAACCTTGACGCCTCTGACTTTAACGTCATGAGCCAGCAGGAACTTGCGAAAATTGCCCAGCAATATCAGCGGCAGTTTCGCGTTCGCGCAAAAACTCTTGACCGCCTTCAAGCAGATACCGGTATGTCCTCTGCTCAACTTTCGGCTACCCGGAATGCCTTTGAGCGTATGCGTTTTTTAACTGGCAATCAGTTCCTGCCGAACTCCCATATTGTCCGTAAAGGCGAAATTCGCTATAGCGTTCCTCAGCTCCGTTCTATAGTCGCTAATTATGCGGCGTTCTTCCGTGAAGATAATGAACATGTCCGCACGAATACGGTTGAAGGCGTAATAGCCTATTACAAAAAACAGCAAGAACTCATTGACGACGCAAACGCCAAAGTTTCTGAACGCCTTGGAGTTCCTGTAGCCGCTTTATCAGAAGCAGACCGTCAAGCCATGTGGCGCGCCTACAACCTTTTCAAGGAAATCTATACGGAAGCATTTGCTTTGCTCCAGAGTAACCTTACACAAGAAGCCATGGTTTATGCCATTCAAACGGCGCCGAACGGCGAAAGTGTAATGGGCTTAGTAGAGCGAATGTTTGAATACGGCATGGGGCGTGTTGCGCGTAACGGAGACCTTAATAGCAAATTCCGTGACGAAGCAAAGGATGATGACTATGTTTGGGATGAAACGAGTCTCAAACGGCGCCTCAAGGCTAAAGGAAGTCATCGAATCTCGTGGAATAATAACGTCTAAGGAGCTTATAGTTCGTTCACACGAGTGGACGCAAAATGCCCTTTTTGTTCGCGCTGGCTCTCGGTCAAAATCTTCATACCTTAATGTTCCCGCTTCATTCGACATTGAAGTTTCCAGTTTTTACAGTGGCACGGAAAAACATGCTACTATGTACTGCTGGCAGTTTGCTTTAGGCGGGGATGTGTGTATGGGGAGAACATGGGAAGAGTTCATTTTGTTACTGGAAGCGTTACACAATATGCTGGGATTATCAGAGAATAAACGCCTGATAATATACGACCATAACCTTTCTTACGAGTTCCAGTTCTTTCGCAAGCTCATTGAATGGGATAAGGTATTCTTTACCGAACCGCGAAAACCACTCTTTGCTGTTTGCGGAGGACTGGAATTTCGTGACAGTGTAAAACTTTCAGGCGGTCGTTCTCTCGAAAAGATAGGTCAAGAACTCCGATTATTTCCCACACTTAACAAAGCTGTCGGCAATCTTGACTATAAGAAACTCCGTGGAATAAATACACCTCTTACGGAAAAAGAGCAGGAATATTGTGAAATGGATGTACGTGTTCTCAACGCGTACATTTATGAGAAAATGACAGACGAGGGGTTTAATATCGCCAAAATCCCTTACACTAATACTGGCTACGTTCGCCGGTATGTAAGGGAAAAGTGCTTTTCTTATGATTGGTATCGCGGCGTCATAAAAGACCTGACACTTACAAAGCCTGTCTATGTCTTGCTAACAGAGGCATTTCAAGGAGGTTTCACCCACGCTTCCTCTTATTATGTCGATAGAATCCTCAAGAATGTGGGTTCATTCGACAAGCGTTCCTCTTACCCCAGTGTTATTGTATCTGAAAAGTTTCCCATGGGCAGGTTTCGCCAGTGGCGATTCACGAGTGACGAAGATTTTCAAGAACTCTGTGAGAAAAACGCCGTTCTATTCCGTTGCGACCTTTATGGACTTTATCCTGTCAACGACCGTGACCACATAATCTCATTATCCAAATGTCGGGATGAACATGGTCACACAATTTCGTCCACACGTGCGGACGAACTTGGAATTACCGTTGACAATGGGCGTGTTGTAACGGCTCCGTTTATTTCGATAACGCTGACCGAAACAGACTACAAGATACTCAGAAAGTTCTATGGTTGCATTGAAGCGCAAATTCATGACGTGTGGTATGCTCCGAAAGGCTATCTTCCAAAGCCTATAATTGAAGCCACATTGAAAATGTTCCACGACAAAACTACTCTCAAGGGACTTGTAGAAAAAGTCGTTGAATATATGATTTCCAAAAACATGATAAATGCCGAATTTGGCATGATGGTAACATCAATCATGAAGGAAATCTTACAGTACGATAATGAGCAAGGTTATCTACCGCCCAAAGAACCTGACATTATCGCTCGTTTAGAGGAATACAACCGTGACCCGAAGCGTTTCCTCTTTTGGGCTTGGGGCGTGTGGATTACCAGCTATGCTCGTTATAATCTTCTCCGTGTAGTAAATGCTGTCGGCAATGACCACGTTTACTCTGATACCGATAGCGACAAGATTCTCAATCCAGAAAACCACCTTGACACGTTCGCGCAATTTGACAGCGAAATGATGGAAAAACTGAAAGCGTCCAGCGAATTTTTTAAGATTCCGTTGGAAACTTATATGCCTTGTAGTCCTTCTGGCGAACGGCAAATTATAGGCACGTGGGACTATGAAGCGAAATATGCACGTTTCAAAACTCTCGGCGCAAAGCGTTATCTCGTACAATATCCTGACGGGAAATATGCAATCACCGTTGCAGGGCTTCCTAAAGGCGCCGTCAAATACATGCGTGAACATTTTAGCGACCCGTTCGACGGATTCAACAGCGACCTTTATATTCCTGCTGGAGAATCTGGTAAATTAACCCTCTTTTATGGCGATAATCCTATATCCGGCAAGTTCGTAGATTATCTCGGTAATGTCTGCGAATATCACGAGGAATCTTTTGTCCACATGGAGGAGAAATACTATACCTTAAACCGTTCCGACCAATTTGCAGAGTTCCTTTTAGGAATCCGTGACCGCGTAGAGGAGTGGTACGAATGACTTACAGTCTCCGTTATTTTGAAGTCCAGCAAACCATTCCTACGCCCCCGTATGTAAAGACGATGTACACGACGAACCTTCCCGACGCCGTTCGGCTTTCCCGCTTTATGGCTACCAGCGAAAAGCGGGAATGCCTCGTGCGGGAAGTGAAGGACATCCTCTATATGTCCACACGTGGGGACGTAGAACCCATTGAAATGTCAAGGAGGGTTTTAGATGCCATTGTTCCCTAAAACCCGATATGTCGATGTGCGCCCGCGTATAGAAGCACACCCCGAATGTTCGTATTTCGCCTTTATGGGCGAACGCTCCAATGGCAAGACTTATTCCGCCCTCGATAAGTGCGTTGAGGACTTTTGCAAAAAGGGCTGGGAATCCGTCTACCTGCGCCGCTTCCATGAGGACATTACTTCCACAGAAATGTGCGACCTCTTTGAAGCACATGAGAAAAACGACCGCATTCTTACGCTTTCTAATGGCGCCTTCTCCTCCGTCGTCTTTTCTCGCTCGCGCTTTTATCTTGCCAACAAAACTGGCAATGGCGATATTGTCAAAGCAGAACGTCCTTTCTGCCGCGCAATGTGCCTTACTAACTACCAGCGTTATCAGGGGAAACCCTATCCTTACACTCAAACTATCGTGTTTGACGAGTTCATGACGCGCAAAGGATATATTCCCGGCGAATTTGGAATGTTTCGTTCTATCGTGTCCAGCGTTTTCCGCGATTTTCGCCCGGAAGCAAAAGTCATCATGCTTGCCAACACTGTCAACAAATCGTGCCCCTATTTTACCGAAATGGGGCTTACACACGTGTGGGAGATGGAGCAGGGAACATCCGAAATTTACACCTATGGCAAATCCTCCCTCTCTATTTATGTCGAATACCTTGAATCATCAGCCAAATACGGCGGCAAGGAAACCGACCGTTTCTTTGCATTCGACAATCCTTCCGTGAATATGATAACCACAGGGGCGTGGGAAATGGCTGTATACCCGCGTCTCCCTGACGGTTACGAACCGACGCGCCCTGAAATCGTCCAGTGGTTTTTCATCCGCTATGAACAATGGCTCATTGCTGGGCGCATAGTATCGTCCACACGTGGGGACTTTATCTACTTCACCCCATGGTCATCTGCCCTTAAAGACGACGACATCGTCTACACTGATACGCCGGACATCCGCTACTCTTGGCGAATGGCTCTCACAAAACAATCAGACAAACTCTCGCACATCATCTGTCAACTCATCCGGGAAAACCGTTGTTTCTTTGCGAACAATGAAACTGGTGAGGTTCTCCGCAACTATCTCAAGTGGTCGCAAACACAATCTATCGTGAATTTATAAGGAGGTAACTATGATTCACTTTCACCGCGATTATGAAAACTTGATTAACCGTTTCGCAAATCCCCTGCCCGGAAAGCCCGACACCTGCGAGTACCTCATCGAAGAATGTGCCGAACTTATTCAGGCTATTCAACACGCGAAACGCGGACGCGCCAACGTCAATGTTCCCATGGAAATCGCGCACGTCCTGACGCTCATTGACGCGCTGATGATTCACTGGAACATCCCCCCTGCGCTCATTACCGAGTACAAGCAAGACCTCATCGACCGCTACGGCAACACGCCGAACGACGGACGCCATGTGGAGGGCAACCATGAGAAGTAAGCAAGCTAACCAGCACGTAGATTACTTCTACGTCACCGTTGACGGCGAACGCTGGTGTCCTGAATGCCGTCTCAATGAAGCGTCTCGTTATTACGAACGCGCCTGCCGAATCTACGAACTCGACCGCAAAAAGCCGCACACTATCCGCCTCATGCAGGTCGTCAAGGAAACCCTCGTTGGCTGGTAATTCCACACGTGTGAACTAAAACGGAACCCCCAAGAGCTGAACAGACCAACAGCTCTTGGGGGTTTACTCATTACTCAATACAAGGCAAGAAAGAATGACGAAAGAACCCTGTACGGTAATAATCAGGATGAAGTTGTATTCTGGTTGCCGGCGATAACCAGCACCCACGAATAAGTGGGAAACGCATACGGAAACTTCTTGAGAACGATGTGCGGATTCTGGTAGCACTTGAAAATTCCGTCGTCCAAATATAGGTTATACGAGTTTTCCTGACGGCGAATAATCCCGCTCAATCCGCGTATCTGTTGTTGATAAGTTTCCAGTACGTCCACATGTCCGCTCACAGCAAAAAGTCTATTACTGGTCACGGCAATTCCGGTAATAAAGTAATATCGCCGAAATTCCTCAACGTACATATAGTTACAGTTAATCACCTGCGACACGTCGCCCTCAACGAGAATCGTCGGGTCACAGACATTCGCCGCTTCTCTGAGCGTTCCAGTGAAAGTCGCAATGTTGCTTAACTGCTTTCCCACTTTATTTGGTTCGGAAGCGTTCGTCATGAAAATCACAGTCACAGATAGAAACCCCCTTTCAGGATTTCCTCAATCTCTGACAGTTCCCCATCGGTACAGTTAATCCCGCTAACAACAATCTGCTCGCATTCCGTGTACCCGGTCAAGCTCCCTAACGTCGCATAAATGTTACTCGGATAACCCACGTAATGCTTGTAGTTTTCTGCCAGCGATTGACTGGGACGCTCGACGATTAGATAAGGAACCTTAATTCCCATAAGCCCAGTATTGCCTTGCAAGCTACCGCTGTGGCTTACAGTCATCTTGCCTCCCATAACCTCTCTAACCGTATTCGCCGCCGCTCTTGCCATGATAGCCCCGCGTGTACCTTTAGCAACCCTCGCCGGAGCCTCCGCCGCCGCCGCCGCCTCTGTCCGCACAGTTTCAGCCATTTCAGTAAGGCTACGCCTCATACTTGCCACACCCGGCAATCCCTTGCCAGCCGCGCCAGTCTGATTAAATGCCCGTCCTAAACTTGCTGTTGCTTTACCTGCCTCGGAAATGCTCTCCAGATTTTTCGCCGCTGTTGCCGCGCCAGCCGCGGAACCAGCACCAATTCCAGCGACAATCCCGGCTCCTAACGTCATTCCAGCTCCAATCGCCGCCGCATAAATCCTGCTAAAATCCGCACCCGTCAAGGGAGCTTGAGCGGCACAATTTCCTTGAAACTGGTACAACACGTCACCGTTCACACGTATGAACGCAATGCAAGCCCCACTCAACAAGTCAATGAAATACGACACATTCAGTGTCCGTCCCATGACCACATCCGGGTCAAGCGGCATATCCCCAATAAACGGTAAGACAATGCTCACTTTCGTGTTCGGCGCATAATCCAGCGCACTTCCCCAATACTCCGCCAGTTCCACGTTCCCGCAATCGAAACTGACAAACTGATTCGCCGCTTTCGCCATACTGACGCTTGTCGTGCTCAACCCCAATTTCACGTTCACGCGTGTGGACGTTGGCACCTGTAGCGGCACAAGGTGCAAGGATATGAAATAGTCCATGGGGTTGTTAAAGATACGTTTCAGGTTTTCGGGCACGTCCGCCCAAGATGTCCAGAGATAGTCCGAGAGAGAGCGGAGTTCCGTGATACTGGGAGCGAGAATTGTAACGAGACCTGCGTTAGCGGCAGAGAAAAGTTCTGAAGGAAGGGTTGGAAGGAGAACGGGGTCGGAAGTTTCGTCGAAATCGCCAGTACCGCCACCAACGCCGGAATAACCGCCTTGTGCATTCGGGTCGTCTCCGGGTGTGGGGATACGTTGAGCGGTTATGCGAACGACGATAGTTTCTGCTGGAGCGGCGGCAGGGACGGCGGCACGTAAAGCCGCTAATGCTTCCTCACGTGTGGGAAAGGGAGAGATAGGCGCGGTAAATTGAGGATTGCCATAAGTGCCGCGAAAGATTTCCAGATACCAGCCGTTGTCCCCATCTTGCGTGTCGATTGCCATGGTATCCATGCCG
>JAZQGK010000177.1:0-2358 GCA_045539975.1 Candidatus Scatosoma sp. | reverse complement strand
CTACAAGGATGGAGATATTGCGTTCACGTTAAATCCGATGGCACTTGCTCACGGCTATCTCATTCGTTCCGGTCGAAAAATCCTAACGGATTATTTCATTCAGCTTCCCGATTGGACGGCTCCCCATCTCCCTAATGACGTTGTGGATGTGCTTTATAGCGTTCTTTACGCAACGTATTCGCGTAAATGGGAGCAACTTCGTGACGCGTTTTACGCGGAATATATGCCGCTTGAAGGTGTGGATTATACTGAGACGCGTGATGGTTCACACGTGGGGACGGAGAACTCTTCTGGGAACGCAACAACGTCTATCGAAAAGAGTGGAACAGTAACCCATGGAGAACAGGTTGCTTCGCAATCCAGCTTAGTGCATGGCGAGACAGTCACCGATAATGCCACAGTCACGCATGGCAAAACCGTTACCGAAAATGGTATGATTACCTACGGGCACGGTCAAACTGACATTACCGTAGAACTGCCGGGTCAAACTACGTCAACGACCGCAACGTCGTCAGGAGCGGAAAATGTCTATGGGTTCAACAGTTCTACTGAAGTTCCTAATAGCACAGATTCGACTTCCAGCACAGAAACTGTTACAACATCCGGCACAAATCGGACGGAAGTCAACCACATCAATCAGGGTCATGATGATACCGAAAGTACCATCAGAGAAGGTGGGACAACGGGAGACGCAAGGAGCATTTTGCATGGTGGGACTGATACTACTAATGCTTCCGTCACCCATTCTGGCACTGATACTACTGGCAGTGAATCAAGTCAGACGGAAACGACATCGCAAGAAAATTCAACAACAGGCACAGATAATGTCCAAATAGTTCGTAAAGGACGTTTGGAGCAAACGCCGCAACAACTCTTGGAAGAGGAAATTCGAGTGCGTAAGAACAACCTCGTGAATATCATCTACCAAGACATCGACTCGGTTATCACAATCAGTGTTTATTAAGTCCACATGTGTGGACGGAAAGAAAGGAAAGAAACGCAATGAAGATGACTGATTTGTATCAGTTCGTCAACGCCGCCACCAAAGAGGTTATCGGCGAGACGGCTCTCGTCAATGAGGATTTGTCCAACCTCATTGATGTTGGGCGGAGTGTCATGCTCAACAACGACAGCAACGACCATTTTGTCCGGTCGCTTGTGGACAAGGTCGGTCGCGTAGAGTTTGTGGCGCGTCCGTACACCGGCTGGGCGCCGTCTCTCAAGCGCGACGCGTGGGAGTATGGCGCGATTCTCCAGAAGATTCAGACGCCGCTCATTGAGGCGCAAACCGACCCGGCGTGGAATTTGCAGGACGGCGAAAACTACGACCCGCATAAGTTCTATAAGCCGACGGCGTCCAGCAAGTTTTGGTCTGACCGCGTGTCTTACGAGTTTCCGCGTTCTATCACGCGTATGCAGGTCAAGTCCGCTTTCAACACGGCGTCGCAGATGAATGCGTTTGTGTCCATGCTGGAACAGTGGGTGAATCATTCTGTCACTGTTTCTATCGACGAACTCGCTATCCGCCTTGTTAGCGGTTTGGCGGCGGAAGTGATTCATGACGAGTTTCCGGAAGCGGCTGGTGTTGCCGCCGGTAGCGGCGTTCGCGCTAAGAACTTACTTTACCTCTACAATAACAATATTGCGGAGGAAGGCGAGGAAATCACGGCGGCGCAGGCACTTCATCACACTGGGTTTTTGCGTTACGCTTCTTTCGTGATTCAGCGTGACATTGACCGCCTTTCCGTGATGAACAAGCTCCTGAACATCGAGGAGAATGCGCGTTTCACGCCGAAAGACCTCCTTCATAAGGTGTTCCTTTCGGATTTCTATCGCGCTATGGGCGTTTACCTTTACAACGGCGTTGGGCAGTTCAGTACGTCCAATCTGGGTATGCCTGACAGCGAACTTATTCCCTTCTGGCAGGGTACCGGATTGACCTATGCGGATGACGATATTTCCAGCATTGACGTGAAACTTCCGTCTGACAATAGCAAGACGATTTCTATGTCCGGCTTGCTGGGAATCCTCTTTGACCGCGACGCGCTGGGGATTTTCAACGAGGACAGGCACACGACCTCTGAGCACAATCCCCACGGCGAGTTTACCAATTTTTGGTACAAGTACAACGCCGGGTACTGGATGGATAAAGGCGAGCAGGCTATCGTCTATTTCATCGCGTAAGTTCACACGTGTGAACAAAAAAGCCGCCCACGGGTCGGAGACGTGGGCGGTTAAAGGAAGGAGGAACGTTAAATATGGGAAGAATTTACACTATAGTTAAAGTCTCAGATTCCATTTTTAATTCGGCAACTTATGATTATATACAGCAACAATCACGGCAAACTCTAACTTTTC
>JAZQGK010000176.1:0-15406 GCA_045539975.1 Candidatus Scatosoma sp. | reverse complement strand
CTTGTATTTTGATAAAACGGCAACTGTTTATTACGCTTAAAAGGGATAAAAAGTTGAAAATATCAAAAAATGAAGCAAATAATCGGTGAAATGCTATTGATATTGCATTGTGAGAGAATTATAATAATATTGAAAAATTATAACAAATAAAAACAAAAAAAAGGAGTTTATGACATGGGAAACAAAATTGTGACAGTTTCCATTATCGGGCTTGGCGGCCGTGGCGGTGAGGCGTATGGACGCTATATTGCGGAGCAGAAGGATAAATTTGCAATTACGCACGTTTGCGATATCCATCACGTGCGTTTGGATAAATACGGTGACTTGTTTGGCGTGGCAAAAGAAAATAGATTTGACAACGAGGACAAGTTTTTCGAAAAGAAGTGGAGTGACGTACTGTTTATCACAACGCAAGACAGAATGCACGTTCGCATGGCAAAAAAAGCATTGTTGCTCGGCTATGATATCGTTTTAGAAAAACCCATTTCGGACGAACCGCAGGAATTGAGAGAATTATCGGAATTGGCGCATAAGACAGGCAGAATGATTATGGTCTGCCACGTTTTGCGTTACACCGTGGCAATGAGAAAACTCAAAGAAATTTTAAACAGCGGCTTAATTGGACGCTTGGTTTCTATTGACCAGACGGAAAACGTAGTGTTCTGGCACGAAGCGCATTCTTACGTGCGCGGCAACTGGAGAAACCGCGCGATGTCCACGCCTATGATTATGGCAAAATGCTGTCACGATTTGGATTTGCTGCAAGATTTCACCGGCAGCAAATGCCATGCAGTATCGTCTATGGGTAGTTTGGCATATTTCAAGGCATGCAACCAACCCAAAGACGCGGCGGATAGATGCGTGCATTGTAAATACGTAGAAAGCTGCAAATACAGCGCGAAAAAGATTTACATAGACATGTGGAAGAAATGCGGCTGTCCCGCAAACACGTTCCCGTTCAACCTTATCAGCGACGTGTATCCCTTGACGGAAGAAGCGTTGAGGCAAGCGATTACGGAAGGCCCTTACGGCAGATGTGTTTTCGCTTGCGATAACGACGTTGTAGACAACCAAACGATGATTATGCAATTTGAAAACGGCGTAACGGCAACGTTGAAAATGGAAGCGTTCGTGAAAGATGGCGGCAGAGATATCCGTTTCTTCGGTACGGAAGGGGAATTGGTTCTTTGCGAAGCGGAAGGCACGATTACTTTGAAAAAATATTTCGGCGAAGATACCGTTTGGAAATTGACGGATTTGACGGACGATTTGGAAGGTCACGGCGGCGGAGATCATAGAATGATCGATCAGCTGTATGAATTGATGACCGATTCGAATGCAACGGCGGACACGTCGATCGATAATTCGTTGGAAAGCCATTACATGGCGCTTGCCGCAGAAGAATCGAGATTAAACGGCGGTATGCTTGTAGAGATTAGTAAATACAGATCGTAAGCGATGGATTTGGGGGAATGAAAATGACCAAGACGAAGAGAAACGTTATCGTATGGACGCTTTTGGGGATTTTACTCACGGTAATTTCCTATTGTTCCATGAACATATTATCCAAAACGTCCGTTGCGAAAGCGGAAGAAAGCAGTAAAATTGCAACCGAGATCAACCAAATGGAAAGTTGGGACGGCGGAAAGACGTTGATGCTTCATTTGAGTGAAACCGATTACATGACGGCAACGGAATGGTCAACGGAAAGCAACGAAGCATATAAATGGGTGACCACGTTGGCGTATGAAGATCGCAAGGATTTCAACGTAGCCAACGCAGTGCTCGATAAAAATTTGGACTCGTATAATTATGGGGATAGTATTTTTATCGATGGAGTTGCAATTAAAGAATATCCACACGTTTTGGTAGCCAATAGATACACTCGCGTGCATTCTTTGGGGTTCGTCTTTTCCGCAGACGTTCTTTCGTCGGCAAGTCAGATTGAGATTAAGGCAGGGTGTCAATTACCATCCTTGCTGCACTCCTATTTCGACAAAGAATTCCTGTGCCTTGAAATGCAGGAAGACCTTATATATACGTATAGAAACGGGAACTGGGCAAAGGGCTATCCCTTTGACGGCTACGAAGCGGACGTGGAATACGACGCAAGCGAAAAATATTTTTATTTAAGAAATCAAGACTCTTCTTTGAAAGGGCATCGCGAAGCACCTACGTTCGAATTCACGGAAGTTTTCTCGAAAAACGGCTGGGGGGACGACGGTTACACGTTGGCATCCACGGCGGATACGATTGAGGGGGCTTTGTTCGTAGCGGATTTGGTGCATCCCATTGACACAAGCGTTTTTAACACCGTTAAGATTAGATTATTTAGCAACGTACCGAGAACTTTTGTTTCGTACAATGCCAGCAAAATTACGTCGGGCAGCCTTGGCGAAGCTTTGGAAACCTTTTCCATTCCAGGCAAGAAATTTACAACGATTTCGCTTCCGACTAACCTTTATGCGGATGAAAACGGGCAAATAGAACAGTTTGTTTTCCAATTCAAGGACAACGGTTCGGAAAACTATGCAGATAATCAGTTTTTCTTGGGTTCGTTTACCTGTTTGGATAATTATTATCATTTGAGCTTTCCTTTGAATATTCAAGGGGAACTGACCGGCCAAGAAGTTTTGGATGAAAGCAAAATTTTCATCAACGGCGAGAGTTTGAGCTCGATAAACAGCTTTGGCGATTATGTCAAAGGGGAATGGGCTACGGTAGACGGATGCTATCAAATCAACGTCAAAGTAGCTAAAAACTATATGGGCAAAGGCGCGGTTAAGAACGAGGATTTAAGCTATACGGGCAACAATATCCAAGCGCTGAAAGGGTTGGTGCTTCCCAACGGCGAAACGTTGGATAGAAGTTATACGTACCGTATCTACGAAGGCGAATGTTTCGTGGATTACGAGATGATAGACTCTTATGAAGAAGTGCACGTCACGGACGTGAAGGTGCGCATTGAACCGACTGCAAACGATAATATTCATTTCTTGATTGTATTCGACAAAAAAATTACCAACGAGCCCTATTATCATGCTTGTGAAGCGGAAGAATGGAGAGAAAAGTCTTTGGTTATTTTCAAAGGCATGTACGACAAGACCGTTTCGTCTGCGTTTGTTGCAGGCGGCTTTAAAGCGTCTTTCCACGACAACGTTTTGATAAACGGCGTTTCGGTTGGGGAATGGCATGCGATTGACGAGTTGCCTACCTGCGTGCACGTGCACTATGGGCAAACGGATTTGTATACGTTGGACATGTCAATCGACTCCTATTCGGAAATGTATGCACCCTTATACGAAGCATTCAAAAACGGTGAGGACATCACGATTGAAATTAAGAGCGGTATGAAATTCACAACTTCCGTAAAGACGGAAATCGATTATAAATTTGTCGTCAACGGAACAAACGTAACGGCAGAGAAAGAATCGCAGCCGTTCAAAGTATTTTACGACGGAAAAAAAGTGGATGACGGCGACGTAATCATTACCTCGACGAAAGTTATGGAAACGAATATTTCCGTGCTGAACGCGGACGGGTATACCATAAGCAAAACGACGGTAGGCAACAAAGTCAGCTTCACGCTTACTTTTGCGGACGGAGAAACGTTTACGTTCGCAGTGCAAGAAAATATCACCAACGAAATCCCCAAGGCAAAAAGCGGCTGTTCGTCGAGCTTGGCGGTAGGCAATATCCTTTTATCGGTATCGTTGGCGGTGCTTTTTATAGGATTAGCGAGAAGGAGGGAACGTCATGAATAAAACGTTAAAACGGTGTACGTGTGCGTTTTTTGCTTTGCTGATGCTTTCGACGGCGGCTTGTTCCAATCAAGGGAATACAATGAATGCGTCGGATTATACCTATCAAAAGGAAAGCGCGGAATTGACGCATTTCAAAAGTTCGGACAAGGAGTTGGATTTCTTCTTGAACGACTATTTAAAAAGACATACCGGCTGGATTGATGAAAACGGAATGGACCAAAAGGTGAGCTCCGTTACGGCAGGCGTCACGGCAAAGCAGTTTTTCTGGCAGGAATGGATGTCGCTTGCGTACTATCCTCTCAACAGCCGAGAGGGGTTCGAAACGGATAGAATCGAAGGACTGCGCAAGTTGCTTACGGGTGTTCCCGTGGATAGGTATGGGTACGTATGGCAGGAGAGCGACGAGGTACGAACGGCAACCTCGACGGTAAACTCGGGCGAACATAGAATGGGCTGGCCTTTCCCGACGTCCGCAAACTCCGACGGTATGTCGATTAGCTGGGATTTTAACGGCAACGACGCAACCGACTGGACGAGCAACATCGGGGCGAGTTTAAAAGACGGGCTTTTCGTAGGCACGGTGGAAGAACCTGTTTCCAAGGTAGCATTTACGTCGCCTACACCGAGAAATGCAACGGAAGAAATTTGCGCGTACTACACGCCGCTTTTGGAAATTGATTTAAGAATGTACACGCCTGACGCGGACAATATCGCGGACGTTTACGTTTGGTACACGACCAATAACTCACCCGAATGGAGCGACGATAAAAAGGTTTCCGTCAATGAAAAAGCCTTTATCGCGTATGACTATACCCCGATTTACGAACACATGCTTTTCCTTCCCATGTACGCGGAAGAGGCGTGGAAATCGGATAAGGAACTCAGTACTTATATTAGAGAAATCAAAGTAGAAATCGTTCCCAAAGAAGGAAAAACGGTAAGAGGGAAGTTTGGATTAAGCTACGTGCGTTCGACGTTTGACACGCGTCATACGAACAACAACACGCTTTTGGTATCCTCCCTGCGCACCGATTACGATTACACGGGGGACTTGGAGTTTTTGAAAGAAAACATCACCAGAGCCCGTAAGGCAGTCAATTTCTTCATGCAGATGTACGACGTGCAGAGGGGGTTGAACGACCAGTCCTATTTAGTGGGACACGACGGCGACAAGACGTCGAGTTTCCATTCCGACCAAGTCGCGATGAGCCTTGCAAACGGGTATTGGGATATCAGCTTTATGCCGCAGTACGATTTCCAGTCGAATATGTATTTCCACCAAGCTCTTGTGGATTTGGCGCATTTGGAAACGGTTCTTGAACAAAACGGCGTAACGGTGGATAAATCTCTTGCGACGGTCATTACCGCGGATAGAGAATTCAATCACGGCACAAGCGAATACAACTATACGGCGGCGGATCTTAATGAGATTGCCGACAGAGTCTTGACCGAGCTTCGCAAACCGACGAACAATTCGGATAAAACGGGGTTCTGGAGTGAAGAGACGGGGCGATTTGTCGCAGGGTACTGCGATGCGGAAAATAGATGGTATGACTACGGTTATACGATGTGGAATATGGAAGCTATCTATTACGGAATCGCCACGGACGAGCAGGCAAAATCCATTATGGATTGGATCAGCGGCGAAAGAATCGTTGCGCAGGACCAGTACGGTTCGCAGGGGGAAGATATTTACTATTTCGAGTTCGCTCCCAGAGTCAACACGTACAGCCCTGAAAATCAGTTTGACCTTTCGATTTTGAACGGATTCTATACCAACGTTCCGAAGGTGGAATACGGTATTACGCAGGTGCAAAACGGCGGCGCAATCATGTACACGTCTTTCTACGATTTGATGAGCAGAGTTTCGACGTACGGCAGCGATAATGCGTATTCGAGATTGACGGACATCAAAGATTGGTACATGGACGTCTACGATTATTATAAAGTAAGCGATAACTACAACGCGCATCCCGACCGTTTCTATTGGGACTATTATTGCAAGGGACAATGGGACAATCCTGACGGCAGAACCTACTATCCTCAAAACGGCGTAAAGGGTCTCGCGGAGCGCGGGAACAGTACGGGTATTGTCGGTCTTGACGGTGAATTTTTGGAATCCGTGTTAATGATCGCGGCGATTCCTTACGGATTCTTCGGGATTGATTGTATCGGCGGCGAAGTATTGAAAATTGAACCTTCTCTTCCTGAGGAACTCGATTACTGGGGAATAGAAAATCTTGCTTTCCGTTCGGTAAAATATGACTTGACGGTGTTTGAAAACTCCGTGCAAATCAATTCGGTAAGAGGGGAAGCGAACGGCTTGAACGTCCAAGTTGTTTTGAAGACGGAAAAGGCGAACCCGACCGTATATGTAAATGGAAAACAAACGAATAACTATACAGTAAAAGACGGTAAAGTATACGTTACGGTACCTTTGCAGTCAGGTTCTGTGGAAATTAGATAAGAATCAAGGAGGATTATTTATGAGAAAGAGTATAGCGCTTATGATGAGTGCATTGATGTCCTTTGGATGTTTGGCGGCTTGCGGCGGAAACGGCGGCGGTAACGTCACCAACGCAGAGTATTATACGATTACGGTAGCATGCCAAACGGAAATGGGCGAAGAAGAGGTTTTAAAAGTATTAAAAGCTCGTTATGAACAGCTCTATCAAGATAGAAAAATTGAAATTAAAACCTTTTCGGGCGAAGGATTCGAACAGTACATGCTCGGGATCGCGTCCGAACAGAGCAGCTCTCCGAACATCATTTGGACGGCGGACACCTATCATGGTCAATGGGATCAGTATTTCGTTGATTTAAGACCGTACTACGAGGCTTCTTCGGAAACCGATTACAGCCTCTATTACGAAACGATGTTGGACGCAGCTTCCACGAACGGGTATTTCAAACCCACGAAAAACTACACCAACCCCCTCGGAGCGTTTGATCGTGAATTGGACGCAAACTCCGACGGTAAAGAAAATTATAAAAATCAATCGCAGTACGGTTTGTACTACGCGCCCAGAGATTATAACAAACCCGCAATTTTGTGCAACACGCACCTTTTTGACGAGTTGGACGGCGATTATGAAACGGTTTACAAATCGATAAACGGCGTAGCGGAAATGCCTGCCGATTATCAATCGACGAGGGCGCGTTTGGCAGACATCGTAGCGGGGACGGATTGGAACGAACTGAATGATTTGTTTACGTTCTCCAAGCTTATCGCAAGCAGAATGGTTTACATTTCCAACAATGCGACGGCAGATAGAAATATGGGTAGAAAGTGGGCGCAAAGAGCGGCTTTAAACCTCTTCTTGGAGTGGGAGCCCACGTATACGACCATTCTTAACGCTCTTGATATGGATTTGATTAAAGATGACGGTTCGTTAGAGCTTGCACCGTATGCAGACAAGTTTGAAGAATTGCACGCGCAAATGTTCCCCGGGGCGAACGAGGAGGAAAAACAAATTGCCGGCGTTATGATGACGACGAACGGAGGCGTTCAATTCTCCAGCGGTAACTTGTTCATGTCTGTATGTTCCCGTCCCGTAGTTTTGGGATATCGCAACACCTTCCAGGGTACGTATGACGACGCTTGCTTGGAAGCCATTCAATTCCCCGTAGAAGAAATTGCAGCAGGTAACTCCGGTTATGCGATTTCTAACATTTGGGAAGGTCATGGCGTCAGTGTAAACGGCGTATATAAGAGTTATACGGACCTTAGCTGGGACTTCATCAAATTCATCATCTCGGAAGAGGGGCAAGAAGTAGCAGGGGAAACGGGGTTAAATATTCCCGTACTTAAGAAGTTGTATAGTGCAGAAACGAACGGCGGCGTAGAACCGGCATGGAGAACGGTGGCAAGTCTTGGTTCTATGAGCCACGATGCATGGGTAGCCGGCGGAGAGCTTCGTCAAGATACCTATAATATCTTTAAGGCAGAAAAGAGAAACGCCATTAGAAACGTAACAAAAATGTTCTTTTCGAATCTTCAAACGAAGAATTATAATGAAGGTTCGTTGCAAGCGCTGATTAATGAAACGATAAGAAGTTATAATCTCCAAAATCCTACCAACCATCTTCGTTAAAAGAGAGGGGAAATATGTCAAAACCTATTTTAGACGAAAAAAGTAAAACGAAGACGTTTTGGAAAAAAGTTTGGTTTGATTACGGCGAGATGCTATATATGCTTCCCGTAATCGCCGGTATTATCTGCTTTACGATTATTCCCATGTTTACTTCGTTGAATTATGCTTTTCACGACTATAATCCTTATGCGAGAGACCCGTCGGAACAGCTGAGTAATTTTGGGCTTCAAAACTTTATAAAGATATTTACCAAAGGGGCAGACGGCGGTACGCTTGAAACGGTGATGTATTCGTTGTTTATTACCGCTCGGTATTCCGTTTTGAATATTTTTCTTGGGATAGTCGGCTCGTATGTTTTAGCACTCTTTCTCAACCAAAAGACGAAAGGTATAGAGGCGTTCCGCGTAATCTACTATTTGCCTACGCTGATTCCTGCCGTTGCCGGGACGTTGCTTTGGAAAGACATTACCGCGGTTAGAGGCGGTTACTTGAATATGATTTTCGAGTCCGTCGGGCTTGCACCGTATACTTTCTACGAAGCGAAAGAATCGGTACTTCCAACCCTACTGTTTATCAGTTTATTCAGTATGGGCGGCGGCACAATTATGTGGCTGGCGCAAATGAAAAACGTGCCGACGGAATTGTATGAATCGGCAGATTTAGACGGAGCAAACTATTTTGCCAAATTGTTCCATATCACCATTCCCATGACGACGTCGATGCTTTTCTATATGTTAATTACACAGGCTATCGGCGGTTTGCAAACATTCGGGAACGTATATCCGTTGAAAGACGTTGCGGGCAGGGAAGTAGACTTTATTGTTGTTCAAATATATGAAAACGCCTATATAAATGGGGAATTGAGTTATGCATGCGCATTGTCGTGGTTCCTGTTCGTGATTATCGGTATTCTTACCGCTTTCGTATTTAAGACGAGCAAGTGGGTATATTACGGGGAGGAAGCATGATGAATAGTGTTACTTTAACTCCCGCAAAGGCGAAAAAGATAGCGTTTTTAGCAGTAAAGTGGTTTTTCTTGTTGCTGCTGTCCGTGTTCTTCTTGTTTCCCATTTATGCGCTTCTTATCAACTCGTTTATGCCCGACGAACAGCTTTTGGGTGTCAAAACGCTTTGGCCGAAGTACTTTTATTTCGGGGCATACACAAAGATGTTCAATGCGGAATATCTCCGTTATTTACTCAACACAATTTTCGTGTGCGTAATGAATATAGTGGGGATATGTTTTGCTTCTTCCATGTGCGCCTATGGGCTTGCCAAAGGACGTTTCAAAGGTAAAAACGTGATTTTTGCCGTAATTATGGCAACCGTGCTCTTGCCCGGTACTATCACGTCCATTCCCTTGTATATTATCTATACGAAGTTGAACTGGACGGGAACGCTTCTTCCTTTATGGGCGCCCATTTGGTTCGGCGGCGGCGCGATGAATATTTTCCTCGTTCGTCAATTCATGAAGGGGATACCCAATTCCTATTCCGAAGCCGCTATTTTGGACGGTGCGAGCAGTTTTAAAATTTATTACAGTATCATTGTTCCACTGGTAAGACCTATTCTAATTTATCTTGCTGTAACAACCTTTTTCGGTTGTTGGAACGATTATACCGGACCCTTGATGTACGTAGCAGACGTAAAGGAAAGCTGGACGCTGTCCCTTGCGCTGTATAAAGATTTTGGTATCAAGCAATCGACGGCGAATAACAATCTTGCAAACTCACAAATGGCAGTCGGTGTATTGATGATGGTGCCTTGCGTTATTCTCTTTGGATTCTTCCAAAATGAATTGATGGAAGGTGTTGCCGCAATCGGTATCAAAGGCTAAAAAGGTTAAAACAATAGTTATATTGTTATCATGGATTAAAATTTAAAAAGAAATGAATACAAAAAACCAAAAGGAGAAAATGATGAGTAAAGCAAAGAAAGGCAATTTATTACTTGTATCAGGGCTGGCGTTAACCGCGGTATTCTCTTGTTCCTTAGGTGTATTTACGCTGAATGAGAACAAAGAAATTAGCGCTTCGGCGGCGACCATCGAATATCAAGAGTATCTTGGACTTGAAGACAGAACGTCTTGGGCATCCGGCGGCCATGCGGATATCGTTACGCTTGGTCTCATGGACTTTAGCATTACGGAAGGCAATCAATATTTCAAATCCAGTGTAAACGGTTGCTGGTATCACGGCAATGATGACGTTGTTCCGGCAAATAACGGTTTGGATATTTTGCAGTACGTTTATCTTAATGGTGAAAGTGCAAGAGATTTGATTACACAAAACGCAACGGATCAAAAATCGACGGCAGGCACTACGACTTGGCTTTCCAACCCCGCGGCTTGGCCGATTGCATTTGAAACGGGAACGGACTGTTGGATTCGTATTGATAAAACGAAATTCGGCGGCAACTTTACGTTCACTTTCAAAGCAGGTTTCTCGCTCATTAGAAACGATGGAGAAACAGTTTCTATCTCGAACGATATTATCTATACCTATACGAATGGCGTTTTGGCTAAAGAAGAAGTTGCAACTTCCTGCACGCTTTCCTTTGAGGGCTTAACGGAAACGAAAACGGTAGAAGCCGGTATGGCAATCGGCGAACTTCCCGCAGTACCCGCAAAAGACGGCTATATTGGCTTCTGGGCGGTTGACGGCGTGGTAATCAACGAAAATACCGTTCTGTCCGGTAACAAAACGGCAACCCCCGTTTACGTTCTTGAATATCAAGAGTATCTTGGCATTGAAGACAGAACGTCTTGGGCATCCGGCGGCCATGCGGATATTGTTGCGCTTGGTCTCATGGACTTTAGCATTACGGAAGGCAATCAATATTTCAAATCCAGCGTAAACGGTTGCTGGTATCACGGCAATAATGACGTTGTTAAAGACAACAACGGCTTGGATATTTTGCAGTACGTTTATATTGACGGTGAATGCGCAAGAGATTTGATTACGCAAAACGCAACGGAGGGGAAAACAACGGCAAACACCGGTTATTGGCTTTCCAACCCCGCGGCTTGGCCGATTGCATTTGAAACGGGAACGGACTGTTGGATTCGTATTGATAAAACGAAATTCGGCGGTGACTTTACGTTCACCTTAAAAGCAGGGTTCTCGCTCATTAGAAACGACGGGCAAATGATTGCCCTTACGGACGATCTTACATACGTCTATAATAACGGGGTTTGGGGTAAGGATTCCTACACGCTTACGTTTGAAGGCGCATCTGAACAAAGAAAGGTGAAGCCGGGCGAAGCGATCGGTATGTTGCCTGCAATTCCCATGCAGGACGGCAAAATCGGCGAATGGCAAATCGACGGCAAAACGATTAGCGCGGAAACATTATACGATTACGGTGCAAACAAAACCGCAACGATTGTTTATTACGAAGGCGTCGATATTAGCGATACCATCGATATGGACAACTGGGGCGGCGCACTCGGCGCAGACAGCACGTATATCCGTGTCGGCAACTGGAAAGACGCAGATAACAACCTTATGATGTCTACGGCTTTCGATAACATACATTGGCAAGACCACGCTTCGACGGCAAGCGAAAACTACGGCTGCGATTTGATGGAATACATCTATATCAACGGTAAATCCGCAAGAGCAATCTCGACGGAAAACGGCCAAACCAACGCATACGGCGGCGAAGGCAAAACGACAACCTTCCCGTTCCAGCTGGGCGGCGTCTATGCTCCTATTGACGTATTCACGAGCGGCAACGAGTTTGTTATTTTGGTTATGAACGAATATTTCGCAGGCGAAGAATTGGTCATCACCTTGAAAGCAGGGTTTAGGATGGCGACGTCGGACGGCGAAATGTTGTATCTTGCCAAAGATTTCGTATTCCCTTACTATGTGGTAACCTTTGACGGCGAAGCGCAGAGAGTAATGCCGAATGAAACGGTAGCAGAACCTGCAGCGCCTACGAAAGCAGAAACGGAATCGCATACCTATGCATTCGACGGTTGGTATAACGGCGAATCCAAGTGGGATTTCAGTACTCCTGTAACGGAAAATCTTACGTTGACGGCGAAGTTCACGGCAACGGAAAAAACGAAATTCACGGTAAGCTTCCATGCAGATAACGGCAGCGAAGACGCAAGCATTCCTGTATATGTAAACGCTTGCATTAAGGCAGCGCAAATTCCTGCTAACCCCGAAAAGACAACCGACGGCGCTTTGACGTACACCTTCTTGTACTGGTCGCTTGACGGTGCAAACGCATTTGATTTCAATACGCCTATTACGGAAAATATTACCTTGACGGCAGTATATACGACGGAAACGTCGTACACCGTAACGATGGGTGAAACGACGCAAAAAGTAATCGAAGGCGGCAAGGTAGTAAAGCCTGCCGATCCGACGAAAGAATCCACGGCAGAATTCGATTATACGTTCGAAGGCTGGTACAACGGCGAAACCAAGTGGGATTTCGAAAACGACGTGGTAACGAGCGATATCGAATTGACCGCAAAATACACCGAAACCAAGAGAAGCTATACGATTTCCTTCAACGTAACGGGCAACGATGCGATTTCTTTTGAATCCGTAGTTGTAGAATACGGCACGGTTTACGATTTGTCGAACTTGCTTGACGGCAAAGACGTAGGGGATTATAAGTACGCAATCACGGTAGACGGCGAAGCTGTAACGAGCGTAACGGTTGTTTCCGACGTAACGGTTGACGTAACGTTCATGGCAAAAGCATACTATACGGTAACGATTGACGGCGTAGAACAGACGGTAGAAGAAGGCTCGAAAGCGACGAAGCCTGAAACGGAACCCACGAAAGAATCCACGGTAGAATTTGATTTCGTGTTCGACGGTTGGTATAACGGCGAAACCAAGTGGGATTTCGAAAACGACGTAGTAACCGGTAACCTTGAATTGGTTGCAAAATACACCGAAATAACGAGAAAATATACCGTATCCTTCAACGTAACGGGCAACGACGCAATTACGCTTGACCCCGTAGAAGTAGAATACGGCACGAATTACGACCTTTCGAAATTGCTTGAAGGCAAAGACGTAACGGGTTACACCTATTCGATTTCCGTGAACGACGTTGAAAAAGCAGGCATCAAGGTAGTCGGTGATACGACGGTAGACGTTGTATTTACGAGGAAAGCAAACGATGATAAGAAATCCGACAAGGGTTGTGGCAGTGTTGTAAGCGGCGCAATGGGTGCAATCGTTGGTATTTTGGCGCTTGGCGCAATGCTGGCAATCAAAAAGAAAGAAGACTAAATAAAACACGCGTGCCAAAGCCCAAAAACATGGGCTTTGGTCCGCAGCAAGATTTTTAATATTTTTTTGAACCACTGATACCAGTTTTTAAAAAGAAAGATATTGATTTTATCTTGTAAATGATGTAATATATAATTGTGATAAAAAATAGGAGGAATTTATGAGTAAAGCAAGAAGAGGAAACTTATTGCTTGTACTGATGATGGCATTGATTTCAATGCTGTCCTGTTTCTTCGGTACGTTGATGTTGACGGGGGACAAAAAAATTAGTGCTTCCGCAGAAACGGTTGAATATCAAGACATATTGGCTATTGAAGACCGTTCTTGGGGTGCGAAATCCGACGAATATTATTTCGGCGGTTATACTATCGATGTTTCGACTGACAATAATGCGCATTGGCTTAATACGGCTGACAGCGTAAACGGTTGTTGGAATGTTACCTGGGACCCTAACTATGCCCCTGCCTATATCGCTAACAACAACGGCGTGGATATTATGGAATATATCTACGTAAATGGCGAACAGGCAAGAGCTGCCTGCGTGCAAAATGGTATTGATAATAAATATGCAGGTGCATATGGTGGCTGGATTGGAAACGGTGGTGTATGTGCGCCCGTATACGTAGAAACGACGAACGGCAGCGGCTTGCTTATTAAAATTTTGAAAGCGTACGCAGGTGAAAGCTTCACGCTTACCTTTAAGGCAGGTTTTTCGCTGATTAGAAATGATGGCGAAACGATTTATCTTTCCGACGACGTCGTATATAACTGCGTGGGCAACGTGCCTACTAGAGTAAATAAATCTACCGTTACCTTCAATAACGAGAGTAGCGTAGTAGTTGAAACCAAGCGCGTTGTAGTAGGTCAAGCAATCGGCAAACTCCCTGAAGTACCAGCAAAGGACGGTTACGGCGGTTTTTGGACGATTGACGGCACGGCAATTACCGAAAACACCATTATTTCCACCAACAAGACGGCAACTCCCGTCTATGGCTTGGAATATGAAGATTTGCTTGGCTTGGAAGACAGATCGAACTGGGATTTTTTAAAGAATCCTGATGTTGCTGTCTTTGGTGTTATGGCCGCGAATGAGTATTTTAAGTCGTTTACACCTGTTGGCGAAAATGCAACGTGTTGGTACAAGGGAAATACGACCGCAATTGAGCAAAATAATGGCGTAGATATTATGCAATATATTTACGTAAACGATAAAAGTGCTAGGGAATGGCTGAATGAAAATGCGAGTGGCCAATATACGACAAGCAACCCTGCAGGCTGGCTTGCCAACCCTGCGGCTTGGCCTATAGCAGTGGAAACGGTTGGCGATTTTTGGATTCGTGTTGATAGAACCAAATTCAGCGATAATTTCACGTTTACCTTTAAGAAAGGCTTCTCGCTCGTTAGAAGCGATGGCGAACGCATTTACATATCGAGTGACATCACCTATACGTATGAAAACGGCACGTTGGGTGGAAGAACGGTTGATAAACAATATACCCTTTCGTTTGACGGTACGGACGTAACGAAAACGTTAAGTAACGGCGCTACCATCGGCGAACTTCCCGAAGTACCCGCAAGAGATGGCTACGAGGGCGTTTGGACGATAGACGGTGTGGAAATCACAGCTGGCACCGTATACAACTACGACGTAAACAAAACGGCAACCGTAGTTTATTCCAAGAATATTACGGAAACCATCAGTCTTGGCGACTGGGGCGTTCCCGAATCGGAAAGCGATATCCGTTATTTGCAAATTTTAGATAATAGGGCACAAATTCCAAACCAGTATCCCTATGAATATTGGAATGACCATTTGGATATGGCAACCACCACAAATTACGGTTGCGATATGATGGAATACATTTTGATTGACGGCGTGTCGGCAAGAACGCTTATCAATCAAAATAACAGTGGCGGTATCGACGGCACGGTATATAAGGGTACTACTACTTTCCCCCTTTCTAATGGCGGTTGTTACGCTCCTGTCGTGGTTATGATGAACGGTAGCGAGGATGCTGGCTGCATAATAATGAAAGTATTGACATCCTATAAAACGTCCTTCAAGGTTACCTTCAAGGCAGGCTTTACCGTTGTCAATACAGACGGTGTCAGACTGTACACGACGGATGACGTAACCTATAACATCGGCGCAACGGCTGGCGATATCTCCAAAGTAACGGGATATACCCTTACGTTTGAAGGGGCAAGCAGCAGACAGCTGGAAGGCGGTTCGACGATTGGTGAACTTCCCGATGTACCTGCAAAAGACGGATACACGGGCGTT
>JAZQGK010000175.1:0-4679 GCA_045539975.1 Candidatus Scatosoma sp. | reverse complement strand
GTTGTAAAAAGAAAAGCCCTGACTATCGACAGGACTAATCTTTATCGGGCTATTATATACAATTTTGATTCCATCATCGTAAAGAATGATTTCTTTTACGTAATAGTTTATAAGTATCATCGGTTCAGCTTTCAACGCTTTTTCAAAGAAATTGCGTATAGACTTTTCCGTTGCCTTTATTGCGAATCGGCTACGCTCAACTAAGATAGCGCGTTCCAATTCTTCTTGTTGCTGTTCAAGTTCCCTTAAACGCTTATTTGTGCTACTTGTAATAATGCCCTGCTCAATAGCAGAAATGATATTTCTTATCGCATTTTCAGTTTGTTTTTGCTCTTTTTCCAAAACGCGCAAGGTTGTATTTTCCGCAAGCACATCTTCTTGCATTTTCATTAAACCTTTTACGATAAAATCTATTTCTTTCGGGTCGTTCAAAATATCAACTACCGCTTGAAGTATAAAATTTTCAAGGATTTCTTTGCGTATAACCGCTTTTTTACAATCATTTTTACGCTTTTTCCGTCCGTTGCATTTGTAATAATATCTGCGCTGTCCGTTTTTAGCCGTACCGTTTTCAGCGTTGATACTTTCACCGCAATAACCGCATTTCAATTTATTTTTGAGTAGATATACCACGTCAATACTTGTTTTGCCGTATTTATTAGCTTGAATACGCTTACGGACTTTTTCAAATATATCGTCCGATATAATTCTTGGATATAGGCTACTTACGATTTCATCGCCGAGCTTATAAGTACCTGTATATTTATCATTTCGCAAGATATTATAAACTGTATTTTTGATAAACGGCTTTCCTCTAAAATATACGCCTTTTGCCGTTAGGGTTGAAATAATGTCTTTTACGTTTACGCCTTTTGAATATTCTTCAAACATATACTTTACAATTTCCGATGTCTTTTCATCAATGACAATTTTTCTTCCGTCAAGCTTATAACCATAGGGCAAAGTTCCGCCTTGGTATAAGCCTCTTAATCTTGTTTCTTTCATACCACGTTTCACCTTTTGAGATAATTCTGCGGAATAGTATTGATTCATACCTTCCAATAATGATTCTAAAATAATGCCTTCGGGGGTATCGGGTATATTTTCCATAGCCGACAATACTTTCACGCCGTTATCTTTCAAAGTCTTTTTATGGATAGCGGTTGCGTATTTATCCCTCGAAAATCTGTCTAATTTATAGACAAGTACATAGTTCCATTCTTTTCTTGCGCTGTCCTTAATCATACGTTGAAAGTCAGCGCGGTTGTCGTTTGTGCCAGTCATAGCCCTGTCGATATACGTATCCAAAATCAATATATCGTGAGCTTTCGCATAGTCTTGACACACGCGAAGTTGCCCCTCGATAGACTGTTCCGATTGGTTATCGCAGGAATAACGGGCATAAATTACTGCTGTTTTCATAACTGTTTTTACTCCTTAATTTTTTATTTTTTTGTCTTTCGACAGGAGCGACCAAAACGAAAACGACTAAGCTGTCAAGGTTTCGGCTAAAACCGAGAAAAATATTGTGTTGCCCGTTATACCCTTAAAAATAATACCACAATATTTTTCCCTTGACGGCGACGGCGGTTTCGTTTACGCTCCGACCCGACGAAAGATAAAAAATCAATTACACGTTGGTAGTCGATTTTTTGTTTCGGGATTTTTATACTGTCCGATATATTCGCCCTCGACAAAACAAGCGTGGTCTTGGAATAAAAGAACTTTCCGTCCCTCTTGTCCGTAGGGGCAAAGTATATCGTCGTCTAAAATATCATACACTTTATAGGTTTTCGTGTTCTTGGAAATTAACAGCTTTTCGCCCGATTTCTTGATATACTTCAAGATATATTTAATCGAACTTTTCAAAACCTCTACGTGCGTAATTTCCTCAAAATCGCACCGCCCGAATTTCTCGTTGAAATGCGTATTTTGTATCGTTTTTTGCATTTTATGGTTTTTCAAGCTGTAATCTTTCTTCTCAAACAATTCGCCTATCATAGCATTTTCGGGTATATGAAAAATGCCGTGAAAGTGTAAGCGTTTCTTTTCAGGCGAACGCTCGAAAACGCCTATGTATTTCCAACCTTTTCTATTGGATAAATGCTTTAAGCAATTTTTTAAACTTTTCATAAAACTTTCCTCGCTGTGTTTTTTATCGTCGTATGTAAACGTGCAAAAATAATTAAAATCATTGTTATAAACTTTTCTATATAAACGCGTCATTTTTACTATATAATTTCGCAGCTTTCTTTCTAATTGACTTTCTACAAATGCCTTTAATTCTCTTTCATCTTGAATATAAGCTCTTAATCCGTTTATAATTTCTCGCTTTTTCTCTGCTTTCTTTTTATCCGCGTACTTATCATATAAATCATTAAAAATCTCTTTCAAATCTACCGTTAAAATTTTTTCATTACCGCCTTTTTCTGCTCGGCTTTTCGCATACTTGGCTATCTCTTTTTCTTCTTCGCTTGGAGGGGTGTTCTCGTCCTTGCTTATAGGCAAGGATATTTTTGCTAAATACTCTTTTGCTTTCCCTTTCCGCTTTGGTGGGGGATTCAAGTTCGGGGGAATGGCTATGGGAAAACTACCGTCGTTATATACTTTTGCGTTGATTATCGGCATAGGCAATTTCCTCCTTGGTTTGTAGTCGTTGCAAGTCAAGGATTCTATCCAAAAGCGTAGAGAAAAATACTTTCTGCTCACTCTTGGGTAAATCCGTTATACTCGGCTTTCCTACGTGGGTTACTTTGAAACTGTGTTTTTTGCTCAATAGGCTACCTCCTAAAAATTTTATTTGCATAGAAAAACCGAACGTAAAACAAAAAAGGGCGTAGTACGACTTAACTTGCTAACCCCTCCAGTTAGCTAAATCGTACTACGCCCTTAGATGCATCCACGGCTGTCCTCAATCGGCAGAAAATAAAAACTGGGTCTATGACATCTTGCTATACGCAACGGAAAACTATGCAGTTGTTTTTTTGCCCTTTCAAAAGCGAAAGGATTTATTTTATAAACGCCCGAAAGCGTTTCTAAACGGTTTTTTAGAAAATATTTTTATCCACAAAAGAAAATGCGGACACTACTAATATAATCACAAAAAAGTGAAAAAAGAATAGGAAATTTTATCATATTTTAGCGTTTTTCAGCGAAAACGAAAAATGCTCCTCACTATATAGCCATTTCAAAGGGAAAAATTCAGGGTATTTTTTGAAAATTTCACAAACTTTTCAACAAAGTATGGCTATAATACACCTCAAAGGTGCAAACTTTTTGCTACTTTGGAGAAATTGTTGAAAAAATATCCACGCTCGTATTATAAAAAGCGATTGCCGTTTGAAAAGAAGGACTAAGCGGAGATAGAAACGGATATTAAAATAAAGAACTGCCGCCGCGTGAAAAAAGCCGATCCACAAGCGGTTCAGCGTGGACGGCTTTTTCGCGCGGCTTTATTTGCCCGTTTTTCAGTTTAGTTTCGTTTTACGGCGTGCGCTTGTATCGGCGAGCGAAGCGAGCCGACTTGTATAATACAAGCGCACGCCGTAGTGCCTTTTTCAGTTTTCCTCTCTCAATTTTATTAGAGATGAATGTTGTTTGGGGAAATTGTTATTAATATAATATGCTAAAATCTCCATTCGATTTTTTACTCGATGAATGGAATGTCCGCCTTTCGTTAATAATGCTATATATCTCATTTCTTCTATAATATCGGGGGAATATCCAACATATTCATTTTCGATTACATTTGGTTTAGCCGAAAAGAAAACTGCTAATTTATCGTCTATTTCTTTTAGACATTTCAATTTTCGTTCCGTATCTTGGCTAAAATCAACATAACCAAATCCAGCTAACAACAAACAAAATTTTAAAAATCTTTTTCTGGAACTAACTAAGATAATTTTATTTTGCTGCGCTATTATATTTATTTGTTCAATCATTCTTTGAGTATTTTCCAGCCCAACACTTGGTGTTGCTGCATTAGCTGCATAATTTTGAATTGCTTTATCCGTAGTGCCGAAAGAAATCTTATTATCATACAAACCAATTATGCTGTAAAAAACCTTTTCAAATTCTGCTCTATCATCAGAAAATCCTATTATATCAAGAAATAAGTTTTTATGCTTAATTTCCTCCAAAAAAACTTCCAGATTAGTCGCAGGCATTGAATTTATAATTTCGCCTGCTCTCAATCTCTCTTGATTTTGCAAAAATCTAAAATATTCTCTAATTTGCTGTTCGTTGGAATCTGCAATGTATGTCATTGCCATATTATACGAATTAATATTACCTTGAATGATTTGAGGTAAATCGCTAAATTTTAATTTTATGTTTCCTTTTGCTTTTGCTTTTTTAGATAATTTTTCAACAACTTCATCGAATACCGAAGCTCTATCATAATAATCAACAATGAATGTGATTATTTTTTTTGACCATTCACTTTTTATGATATAATTTCCTGTTACAAAATCTCTTATTGTAGTTAATCTTACTTCTTTTTAATTTTCAAAAGCATATAAAGTAAGTCCTGTAAAATAATTGATAGCTGAATTAATCCAGAATGGATCTGCATTAACTTCTTCTAAATCATTAAGCAAATAGAAAGCTAATTCTTCAAGCATATCTTGAGCCTTATCTTTATTTCCTTCTTTATATAACCTAAAAGGTAAATCAAGTGG
>JAZQGK010000174.1:0-29957 GCA_045539975.1 Candidatus Scatosoma sp. | reverse complement strand
GTGATATCCCCTGCAACCGCGTCCTTTAACGTCGGACGGATGTTCGAACGCTCCAGCTCCTTTTGCCAGGTGCGTTTTCCACCCAAAATATCCCCGTAACGCTGTACGAGAATATGCCCTGCGCCAAGCATATTCGTCAGTTCGCCAATCTTTTGCGCGTAAGCAATAGGTTGGTTGAACGGATAGGAGAAATTGTGCGAACACAAGATGGAAAGGTTAGTGTTGTCCGTCTTCAAGTCCTTATAGCTATGTCCGTTTACAACCGCCAAGTTATTGTCGTAATTTTCCTGCGATACAAAACCGCCCGGGTTTTGACAGAAAGTACGAACTTTGTTCTTGAAAGGCAACGGATAACCGATTAATTTGGATTCGTATAACACTTTGTTTACCGTTTCCATAACCTCGTTGCGCACCTCGACTCTAACGCCGATATCAACGGTGCTTGCCGCGTGCTCTACGCCGTACTTTTCACACATTCTTTCCAGCCAATCCGCACCCCTGCGCCCGGTTGCAATTACCGTTGCATCCGCAAAAATTTCCATACTGGACGCGCCGTTCGAACGCACGATCGACACGCCTTTGCATTCCCCGTTTTCAATGATGGGTGCAACGCACTCGTAATCGAATAAAATTTCTACGCCGTTTTCCTGTAAGTAACGCTCGATGCCCAGGTAGATATCGTGCGCGCGCTCCGTACCCATATGACGAATGGGACAGTCCACAAGCTTCAACCCTGCCTTGATAGCGCGACGGCGGATTTCTTTGACGTCCTCGCCACCGTTTAAACCCTCGATATGTTCGTCTGCGCCGAACTCCAAATAAATTTTATCCGCGTAATCGATGGTTTCCTGCACCAAGTCCGCGCCGATAAGATCGGGCAACGAACCGCCTACTTCGTAGCTAAGCGAAAGTTTACCGTCCGAAAACGCGCCTGCGCCCGAAAAACCCGTCGTGATATGGCAATAGGGCTTGCAGTTGAAGCACTGCTGCGTCTTGTTTTTGGGACAACGGCGTTCCTCAATGGCTTTGCCTTTCTCCACAATAACAATTTTTTTCTTGCTCCCCTTTTTAATCATCTCCAATGCCGTAAAAATCCCCGCAGGGCCTGCCCCTACGATAACGACGTCTGCCTTCATAATTTTCTCCTTATCCTTTTTCTCTTGAGCATCGGTAAAATCGTGTTCAACGCGTACCTGGTATGCCCATTCTGTTATTTTTCACAAAAAACGAGTGCCTATTTCTTCCATTTTTCGCAATGTTATATATAAACACATTTTTCCATTCTTAAACAGCAAAAAACGTATTCTTTTGCGCGCGCAAGGAATACATTTTATTTTTTAATTATGCTGCGGAAACCTTAATTTCGCGGGCTTGCTTTTTGAGGTTTGCCGTTCTCAATATTTCCAGCTTGTACGAATTATACCGAAGAATAAAAATCGAGGGAAGATTGAGGAATATATTGATAATCGCCACGGGAATGGATATCGCCAACCACATGGGCGTAAGTGGAAACAGTAACAAAATCAAAAAACCGCCGAACAAACAATAAAAATGTCCGATTTCTCCGTAGCAAATTTCTAATAAAAATCTATCGAGATATTCGACGCTCTTCGGGTCAACGATTTTATTCTTGCGAAAACCCGTAAAATGTCCGATTTCGGGAACGCGATCCTTCCATTTCCGAATCTGTAACTTTTCATAGAACTTCTTTTCTTTCGCGGAAACCGTAAATATTTTCTTATCGTGTTGCGCGCTTTTTTTGGGTTGCAAACGCGCGAGCGTTGCAAAAAGAATATCCACGAGGATAACGATGACTACCGCCAAAACGGTAAAGCCCAGCACCGCCCAAAAACTCGCTTGATATATAAGCGTTACTACGGTGGAAATAATCGCCACACATACGGCAATAATGGATAAATACAGAACCATATTTATGCCTCCGCCTCTGCTTCTTCCCCAGCCTTAATCACCGTTTCCTCTGCCTGCTCTTCCTGCGTTTGGGGCTCTCCATACACAAGAGGAATGCCGTATACTTCTTCGTATTTGGCTTTGCAAAGAGCGTAGGCTTGGTCTTTCATCTGCTCTGCGCCGAACTTTTCCCCAAGCGTCGCATCGGGATAAATCGCCGGCATAATATGCAAGGTGAAACGCTGAATGGGATACCCGTCTCCGTCCAAACGCTCGTCATCGGTCATGGTGATGAACATGGGCAGCACGGGCACGCCGGCACGGTACGCCATTTTAAAACCGCCGATTTTGAAAGGACGAGGTTTGCGGTAGTTCCACCACATACCTTGTTCGGGATAAATCAAAATACTTTCGCCGCGCTTTAACAGTGTATTGACCGCGGACATGAAATTGATCATCGTTCGGCGGTTTCTGGACAGCGGCAACGTATTACAATGACGGAACAAGTATCCGTATAAACCGGGGAAGTTGGTGTAATTCCCCTCACGGATAACTTTGTATAAGTACTTTTTAGGCAAATGCTTTCTAATGCAATGGAATACGACGTAATTGTCGAATGCATGGAAATGATTGCACGTGATAATCGCGCCGTTTTGCAACGCGGACAAGTTTTCCTCGCCCGTAACGCCGTCGATGACCAGCACGTTTTTCTTGATCAGGTTTAAAAAGAATTTATCCCCGACGCGGTTGGCTATCTTTCTGCCGATTTTACTCGATAGCTTTTTGCAAAGATAATCCACCTTATCAGGCAAAAGTTCGGGCGCGGGGGGATCGTTTTCTACGTCCTCGTCAAAGCGACCCGCTCTTTCGTATTCTTTAATTCGGTCCAAAACCTCGCGGCGTCCCGTGGAGATTTTTGTTTCGTCCATGATAAACTCCTTTTATGATAAAAGTTTTTCCTACGTCTTATATTTTCTTTACGCTTTGTTGCCGTAAAGTTTCCCGTAGACTTTGAAATAACCGTCTGCACGGGAGATTTCGCTTTCTGCAAGCGCTTTTAAGTTCGCTTCTACGACCTTGTCTTTTTCTTGGTCGGCTACCGTTGCATTATCTTGCAAGCCCTTGATATAATCGTAAAATTCCGTGCGCTGTGCGTATTCCCAGAAATATTCCTGATAGGGAATATCCGTATATCTCCAAGGCTTCCACGTCATCAAATAATGCACGATACGCAGCTCTTCCCGAGGCAAAACGTCGGGCGCAACGGGAGATTTATTCCACGCGCGGGGCAAACGCAAAACTCTGTCTTGGCAAAGCACGTTTAAATAGTCTTCGTCTTGAATAACGGTGAATTTATATTTTCTCAACAGGTCGGCAAACTGCTGGTAAAAGCCTTCTTCGCGGAAAGCTTTCAAATTGAGCAAAAGTACGCCGGCGTTAAAGAAATAATCGGGATTAAGACCGTCTACCTGCGATACGTAACGCTTGTAAACGTCAAAACTGTTTACCCCTTCGCAAGGCGCGCCTGCCAACATATTGCTACCCAAATCAAGGTTGTAAAGTTCGCTGATATCGCCAAGGATAACGGTGTCGCAATCCAAATACAGCGCTTTGTCGTATTGTGGGAAAAGGCTGGCGATGAACACGCGGAAATACGTGGTTGCCGTGTAGTAATCACGCATGTGCAGGTCTTCTTTGATACCTTCTAAACTCTCCGTTACGTCCACGAAGGAAATTTTAAATCCCTCTTTGTTGTTATAACGAAGAATTTTTTCTTGATAGTCCTGACAAATCCCCGAATGCAAAACGTACATTTCATAATCGTATTCACGCGAGGAATTTTCCCACATGGATTCCAAAGTGATGGAAAGGAAGGGCAAGTAGTTATCGTCCGTTGCAAAGAAAATAGGTACGACCCCTTTCTTTATCGCAGGAACACCGTTTTTTTCATTCTCTTCCTTTTTCGAAGCACCGAATTCCGATTTCCACGGCGTAGGGTGTTTCACGTCTGCTTCGTTCCAACCTCTTCTATAGGGTTTCATTGTTTCCATTTTTTTACTTCGGTTGTTTATAACAACCGCTCCTTCTCTTTATCGTCTTTTTTGAGTGTGCACACTGCGCAAAAGCCCACAAGTCACAAGTTTATTTTATCGCTTTTTCCCAAAAAAGACAACCCATCTTTCCAAAAAAACACTCTACTTGAAAATTTTGTCACTCTACTACGTGACAAATTGGACTCTACTCACAGTAGAGTTGCCTCTTCCCCTTTATTTTAAAGGGGTTTAGAGAGTGGGCTATTAAAAAGAAAATTCCGAACCGTCGAAGGACGGAAGAAATCCATATTCTATTTTTGCGCGTTCTAACGTTTCCGAAAGGGGGTTATTATTGTGCGAATAATGAGTAATTGCGCACTTCGTTTTCTCATCAATTACGCCGCGGCGCAATAATTCTTCTTGCATCGCCTTGTTATCTTCCAACCCCATATGCCTGGAAACTTCGCCCGCGGTATGAAAAAGAAAGGTACAATCAAAAGTAATAAAGGAAACTTTTTTACCCGAGTTTTTTGCCCAGTCCTGCAAATAATCGAGCGTCTGCGTAGGTAATCTGCCCGTGTCCGTTAAATGCAAGTAAACGCTATCCCCTTTTTCTAATAGGTAGACGTACGCCGTTTCCGTTTGGCTGTGTTGAGCGAGCAACGGAGTGGCGGTATATTCCGCAAAGCGGAACCGCGTAAACGGATACACTTCTTTTATCTGTACTTTTTCCGCTACGTCCGGGCGCATTTCGCGACGGGTACATTCCTCGAAAACCTTTTTCACTTCGGCGTTGCCGTAGATGGTTAAAACCGTTTGCAAGGGCGCGCAATATTTATAACCGCGCAAAATAAAATCGTGCGCGTAAAAATGGTCCATGTGGCTGTGCGTGATGAGAAGATGCTCTATTTTGGACAAATCCACTCCAAACCGCAAAGCATGGTAATAGGCGTCGGGCGGAAAATCGATACCGACCGTACCGTCTATTATATATTGTGCGCGCGTGTGATATTCCTTTTCACCGCGGCGACGCACCTCGCGGCAAACCGCGCATTGACAAAACAATGCCGGCGTACCCTCTGCTGCACCCGTGCCTAAAAATTGTACCGTCATGCCTTTCATTGCCCTTTCCCTTATGATTCTAATAAAATGGTGACCGGGCCGTCGTTGTATTGCTCGATTTTCATATCCGCGCCAAAGACGCCTTTTTTAACCGGCACGCCGTAGGACGCGAGCTCTTTTACGGCAAACTCGTATAAGGGTTCTGCGCGCTCGGGGCGTTCGGCAAGGGTGAAACTGGGTCTGTTTCCGTGCGACGCGTCACCGTATAACGTGAACTGGGATACGAGCAGCACTTCGCCGCCAACGTCTTTCACGGAAAGGTTCATCTTTCCGTTCTCGTCTTCAAAAATGCGCAGCGCGGCGATTTTTTTCGCCAAATATGCCGCTTCTTTTTCCGTGTCGCCCGTCTTTACGCCTAAATATACCGTCAACCCGAACGGGATTTCGCTGATGAGCTGCCCGTCTACCGACAAAGTGGTTTTCTTGACTCTTTGTACGACCGCTTTCATTTTTCACCTCTTGAAATAACAACAAAAAGCAGGATAATCGCTATCCTGCATTTTTGTACGTCGTTTTGATTGCTATACGGAACCGATTATACGCGGCTCATGTATTCGCCAGTTCTCGTGTCGATACGAATGGTTTCGCCTTCTTCTACGAACATAGGAACTTGGATCACTGCACCCGTTTCTACCTTTGCATTCTTCATTACGTTGGTAGCCGTGTTGCCCTTAACGCCGGGTTCAGCTTCGATAACTTTGAGTTCTACAAAGTTTTCAGGTTCAACGGAGAACGCCTTGCCGTAAAGGAATTTTACGGTTACGGTGTCGTTTTCCTTGATGTATTTAAGCGCTTCTTCTACCTGATCGTATGCGAGCATTTCTTGGTTGTATTCTTCGTCCATGAATACGTAGAACTCACCGTCAAAGTAAGAATACGTCATCTTCTTCGTTTCAACCTGTGCCGTTTCAAGCTTGGTGGTGGGGTTGAAGGTTTCGTTGGACAAAACCTGACCCGTAACAACGTTTTTAAGCGTCGTTCTTACGAACGCTGCGCCTTTACCGGGTTTTACGTGCTGGAAATCGGTAACGGTATAAACGCCGCTCTTATACTCGAAAGTTACGCCTTTACGAATGTCGCCTGCCAAAATCTGTGCCATAATTTTTCTCCTTATATCCTAAATATTTTTCTTTTATAATATCACAAGGTTCTTGTCCGTCTTGGACATAAAACTTTGTACCTTTCCGTCTTTCAATACAATCGTATCTTCAATTCGAATCCCGTATTTTCCTGCCTCATACACGCCCGGTTCGTCCGAGAATACCATACCGTTCACCAACACGTTCTCACCGCGAATGCTCACGGACGGGTATTCGTGCACGTTCAAGCCTATCCCGTGGCCTAACGAGTGAGTAAACAACTCGCCATAGCCCTTTTCGGTCAAGTAGTTGCGCGCGATTGCGTCGCCCTCGATGCCCGTCATGCCTGCCACAAGCTTTTCTTGTACAAGATTGTGCGCACCGAGCACCGCAGCATACGCTTTTTTAAATTCCTCGTGTTTGCCGTCGTCGCCAAAGAGGAAAGTACGCGTGATGTCGGAGCAGTAACCGTTGACTCTGCAACCAAAATCGATAAGAATTTCATCGCCGAATTGCAATTTCGTATCGCCCGTTTCATGATGGGGTACGGCGGCGTGCGGTCCGAATGCCACGATGGTGGCAAACGCCAAGCCCTCCGCGCCGAATTTACGCATATTGTGTTCGAGAATCGCCGCGACTTCCGTTTCCGTCATGCCCTCTTTAATCTCGGGCAACAACGCATTGAACGCGTCTTCCGCTATCTCGCAGGCTTTTGCGATGTTGGAAAGCTCCCATTCGTCCTTGACCGTCATCGCTTGCGCCAAAACCTTGTCGATGTTTTCCATTTTTACGCCGGCTTTTTCCAGTCTGACAAACTCGCTATGGCTGGTCTGGTCGAAGGAAATACCCACGTTTTCGTATTTTGCCAAACGTTGCGTTACCTCGCCTGCTTTCATCAGGACGGGGGTCACGTCGCTGCCTTGGAAAAGTTTTTCCGCCGCCTCGATATAGCGCATGTCCGTGTATAACGTCGTTCCGTCTTTATCGACGATAACGTATCCGTTCTCCGCCGCAAAACCGATGATATAACGCATCAAAAATTCACACGAGGTGAATACCGCTTCGCAGCCCGATGCTTGTAAAATTTTATTGCCTCTCGATTGCATATTTTACTACCTCTATTTTATATTGTAGCAAAAATTTTGCCGTTCGTCAAGTGTACGGCGATAAATCATAAGGATTTTTCCGTTTTTTCAGGATTTTTCCGCCTTTTATGCCCCAAAATAGAGCTTTTTCATCTCCGCAGCATCCTCTGCTTGCGTTCCTGCAGACTCACTGACAACGTAGGGCTCTAACTTTAATTCTTTCAACGCCTCGGCAAGCGGCGCAAATTCCGGGCCGTAAACCTCGTCCTCGAAGGTAAGATGTTTGATTTCCCCTTTCACCGAGTACATAATTTTGGAAAAATGCACGTGAAAATGTTTCATGCGCTCGTAACCCAGTTCGTCAATCATGTATTGCAAGCGTTGTTTATAATCGTCCTTGGTTTTCAGAGAGCCCTGCTCGCGCGCGTTGATATGTCCAAAATCGACGCACGGCACAAACACGGGGTCAATTTTGCAAAAACGAGTAATCTCTTCCACTGTACCGATTTGCGCAAGCTTGCCCATCGTTTCGGGGCAAAACGTCAAATCCTGCAAATCGTTCAAATATATGTAATCGCGCAAAATTTTCAACCGTTCTTCCGTGAGCGCAACAGCTTCCTCTCGCGTTGCTTTGCCCTGTGCGGCAGGGTGAAACACCACTCTCTTTCCGCCCATGAGTTTGAGCATTTTCGCGCTGTCTAACACGTAGCCGTAGGATTTTGCCGCCATTTCGTCGTCGGGATTGGCGAAATTGATAAAGTACGGCGCGTGGACGGAAATTTCCACGCCCGCCTCGCGGAACGCTTCGCCGATGGAAATGGCTTTATCTTCCGACATTCTCACGCCGCGGCCAAAGGAGTATTCAAAACAGTCCAAGCCGCGATTTTTGACAAACGCAGCCGAATCTTCCGTGTGGGAAAAACCTTCCGCATAAAAGCTCTCGCAGTTGCCGCTGGGGCCGAATTTAATCATTGTTTCGTACTCTCCTTATATCTTCTTCTAATTGTTTTACCAACCCTTCCACGCCATCGAACTTTTGTACGCCGCGCAGGTAACGAATAAATTTCACCTGCAATTCCCGTCCGTACAAATCCCCCGAAAAACCGTCGAGGTAGGTTTCCGTTATCACTTTATCGTTGTCGAAAGTAGGCCTTGCGCCGTAGTTGGTAATGCCTTTGTATTCCTTGCCGTTCACCGTCGTTTTGGTTTCGTAAACCCCTTTCAACAGTGGGAATTTCATGGGCGGATAGGGAATGTTTGCTGTCGGAAAACCTATCTTTGTGCCGACTTGTCTATCCTTTACCACTCGTCCGCAAAGGAAAAACTCCTCGCCAAGCAGAGCGTTGGCACTTTCTATCTCCCCTTGCCCAAGCAGGTCCTTAATTTTCCCTGAACTGATTTTTTCACCGCCCATTTCCACCAAGGAAAGGACTTCAACGCGTACCTGGGTGCTTGTTTTGATGGTTTCAGGCGTACCTTTTGCGCTTGCGCCGAATTGAAAATCTTCTCCGCACACAAACAAAGCAGGGTGAAATTCTTGGATTAACAGCTGCAAAAATTCCGTCGGGGATATGTCCCTAATCTCAGCAAAGGGCAACTCGATAACAAAATCCGCGCCGCATTCTTGAAAGATAACTTCCCGTTCCTCAAAGGTGAAAATATTCCCCTCTTTACCGCCGATAATGGTCATAACGCCGACGGGAAGACCGCTGTTTTTGGCGCACGCGAAAAGACGGCGATGCCCTACGTGCAACCCGTCAAAACCGCCGAGCAGTATCGCACAGCCGTTTGCAATATCCCTATTTTCCGTCAGCCAAACCGTCTTTAACATAACTTGATTTCCGCTTTTGCCAAGCCGTTTTTTACCTCCGCGACGCCGTAAAATAAACCGTCGCGGTAAATTTTATACAATCCATCCGCCTTTTCAACGGGGATACGCTGCCCATTGAACAGTTTTTGCGATTGTCTTTCCGTCAAAAGCAAATCCTCAAACGGCAACACCTCTTGCGTGGGAATGAGATATTTTTCCAACTCTTCCAACGTAGGGTCTTGCTGCAAAACGTCAAAATCAATCGCCTTGGGCAGGGTAAAACAACCGCTTTGGGTGCGATTGAGCGCACTCATCACCGCCTTCGTGCCAAGCGCTTGCGCGATATCTCGCGCTAGGGAGCGAATATACGTGCCGCCGCCGCATCTGATTTTGATACGGAAGGCGTCCGTTTTTCCCTCCACCGCGCCAAGCAATTCCATGCCGTAAATATGCACTTGCTTGGGCGGAAGTTCAAACTCTACACCGGCGCGAGCGAGGTCGTAACCGCGTCTGCCGTTGACGTTTTTGGCACTGTATTTAGGCGGAACTTGCATAATATCCCCAAAAAAGCTGGGCAGTACCGCCTCAATCTCCGCAGCGGTAGGAATGCGACCGCTGTACACCAGTTCCCCCGTCGAATCCAAAGTATCGGAATCCATGCCGAAAGTAAACTCGGCAACGTATTCCTTTTCCTTATTTAAAAAATAATCGAAAAGTCGGGTTGCATTTCCCACACCGACGGGCAAAACACCGCTTGCCAAAGGGTCGAGCGTGCCCATGTGTCCGCAGGGTACGCCCGTTAGCCATTTAAGTTTATTAACGACCGTCGAGGAAACAATCCCCGACGGTTTGTTGACGTTAAAAAAACCGAAAGTTGTTATTTTTTCCGTTCTTTTCATGATATCCTTATCGAAGTTCGATACCAAGCTTGAATTTCAAATTATTCAAAATCTTCTTCACGTAGCCGTCCAACGTTTCGGGCGTGAACGCCTTTTCCGTCTGTGCGTCGGGCGTGAACGTGAGCGTGAATGCCATACTCTTCTTGCCGGCAGGGACTTGACCGCCGCGGTATACGTCGAAAAGCTTTGCCGCCGTTACGTATTTGCAGGAATGCAAAAGCACTTCCTCCACTTCTGCGCAGGTAAGCTTTTCGTCCGCGAGCAACGCAAGGTCACGCTTGACAGCAGGGAATTTCGGCAAATTTTTATAACGGATTCTGTCGTCCATAGCCGTTGCAATCGCCGCCAAATCCAACTCGCCAAGGTATACCTTTTTATCCAAGCCAAGCGATAATGCGATGGCAGGGTCTACCTCACCGATGCAACCGACGATTTCACCGTTCAACAACAGTTTCGCGGACACGCCGGGGTGCAAATACGTCTTTTCCGCTCTTTCATAAGCAAAGGTGACGTGGAAAACTTCCGCAAGGCGTTCTACCGCGCCTTTCATATCGAAGAAGTCGTTTTTACCACCCCAAACACCCAAAACAACGTGTTTTCTTTCTTCGGGCTGTTCGCTTGCCGCCGTATTTTTAGGCACGTATACGTTTGCCACCTCGAACTGTCTGCCTTCATCGTTGCCGCGACGAATGTTGCGCACGGCATTCATGAGCATAGAAGGCGCGAGGAAGGTACGCATAATCGAAAGTTCTTCGCTGATAGGGTTGAGAATTTTCACTGCGTTGCGCTCTGTTGCGTCCGCAGGCAATTTCATGAGGTCTAAATCTTTGGGGGAATAGAAGGAATAGTTATACGCTTCCGAGAAACCTTGGACGCGGAGCACGTTCTTTACGTGCAATTCCTTTTTCTGTTCGTCCGTCAAACCGCCGCCCGTTACGCTGGCTTTTTCCAAGAACGTCGGCGTGATGTGGTCGTAACCGTACATGCGGATGATTTCTTCCGCGATATCGGGATAACCGTCCACGTCGTCACGATAACCGGGAATCGTCACAGTCAAAGCGTCGCCGTTTACTTCGGGTTGGAAGTTCAAACGAGTCAAAATCGCCACGATTTCTTCGTTGGGGACAACAATACCGAGCAAAGCATTGATTTTGGCAATGCTTGCCGTCATTTTACGGGGTTCAAGAGATACCGCACAAACGTCTTCACAAAGCTCTGTAACCGTACCACAACCAAGTTCTTCGATGAGATGGAGCGCTCTGTGCATGCCCAAAGCGTTGGTGTAAGCGTCCACACCCTTTTCAAAACGGGACGAGGAATCGGAAGACTGGCCAAGCGCACGGGAGGTTTTTCTTACGTTGTCACGGGCAAACTTTGCCGATTCAAAGAACACGTTTTTCGTGTTTTCCTTGATTTCACTGTTCAACCCACCCATGATACCTGCCAAAGCCACGGGCTTTTTGCCGTCGCAAATTACGAGGTTGTCGGGGGTGAGTGTAAATTCTTTTTCGTCCAACGTCACAATTTTTTCGCCCTGCGTGGCTCTGCGGACGATGATTTTTCTATCCCCGATATCGTCTGCGTCAAACGCGTGCATGGGTTGCCCCATTTCCAACAAAACGAAGTTGGTGATGTCTACGATGGGAGAAATCGAACGAATACCCGAAAGCGCAAGACGTTTTCTCATCCAAGCAGGAGAAACGCCGCCGGTTACGTTTTCTACGTAATGCCCAACGTAGCGAGGGCAAAGGTCGGGCGCGTGCACTTCTACCGTGACGGGTTCTGCCGTGGTTTTGTGCGCGGTATAGGAGAAATCGGGCGCCTTGAAGGGCTTGTTCAAAACCGCCGCCACCTCGCGCGCGATGCCTAAAATGCATTGACAGTCGGGACGGTTTGCCGTAATGGAAATGTCAAAAATCCAATCGTCAAGCCCTACGATTTTTTTGATGTCTTCGCCCACAGGCGCGTCCTTGGCAAGGTCGAGCAAGCCGTTGACTTCTGCGCCGGGATAGAAATCGTCGTTGATGCCAAGTTCTTCACCCGAACAGAGCATACCGAAAGATTCCACGCCGCGAAGCTTGCCTTTTTTAATCTTTTTAATCCCATCGGGGTTCTTTTCCAGCATAGCAGGATTGCTTTCTACCACCGTCGAACCGTCCAAAGCGCAAGGGGTTTTCATACCCACGTATACGTTGGGCGCACCGGTGACGATTTGCAATTCCCTGCCGTATTCCTCGCCGCAATCCACTACGCAAATTTGCATGTGGTCGCTGTCGGGGTGCGGCGTCAACGCTTTTACTTCGCCGACGACAACTCGATTGATTTTCGCGCCGAGATAGGAAAGTTCTTCTACTTCAAAACCGCAAGAGAACAGCTTTTCCGCAAGCTCTTGCGCGGTGACGTCTATATCTACGTAATCTTTTAACCAACTGAAAGGTGCTTTCATTTTTCTCTACCTCCCTCAATCCTCAAACTGTTCCAAGAAACGAGTATCGTTTTCGAACAGCGTCTTGATATTGTTGATACCGTATTTGAGCATCGCAATACGTTCGATACCCATACCGAATGCAAAACCCGTGTATTCGTCGGGGTCTACGTTGCAATTTTCCAACACACGGCGATTTACCATACCCGCGCCAAGGACTTCGATCCAACCCGTGCCCTTACAAAGTCTGCAACCCTTGCCCCCGCATTCCGAACAGCTTAAATCGACTTCAACGCTGGGTTCGGTGAACGGGAAGTACGAGGGACGCAAACGCACCTTCGTTGAATCGGTAAACATCTTGCGCGCGAACTCTGCAAGCATGCCTTGTAAATCGCAAAGGGTGATGCCTTTATCCACGACCAACCCTTCCATTTGATGGAACATGGGCGAATGGGTCGCGTCGTCGTCCGAACGGAATACTCTGCCGGGCGAGAGGATTTTGATGGGCGGCGCGTCCTTTTCCATAACGCGGATTTGTCCTGCCGAAGTCTGCGTGCGCAGCAACAAATTCTCTGCCAGATAGAAGGTGTCTTGCATGTCTCTTGCAGGGTGGTCTTTCGGTGTATTGAGCGCCGTGAAATTGTAATAGTCCGTTTCAATTTCCGGCCCTTCGAAAATTTTAAAGCCCATGCCGGCAAAAATATCAATCAACTCGTTTTTGACTAGCGTAATAGGGTGCAAAGCACCTGCTTTGTACGCTTTGCCGGGCATCGTGATGTCGATGCGTTCCTCGGCGTATTTCTTTTCCATTTCCATTTGACGCACAACCGCCGCACGAGCTTCGAATTTTTCTTCCATGTCTTGCTTGAACTCGTTGACGACTTTGCCGAACGTCGGGCGGTCTTCCTTGGGAAGGTCTTTCATGCCGCTCATGATGCCTTTGAGTTCGGTCTGGAACTTCACTTTGAGTTCGTAAAGCGCGCGACCTGTTTGCGTCTGCCCCATCGCTTCGGTGATTTCCAAGCGTAAGGCTTCAATTTTTTCTTTCATATCGATCCTCCGTATTCGTTACGTTTTTTTCTGTTTTCTTGCGGTTATCGGCAACAGCCCGAAAAAGAAAAGCGCCCCGCGCGCCCGGCAAAGCCAAGCACGCAGGGCGAAAATATCCGCTGTACCACCTGCATTCACGCGATTCCTCGCGCCTTCTTTTCGCGCATTACGCCGCGCCGCGGCTCTCCCTACCCCGAAATTATCGGCTCAAAAGAGCGGCTCCAAAGCGAAACGGTCGTCTTTCGCCGTTTGCGTATCTTCCAGCCTACGGATACGCTCTCTGGTAAACGGTTAGATGAAAAACGCCAACTTTTTCATTGCCTTTGCTTATTTTTTACCCGTTTATTATACCCCATTTTTTAGGGAATTGTCAACGGATTTTTCTCTCTTGCTTATTTGTTTTTCAACAAATCGCGGATTTCTGCCAACAGCAAGGTGTTTGCCATCGCTTTTTCTTCCGCCAAACGAGCTTCTTCCGCTGCTTTTTCTTCTGCCAAACGAGCTGCTTCTGCTTCTGCCGCCTTTGCCGCTTCAACGCGTTCAAGATAGATTGCCGTCGCTTCTAATTTGGTAACCTTTTCTTCCTTGCGAATCTTCTTAATCTCTTTCTTTTGGTTTCTTTCCATTTCCGCGCTGCTCATCGCTTCCGATTTCGCCGCTGCGATTTTATTCATCGTGCGAACAATCATAAACAGAACGAAGGCGATGAGAAGGAAATTGATGACCGCGCTGATAAATGCGCCCCAGTCAATATAGATGGAGTTTGCAAGGTCAACGACCATTTTACCGGCTTCGTCTACCACGTATGCGCCGTCTTCGCCAACTACGTATGCCTTGGAAAGGAATGTGAGCGCGCCCGCCAAGCCGTCTTTACCGATAATCAATGCCAAAACCCAGTTGATAATGGGCTTCAAAATATTGTTGCTGACCGCATTGACGATTGCCGTGAACGCACCGCCGACGATGACGCCGACAGCCATATCCAATACGTTGCCGCGCGTAATAAACTTCTTAAATTCCGCAAAGAACCCTTTGCCCTTTTCTTTTGCCATAATAACACCTCTTCTTTTTCTTTTGCAACTTTAGTTGCATATTTTTATTTCATTATACTCCGCCCATTTTATTTTGTCAAATAAAAAATAGCCGAAATGGTTGTTTTTCACCCATCGGCTATCCTATTTTTTGCTCTTTTTTACATCTTTTTGATACTTTCCGCGTTTTTCTTCTCTTTTTGCAGAGCTTCTATCTCCTTTTTCGTGTCCTCAATCATCTTGTGAAGAACTCCCTCTACCTCTTTTCGCTCCGCTTTTTTCACACTCTCTTCATGTACCCGAAGTAAGATTTTTTCCATGTACAGCATGTCCTTAATACTGTCCGTTTCATTCAGCGTGATTTCTCTTTTTTCCAACTTCATATTACTCCCCTCCCTTCTTTTTCTTCGCCGAAAGCGCCTTTCCATACAGCAAAGCCCCGATTTTTTCTCGACGGGATTCATGGCGGAGAGACAGCGCCTCCATCTTTTGCGCTTTGTCCGCGTCCATCAGCAAACGGGAATAAATTTTCGCCTTTTTCCCTGCCAAATCTTCCATCTCCAACAGCTCTTGTAAAAAGTTTTCCTCTTTTTCCATAAAAATACCCCCGTGAGAGCAGTATGCGAAACACGAGGGAAAGTTATACGGTTTTTGGAAGTTGTTAGGCGGAAAAATCCCTATTTTTTCTTGGCGTAATCGCAAAGCGAGCGCAGAGTGCAATTTTCACAAGAGGGGCGTTGGGAATGGCAAACTCTGCGGCCGTGGTAAATCAACCAATGATGCGCCTTTGACCAGTCCTCGCGCGGAATGGCTTTGTTTAAGCCGGCTTCCACTTCCAGAGGCGTTTTGCCTTTCGCCAAACCAAGACGGTTGCTGACGCGGAACACGTGCGTATCCACCGCAATCGCCGCACCGCCAAACGCCACCGAATACACGACGTTCGCCGTTTTTTTGCCTACGCCTGCAAGGCTCATCAACGTTTCCACGGTGTTAGGAACTTCGCCGCCGAATTTATCGAGGATATCCCTCGACGCGGATAAAATATGCTCTGCTTTCATGCGATAAAAACCGCAGGAAAAAATGTATTTTTCCAACTCCGTTTGCGAGAGCGTGACCATCGCTTGCGGAGTGGAATATTTCTCGAAAAGCACCGCCGTTACCTTGTTGACGCGCTCGTCCGTGCACTGCGCGGAAAGAATCACCGCCACAAGCAGTTCGTAAGCGGTCGTATAATGCAACGCGGGTTTTGCTTCGGGGTACAGATTTTGTAATTCGGCCAGAGCCGCTTGTTTGTCCGTCTTTTTCATAGTGTATTCAGTATATCACACGCGCGGTTTTTTTGCAAGCGGTTGCCCGTGCTTTTCCTTTCTCTCCCCTTTATTTTTTGTTCACATTATACTATCCGCCGTTATCGATAGGGCGTGACGGTCATTCTGCCGCCGACGTAGTCTATTCGATAAAAACCTTTAAAAGATGAATATCTACCCGTCTTTAAAATTGCGTTGGCGCGGACGAAGTATCTGGCGTCAAACCGCACGCACACGCCGCAGCCTATCCTTACGTCTTTCGGAGCGGATACCGTCGTGGAATCTACTCCGTATCTATATAAACGTTCCGCATAGTCTAAACTGTGCGACCTTGAACGGAACACAGCTAAAATCATCAAGTCATATACGCCTCCTTTTCGGAATACTATATTTTATGAATATCCGCAAAAAAGAGGTGCATTATGATTTATTTTGACAACGCTGCTACGGGCGGCAGAAAGCCCGACCAAGTCACCACCGCCGTCGCCTCCGCTATCCGCGTTTGCGCCAACTCCGGCCGAAGCGGACATAAATTATCCCTCTCCTGCGCTGGCCTTGTACAAGTCTGCCGCCACGCGCTAAACGATTATTTCGGTGGGCATGGGTTCGAGCGCACGGTGTTTACCAAAAATTGCACGGAAGCCCTGAATATCGCTATTTTCGGCGTACTACAACAGGGTGACCACGTCGTTACGACTTGTATGGAACACAATTCCGTCCTGCGCCCCTTGTTACAACTGCAACAAAGAGGCGTTATTACCTACGACGTTTGCCCACTCTCCAACGACCCTGCTTTTTTGCATAACGTAGCCCCGACGGATATCGCCGCTCTGGTCAAAGAAAACACGCGTATGGTCATCGTCACTACCGCCTCCAACGTAACGGGCGTTATGCCGCCTCTCGCCGAGATTCGCGCCGCGCTGCCGCCCCACGTTTTGTTGCTTTGCGACGGAGCGCAGGGCGGTGGGCATTTGGACATCCACATGAAAAAAACGGGAATTGATATGCTGGCGATTGCCGGGCATAAGGGCATGCAAGGAATCCAGGGCAGCGGTGCGTTGCTCTTTTCCGACCGCGTTGACCCCTCGCCGCTTTTGTACGGCGGTACGGGCTCTATGAGCCTTTCGGAAGAAATGCCCGATTTTTATCCCGACGCGTTGGAATCGGGGACTCTTTCCTATCCCTCTATTTTATCTCTTTTAGAGGGAGTGCGCTATCTTACCGTACATAAAACGCGGATATACCGCCGCATTTACGCTTTGACGGAAAAACTTTGCGCCGCGCTTGCAAGCATGCCTAATTATCAGTTGTTTTCCACACCAAACAGCGCGGGAATCGTCGCTTTTTCACACCGGAAATATCCGTCCGAACAAATAGCCGATATCCTTTCCTCGAAATATGATATTGCCGTACGCGGCGGTTTGCATTGCGCGCCGAGAATGCACGAGGCGCTTTTCACCCTCGACGGGGGCTTGGTGCGCGTTTCCTTTTCCCATTATAACAGTGAAACGGAAATCCTTTCTTTATTGCAAGCTTTGCAGGAAATTTCCTAATTCATCGCGTACATGGTATGCCCGAATGCGTTTTTTTGGCGCATTCGGGCTATCTTTATATCCTCTTTAATTCCTCGACGACGGCGCGAAGTTTTTTCCGCTGTACGCCATCTAACATGGGCGCGAAGCTTTGATAAAAATTTTCGATTTCTTCGTTGGATAAAGTGCCGGCGCGCTTACTTTTTTCCGCTTCTTGTAGGATACTTTTCAGCATGGACGCATTGCTTTTTCCAGCATATGCCGAAGCAATTTTTCTCGTCAATTCCTCTGCGGTTGCCGTATCGTTAGGGGTAGCTTGAAAATTTGCGCCCTCGGTTTGCGTCTTGGAATAATCTTTAAAGCTCTTCATTTTCACCTCCATATATTAATATATAGTATTCGCACCGTCAATTTTTCGACACCGTATATCATATACTGCAATATGGAAATTTTGATATTAGTATTATTGTATTATCTCACGCAAAACCCCAACTTCTCCGAAAGCGTTAAACCGCTTATGGCGCAAATTAAGGATTCGGAACAGATGCTTTCATTTTTGAAAGACTTATCCAAATTCTCGCAAACTTTGGGCTGTTTTCACCAATCGCCCCCTGCGCATAAACCCGAAAAAGAGAACCCTGATAATATGCAAAAGCCCGAAAATGGGCATGGGGAAGCCGAAAAATCCTGTCAAGCGGACAAAAAAGAACCGCAATCCCCTACAAAAGGGATCGCGGATGATTTCATACAAAATATTTTAGACAAGTATTTGAAAAATCAAGTTAAGCAATAGAAAAACCGCCGTTGACGGGAATATCCACGCCCGTGACGTACTCGTTTTCCTCTAAATACAACACCGCGGCGGCGACGTCCTCCCCTCTGCCGATACGACCCATCGGGATTTCATCGCAAAGCGCTTGCATTTCCTCCGTGGAAAAATGTGCGTTCATGGGTGTATCGATAACGCCGGGCGAAACGCTGTTGACCCGAATTTTCGACCAACCAAGCTCTTTGGCGAGCGCTTTGGTAAAGCCAAGCAACGCCGCTTTGGACGCGGAATACACACTTTCGCAGCTGCCGCCGACCTCGCCCCAAACGGATGAAACGTTGATTATCAGTCCGTTTTGCCTGTCTATCATACCTTTCGCCGCCTCACGAGCGCATAAAATTGCACCGCCGACGTTGACGTCCATCACGCGGCGATACTCCGCATACGTTACGTCTTGGATTTGTTTTATCAACGAAACGCCTGCATTGTTGACAAGCACGTCCACCTTGCCGACCTTTTGAAACAATGCAACGACGTCCTCTTCTTTCGAAACGTCCGCGCAAAAAGTTTCCACGCCGAACGCTTGCATTTCCTTGGCGCTTTTTTCATCGCGGGAATATACCGCGCAAACGCGGTAGCCCTTTTTAAGAAAAGCCAACGCGACGCTCTTGCCGATGCCGCGCACGCCGCCCGTGATTACAACCGTTTTCATATCATTCCTGCCTTGTTTTTTATTTCGCGGCGATTGCCGCAAGGATTTCCGCCGCGATTTGTTCGGGCGTCTTTCCGTCCACGTCCACAACGCAATCCGCGGCGCGTTCGTATACAGCCGTACGCGCTTGCAATAACCTTGTCAGCTTCTCTTCCAAGCTCTCCGCCGTACTATGCAAAAGGGGGCGTTCCCCGTCCGATTGCAAACGCTTTATCAGCGTTTCTATCGTGGCGCGCAAAAAGATAATTTTGCCGTTTTTTTGCAGTGCTTCCACGTTTTCCTGCCGCAGGACAAGCCCACCGCCCGTGGAGATTACAAGCCCGTTCTCTTCTGCGAGTTCTTTGGCAACCGACGTTTCCAAATCCCGGAAGTACCCCTCGCCGTGCGTAGCAAAAATATCGGCGATTTTACCATGCCTTTCCACGATAATACCGTCGGTATCGCACAAGCGCCAACCCGTGCTCTTTGCAAGCTCTTTCCCGATGGTTGTCTTTCCCGAGCCCATCATGCCGCATAAAATAAGGTTCATGCCCATTCCTCGCGCCGTTTAGTTGGATAACGCGTCTTTCAAACCGACGATTGCAGCCAAATAGCTTCCCGCGCCAAAACCGCAGACAACGCCACGGCAAACCTCCGACAATACGCTGTGACGACGAAATTCTTCGCGTGCGTGCACGTTAGAAATATGCACCTCCGCAACCGGAATATCAATCGCCGCAATCGCGTCGCGCAAAGCATAGCTGTAATGCGTAAACGCGCCTGCGTTCAGCAAAATCCCGTCGTAATGCTTGTTTTCAAAAGCTTCGTGCAATTTATTGACAAGCTCGCCCTCGATATTACTTTGATAAAAATCGGCGCTGTCGCCGTTCTGCTGACAAAAAGCGAGGATTTTTGCGTTGATGTCCTCTAAACTTGCCGCACCGTATACGCCTTTTTCACGCTTTCCCGTTAAATTTAAATTCACGCCGTTGATTACTAAAAATTTCATAACCGCACGTCCTCCGTTCGATTTTTATATCCGTTTATTTGCTTTTTTTATATGCTTTGTATGCCTGATACAAGCTTTCCGCTTGCGTTTTGTCCGGCTGCATCTCTAAATAAATGCAGTCGGCATAGTACGCCTGATAAAACAGCATCGCCGCTCCGTTCAAAGTCCGAAGCCCCAGCGCCTTGGCTTGGCGTAAAAATTCCGTTTCTTCGGGAACGTAAATCAAATCCACCGCCGCCGTTGCGCCTGCAAAAGCCGCTTCGCTGACGGGGGATTGCCCCTCGCTGTCGTGCATGCCGACGCCCGTGCAGTTGATTAAGACGTCGTATCCGCCCTCTTCCGCGCTGCCTGCGGCGCGCACGCCTAACTCTTGACAGGTCTCTACCAACTTTTCTCGTCTGCGTTGGTACATGGACACTTCCGCGCCTGCGTTTTTCAACGCCGCCGCCGTGCTTCTGCCTGAACCGCCGCCGCCAAGCACGAGGACTTTTTTGCCTAAAACGTCAATTTTTGCCTCGCTTAACATTTGCAAAAAGCCCATGCCGTCCGTGTTATATCCCGACCTTGTTGAGCTCTTGACGGTGTTGACGGCGCTGAACGCAAACGCGTCGCCTACCACTTCGTCCAAGTATTCCATCACGTCGCGTTTATAGGGAATAGTAACGTTAAATCCATCAAAATCCCCAAGCAATCGGCGCATGGCGTTATCAAAATCCGCGCTTTGGACGGAAAAAGTTTCATATTCGCATTCCACGCCCAAGGCATTTAAAATAAAAGTATGCATTTCCGAGCTCAAGGATTTGGAAACGTCCTTTCCTATCAAGCCCAAACGTAATTTTTGCAGCTTCATTGCGCACTCCTCAATACAGTTTTATCCCTAACTTATCGAAGAAATCCGGGAAAGAGATGGCGCAGCATTCGGGACGGTAAATGCCGCCCCCGTTTTGCGACGCGAGCAACCCAACCGCACCCGTCATCGCGATGCGGTGGTCTAAATAGCTGTCCACGTTGCCACCTACAAGTTTTTCTTTACCGCGAATGATAAACCCATCGGGCAGTTCTTGACAGTCGCCGCCAAGGTTGTTGATAAGCTCCGTTGTCGTGCGGATTCTGTCGCTCTCTTTCACGCGCAATTCCCTTGCGCCCGTTATCCTGGTTTCCCCTTCCGCAAACGCGCAAAGCAGCGCCACGAGCGGAAGCTCGTCTATCATGGACGGCACGTCTTCCGACGAGAGCTCTATCGCCCGCATCGGGGATTTCTCCACCAAAATATCCGCCGTTTCTTCGCCGCCGGAAACGCGCTTGTTCAACAACGAGTATTTGACGCCCAAACGGTCAAAAGCCGTTAAAATGCCCGTGCGCGTGGGGTTGATACCCACGTTTTTACAAAGCGTTTTGCCTTTTAATGCACCCAACGCCATGAAATATGCCGCCGACGAAACGTCCGAGGGTACGCATACGTCTATGGCGTGCAGAACACTCTTTTTCACCGATACCGTTCTACCGTCTACCTGGATATCCGCGCCCATCGCTTGCAACATGCGTTCGGTATGGTCGCGCGATTTCACCGGTTCGGTAACGCGGGTTTGCCCTTCGGCGGAAATCCCTGCCAACAACACGGCGCTTTTCACCTGCGCCGAAGCTACGTTCAGCGTCACGTCCGCACCGTGCAAAGCTTTCGGGGATACGTACACGGGAGCATGCCCGTCCGTCGTTGTTACGTCCGCACCCAACAGGGACAAAGGCTGAGAAATGCGCGCCATAGGACGGGAAGATAAGGATTCGTCGCCGTACAGTTTCGCATCAATCCCCTTGCCTGCCACAAACCCCGTCAAGAGACGAATGGTCGTGCCGGAATTGCCGCAGTTGAGCTCTGTTCCGCGACGGAAATGGGGCGTACCGCTTACCCGAAGCGTTGTACCGTCCACTTCTATTTTTGCTCCCAAAGCACGCATACAACGGCACGTGGATACACAATCCTCGCCCATCAGTGCGTTGGTGATGACCGCTTCGCCGTCCGCGCCGCCGTTTAACATGATGGCGCGGTGGGTCACCGATTTATCGCCGGGGAGTGAAAATTCGCCCTCCACGCGGTTTCTTGCATCAATTTGCAGCATACTTATCTTTCACTTCTCCTATTTCTCTCACTCTTGCGCGGCTTTTCTCAAAGCCGTTTTATACGCCTCGAAAGACAATGCCAAGGACGCCCATACGCCCTTGGTTTTGGCAACGGACATTTTTATCTTGCCGTCGCCCGTATTTTTCTTATCAGAACGCGCTTTTTCCGCGTAGCTTTCTAAATGCGAAAAATCCGCCTGACCCATCGGGGCAACCTGGATTGCGCTGTCAATCAGTGCTAATAATTTCGCACCGTATTCCGCTTCGCACACCCCTGTCTCTATCGCGATACGAGTTTCTAATCTCATGCCGTATAACACGCTTTCCCCATGGGAAAGTCCGACGGAAAGTTCTATCGCGTGGCCGGTGGTATGACCGACGTTCAGCGATTGCCGCTCACCCGATTCCTTTTCGTCCAGCTCCACAACGCGCGCTTTATGGCGGATACAATCACTTATCATCGTCGTTAAAAACGCCAAGTCGCCAAGGTTGTCGGCGTGCGCCTGCAACACATCGAAAATATCTCCGTTTAATGCGGCGTATTTGACAATTTCGCCCAAGCCGCACTTGATTTCCCGCGCAGACAAAGTCTGCAAAAACGAGGGTTCGACCAATACTTCGCAGGGCTGATAAAACGCCCCGACAATATTTTTGACGCCGCCAAGGTCCACCGCGGTTTTGCCCCCGACGCTGCTATCCACTTGGGATAAAAGGGTGGTGGGGATTTGCACGCAGGAAATACCGCGCATATACAAAGCCGCCGCCAAGCCGCCGATATCCCCCACAACGCCGCCGCCTACGGCGAACAGACGAGAGGTACGATACAGCTCTGCACTTGCCATTTTTTCTAAAATTGCGTACAAGGACTGGAAATTTTTATTCTCTTCCCCTGCCGGTAAAACGAAAATTTCCGTATCGGGAAAATAGCTTTCGAACCATGCTTTGTATATCCTATGCACGTTAGAATCGGTCACTACAAAATTTTTCTGACCCTTGGTAAGAGCAGGCAACCGAGCTTCGATTACGCCGTTGCCAACGAATATTTTCCCCTGCATCGAAGGGGTTTTTAATTCGATTAATTCCATATACTTTTCCTGTTTTTTCTCTTACGGCAATGCGTTGTATCTATCTTTTATTTCGGCAACCGTGTCACCGCCAAGCCGCAAAGATACCACGTCCGCAAGGACTTGGCATACGACCGCCTCGGCAATAATTTCCATCGCGAAAATCGCGCATACGTCACTGCGCTCGGACGCCGCTTGCGTGCTCTGTTTGGTGATAAAATCTACCGTCTGCAAACCGCTCATTAACGTGGGGATGGGCTTCATCGCCACGCGTAAAACGATCTCTTCGCCGTTGGACATGCCGCCCTCGATACCGCCTGCGCGGTTGGTTTTACGGATATATCGCCCGTTTTCATAGGCAATCTCGTCATGGATTTCCTTGCCGCTCTTTTCCGCAACTGCAAAGCCTGCGCCAATCTCAACGCCCTTGACCGCTTGAATGCTCATCAAGCCCTGCGCCAACTTTCCATCCAGTTTTTCACCGTACGTCATCACGCTGCCAAAGCCTCTCTTTAAGCCCTTTACGCGAATTTCCACAACGCCGCCTGCCGTATCGCCTGCCGTGCGCAAAGCAGAAATTTTTTCTATCGCCAAGCATTCCTTTTCGCTATCCAGCATACCCGTTTGCGTGGCCTTAGCGCCTGCCAACTGCGAAAAATCGTATTCTTTTTCGTCCTTGATACCGCAAATTTCACACACAAAGCCGCTCACTTCCACACCGAGCTGAGATAAATATTCCCTATACACTTCGCCTGCGGCAACGCGGATTGCCGTTTCGCGTGCGGAAGCGCGTTCCAACACGTTGCGCGCGTCCGTTTGCGCGTATTTGAGCATTCCCGTCAAATCTGCGTGCCCGGGGCGGACTTTTGTCAAAGCCTTTTCCTGCATTGCCGTTTTGTCGCACTCGCCTGCCGACATGCAAATTTGCCAATTTTCATAATCCTTATTAAAAATACATAAGGTAACGGGGCTGCCAAGCGTTTCTCGGTTGCGAACCCCCGTCAAAATTTCCACGGCGTCCCTTTCTATTTTTTGTCTGCCGCCACGGCCGTAACCGCTTTGCCGCAGAGCAAGCGCCGCGTTGATTTTATCCGTATCTATGGGCAAATGCGCAGGTAATCCTTCGATGATTGCCACCAAAGCCCTGCCGTGCGATTCCCCCGAAGTCGTTAATTTCATATTACTCCTCCTGCCTTACGTTTAGGCGTTTCGTTTGGAAAAACCGTATTCTCCGCCGTAATAATCCACCGTTACGTGCTCACCGTTTTGTATCCTGCCAAGCAATATTTCTTCGGAAAGACTGTCTTCAATCCTGCGCTGAATCACACGTTTTAACGGTCTTGCCCCGTACTGAGGGTCATACCCCTCTTCCACCAACGCCGCCAAAGCGGATTCCGTTACCGAAAGCACGATGCCGCGCTGCTCTAACAACCGTCTTGCCAGCGATTTTACCAACTTTCCGCCGATTTTTGCGCAATCGGATTTCGTCAAGCTATGGAAGACGATGATATCGTCCATTCTGTTTAAAAATTCAGGGCGGAAATGCTCTTTCAAAGCGTTTGTGATACGGTCTTTCATCGCCTCGTAATGCGCTTCGTCCTGGTCCTCTTCGCCAAGCGAACCACCGGCGTTGGAAGTGAGAATGATGACCGCGTTTTTAAAGCTGACCGTTCTGCCCTTGCTGTCCGTCAACCGCCCGTCGTCCAGAATTTGCAATAAAAGATTGAACACGTCCGGGTGCGCCTTTTCAATTTCATCAAATAAGATTACGCAATACGGCGTCGTGCGGACTTTGTCCGTCAACTGCCCCGTCGAAAGGTCTTCGTAACCGGCATACCCCGGAGGCGCGCCGATGAGTTTGGAAATCGATTGCTTTTCCATATATTCGCTCATATCCAAGCGAATCATCTGCTCTTCCGAGCCAAACATCGCCTCAGCAAGCGCTTTGCAAAGGTCGGTTTTCCCCACCCCCGTCGGGCCGACGAAAATGAACGAACCGATGGGTCTGGACGGGTCTTTTAAGCCGGCTCTCGCACGGCGAATGGCTTTTGCCACGGCGTTTACCGCTTCGTTTTGACCGATGATACGTCTATGGAGATCCTCCTCCAAGCGCATGAGCTTTTCCCCTTCTTCCTGCGTGATTTTCATCAGCGGAATGCGCATTCTTGCACTGACGATTGCCGCCACGTGTTCTGCGCAAAGCGCGTTGCGCCCGTCGGGCAAACGGCGCGGAGATTGCGCCTGTTCTAACGCTTTGAGCTTTTCTTCCACACGGACTTTTTTATTCAGAGCTTCCGTCGCTAACGCGTATTCTTGACGGCTTGCATGCAAGGCGCGTTCTTCCTCCAAGAGTACGAGTTCCGCACGGGTTTCCTGAATTTCCGCGCTGCCGCTACCCTCGACAATGCGGACGCGTGCCGCCGCTTCATCTATCAAATCGATGGCTTTGTCGGGCAGATATCTGTCCGTGATATAGCGCGTGGACAGTTTTACCGCCGCCTCGATTGCCTCGTCGGTAATCGCAATCCCGTGGTGTTCTTCGTATTTAGGGCGCAAGCCCTTGATGATTGCCACCGTATTCTCGTGCGAGGGCTCGTCTACGTGCACGGGGGTAAAACGACGCTCTAACGCGCTGTCCTTTTCGATATATTTTCTGTATTCTTCAATGGTCGTTGCGCCGATAATTTGCAAATCGCCGCGCGCCATCAACGGTTTCATGATATTTGCGGCGTCCATGCTGTTTTCCGCAGAACCGCCGGCACCGACAAGAGTGTGAATTTCGTCGATGAACAAGATGATATCCCCGTCCTTTAACACGGTGTCAATCAACAGTTTCAGCTTTTCTTCAAAATCGCCGCGATACCGCGTGCCTGCCAACATTCCCGGCAAATCCACGGAAAAAATCTTCTTGTTGTATAACTGTTCGGGAACTTCGCCCTTGACAATCAACTGACAAAGCCCCTCGATAATCGCGCTCTTCCCCACGCCCGGTTCCCCCACTAAGACGGGGTTGTTTTTAGAGCGTCTGGAAAGCACTTGCACAAGCTTTTCCGTTTCCTGCTTTCTGCCGATTACGGGGTCCATTTTTCCCTTTCGGGCACGCTCGGTCATGTCAATTCCGCAGCTCTCCAAAGCCGACATATCCTGACGCGCTTTCCCTTTTTCCTTGGTGCTTTCGTCTACCATGGTCGCGCTCTTATACATCGGCGCGGCATTGCCATCGTCCGCCGCAGGGGGCGCGTACGAACGCGGATCATAATCCGTTTCATAATCTCCGCCGCTATGTTTGTTTTGGTTTGTCAAGGCGTTTACCTCGTATAAAGCACTCGTTTTCATGCTCTCGACGTCTGCCATGGACGCAAGCAGACGGACGGCAAAGCTCGTGCCGACGCATAAAATTTCATACAACATATGCGCCGTGCCTGCCAACATACCGTTCGCCATCGCCGCCTCAACGGCCCGGTCAAACATCTTTTGCGTGTTCGGCGTCAAGCCTTTGCCTTGGTATTTTTTGTCCACGTGTTCTAGGAACAGTTTTTCGTATTTTTCCTTTTTTACGCCTGCTTTTGTTAAAATTTTGCATGCCGCACACTTGGGCATATTCAAAAATGCGTAAATAAAGTGCTCGCTGCCGATAAATGCCGTTTCGGCAATCTCCGCCGCCGTCTTGTTGGCGAGTTTCAGCGCTGCGTTTAAATTTTGCGTTGCTCTCGACAAAGGATACATACCCTCTCTCCTTGCTGTTTTTCGTTGATTTCTTCGTTGGTTTTTCGTTTATTTTTTATTTTTTCCTGCCGACGACCTGCACGATTTGCGGCAGCACCTTGCATACCGTTTCCGCGCGTACCTCGTCGCATTTTCTCTCGCTCATGCCCTCTAAGCCGTTGCTGATACGGAAAGTGGTAGGATGCATATCGTTGTAAAAATCATCAAAGCTTTCGCCGTCCACGTTTTCTAAGAAACCGAGCACGATACCCAAGCGCACTTCCGCTATCTTGGAAAAGAGTTCCGTTTCGGAAAGGAGTGCGCAATTCGTCAGCGTACCGAACGCACGCAAACATTTATCGCGCAGTTCCGTAGCCGATTTTTTCAACATTTCCGCGCGTGCTTTTGCTTCCAAACGGCAGATATTTTCCGCGTGCGAAGCGACAGCCGAAAGAATTTCTTCTTCCGAAAGCCCCAGCGTTTTTTGGTTGCTTACCTGATACACGCAACCGTCCGAACTACTCCCCTCGCCAAACGCGCCGCGAACGGTCAAGCCGCTGCGTTTTAATTTAGGCAGCAAATCTTTCAAACCGCCGTTTTGCGTGAGCCCGGGTAAAAACATCATGACCGAGGCGCGCATTCCCGTGCCGAGGTTGCTTGGACACGCCGTTATGTAGCCCAACTTTTTATCAAAGGCAAAATCGTATTTCGCAGCCAAACCGTCGTCCACCAAATTCAAGCGGTCGTACGCGCCGTGTAAATCGAAGCCCTTGCAAATGCACTGCTCGCGCAAGTGGTCTTCCTCGTTGACCATGATAGAAACGGCATTGTCCGAAGTCACGAATGCCGCGCCTTTTTTGCTCTTTAACAGAGCCGGGCTAATCAGGTACTGTTCTTTCAATAAAGCGATTTGCTGACGGGAGAGTGCGCTAATTTCATATTTGGTAAACTGCCCTGCGCCGCGAACTCCTTTCAAGCCCTCGTTGACGAGGTGTACGATGTCCTCTGCTTGCGCTTCGTCCATCTTACGGGGAAAGGGATAAGACGCAAAATTTCTCGCCAGACGCACGCGCGTGGAAATTACGGTTGTTTGGATGTTGTCAGACGTGTTCGCCATACAAATTCCTCCTCAATTTCCGCGTTGCTGCGCATGGACGAGAGTTTGTCCGCGTAGTTTTTTGCGTCCTCGAAATTGTTTTCCGAGGTCAATTTTTCAATGATACAGTTCAATTCGTTAATCTGCTTTTCCAAGCGCATATTTTGCACCACTTCCTGCTGTAAATCGTCCGGCAGCGAAAGAAATTCGAACTCGTCTTTTTCATTGGCGAAATACATGGGTCTTTTGCCCGTATGCACGCAATCCCCTTGCATTTTAATGACGCTGGGATAGATACCGCCTTTCATCGTTCGATAACAATACGCACAGCCCACCAGCTTTCCTGCCTGAAATTCCTCCAACGTCATGCCGCAATACGGACAAGCGGAAAGCGACGTTTCGCCCTCCGCTTCATCGGCACTCAAAAACAGCTGATGGTAACACTCCATGCAATAATACGCATGCACCTTCTTTCCGTCTTTTATCCGTTCGTACGTTTTCGTTGCTTCGTTTTTACAGCAATACTCGCACCGCATAAAAACCTCTTTCCTTTACAAATTCTCTCCGTTTTTCTCTTCTTTCGGTTCTGCATTCGGCTCCATGCCCGTTTCCGCTTTCGTTTCTGCTTTCGTTTCTGCGCTTGCTATGGGTTTTTGTTTGCTTTCCTTCGTCTTTTTAGAACGCAGTTTCGAGCGGAACAGCCCCCACATGCATTCCAAAACCTGCAAAGGTGCGCCGAGAATATACAACAACCACAACGGACGTGCGTTTCCGCCAAAGTGCATAAACGCCTCGCGCAGCGTGAAGTGCAAGCACAAAATCGCCACCCATATCAACGCCGAAACGGCAAGGAAATTGACGAAACGGTATTTCCAAACGGACGCAAACGTCACGATAACGATTGCGTTTGCCAAAAGGGCGTAAAGGAAAATCAGCCACCAGTCCGCGCCCGGCCGAATCAGTTCTACCAAAACGTAGCAGCACGTTGCGACAAGCCAAACGATTCCGCTTGCCAACAGCATAATCCAACCGCGTAAGCCGCGTCTTTCTTTCGTCGGCAATACGGGCGTGCCCTCCCCAACCAAATCGTTCAGCGTAACGCCGTATAATTCCGCAAGCTGCATCAAAGTGTACACGTCGGGGACGCCGTTCCCCGATTCCCATTTGGACACCGATTTGTCCGAATAATTGATTTTTTCCGCAAGCTCCGCCTGCGTCAGTCCTGCCGCTTTGCGATAGTACATTAAGTTTTTTGCAATTGTTTTATTAATTTCCGTAGTATGCTCCATGCTATTATAATAGCATGTTTTTCCGTTTTCGTCAAGCGCACACAACCGATTTTTCTATATTTCCTGCACGATATTCTCCTCATACCGCTTGCATTTTGCACGATTTATTCCACTCTTGCGCGCCACGGATGAAAAAACCTGCCGCAGCCTTAGTAGTACGCCCGTCGGCAAGCGTTCAACAACAACAAAAAACCGATTCGGGATTTCTCCCAAACCGGTTTTATAAAAACGTTTTATCTCTTGTTTTATCTCACGTTTACCGCAGCTTATTCGGTATCAATAAGCGCGAGCATATACGATGACGTGTTCTGCTTTTTTACCGCAAACCGCGCAGGTTTCCGCGCTTTCGTTTTCCGCATAAACACGAGCTGTCGCCGCCGTCTGTTCTTTGATTTTGTCCTCGCATTCACGGCAACCGCACCAGCCTGCTTTTACGAAATTGCCAGCCTCGACGCCTGCCAAAATCCCAGCCATGTCGTCTGCGTACACGATACGGCTGTCACGGCGAGCTCTTGCGGCTTCCAACATACTCTTTTGCACGTCTGCCAACAACGCCTTGATGCTCTCCGCGGCGTTTTCAAGCGGCATTTCCGCTTTTTCCAAGGTATCTCTTCTCGCGCAGAGCATTTTTCCCGCTTCGATGTCGCGAGGACCGAGTTCGATACGTACGGGAACGCCTTTCATTTCCCATTCGTTGAACTTCCAACCGGGGCTGTTATCCGTTGCGTCCAAAGTTACGCGAACGCCTGCTTTTTCAAGCTCTGCTTTGAGTTCTTCGCACTTTTCGATAACGCCGCCCTTTCTTGCCGCGATGGGAACGATAACGCATTGAATCGGGGCAACAACGGGAGGGAATACCAAACCGCGTTCGTCGCCGTGCGTCATAATAACCGCACCGATTAAACGGGTGGAAACCCCGAACGAGGTCGTGTATG
>JAZQGK010000173.1:0-8160 GCA_045539975.1 Candidatus Scatosoma sp. | reverse complement strand
GGCTACGATCCGACTTCAATCAAGTTTCTTTGCTTGTATGGTATTATGGGATCGATACGCAAACGTATATCAAAGACAACGCAGGCGTAATTTTTGAGGTGAAATCTGACGGGGATATTTTGGTGCAATCAGATGAAAATATAGATTGCCGTATTTGCAATTTATATGAAAATCATCGTAATAAATTGATTACCGTACAGCTTGGTCAGAGCTTTAAATATTATGGCAACAGAACAGCGGAGGGAAAATTTACCAAAGCTGTTGTCGTAGAAAAGAGTAAGAATTTATATCCTCGTCCAAACGAAAAGTTGGTCGTGGGAAAACGACAACCGATTTCTATTATTGATTACGGTACTAGCTATTTGATTGATTTAGGTGTGGAAACGGTTGGGTTTATTGATTTAGATTTTGACAGTGAGGACGAGCAGGAAATTCTTGTGTCGTACGGGGAGTATTTGTTCAACAATCAGGTTCGCCGTATCATCAATAACGCGATGGATTATAGCGTGGAATACGTGGCGAAAAAGGGTGAAAATAAGTATTGTAATTATTTCCGCCGTATTGCAGGCAGATATTTACAGGTGTATTATACAAAGCCGATAAACATTCGTTATATCGGCGTGCGCTCGGTGGATTATCCCATCAATATAAAGCCGAACTTCTTAAAAGATGAAACCCGCCGAAAGATTTATGATACAAGTTTACGTACTTTGCGCGCTTGTATGCACGAGCATTTTGAAGATTGTCCTTGGCGTGAGCAAGCGTTGTACACGTTGGACGCTCGGAATGAGATGTTGGCGGCGTATTGCGCTTTTGACGATTTTAAGTTCGTTCGTTCTAATTTATCGTTGATTTCTCATGGTGTTAGAGAAGACGGATTGCTTTGTATTTGTTATCCGTCGGGTATGGATTTTCCTATTCCGTTTTTCAGCTTGGCGTATGCTATTCAGCTTGCGGAATACGTGGATAGAAGCGGAGACGTTAGCATATTAAACGAAACGTTTGACGCGGTAAGTAGGGTAATGAATACGTTTATTTCACGCATTGACGAAAATGGGTTGATTGACGCATTTCCCTTTCCATATTGGAACTTTTATGAATGGACGGATGGAAGCGTAGACGTAGAACATCGTAGCCGTACCGACCCCAATGAAAAGCGTAATAAATACGATTTGATTTTGAATTGTATGTTCTTGCACAGCCTTCGTCATTATAAAAAACTTTGCGAATATAAAGGTGTGGCGTTTGACTTTGACGAAAGTAAGATGCGGACAGCGATTGAAGAAACCTTTTACGACAAAGAAAAGGGCTTATATAAAACGACGACGCAGGGTAGACCGTTCTATACTGCTCTTGGCAACAGCTTGGCGATTTTGTGTGGTTTTGGCGGAGAGCAATTAGCGGAAAATATTTTAACGTCCGATTGTATTATTCCTATTACCCTTTCTATGAGTACGTTTATGTATGAAGCTTTGCTTAAAATAAACGGTCAGAAATATAAGCAGTTTATTTTGACGGACATAGATAGAAAGTATTCGACTATGCTTAAAAAGGGCGCAACGACTTTCTGGGAAACGGAAGATGGGGCGGCGGCTCTTTGCGATACGGGTACACTTTGTCACGGTTGGTCTGCAATGCCCATTTATTACTATACTTTATTAAATCAAAAAGAGTATTTTGACGGGAGTTTATAACTTTCCATGACGGTTAAAGAGTATATATTCGCTCATATAGCGGAAACAACAAGGAAAAGCGATGGGAAAGACGCCGATTTGGTGGTTTTGCCGAAACCTTATACCGTTCCCAGTATAAAAGATTCCTTTCAAGAAATGTATTATTGGGATACTTATTTCACAAATAAGGGCTTGATTTTAACGGGGAACATTCAGCAGGCAATCAATAATTTGGAAAACTTTGCATTTTTGATTAAGAAGTTTGGGTATATTCCTAATGGTACAAGAACGCCACTGTTAAATCGCTCTCAACCACCATTCTTTGGGTTGGCGTTAAAGGATGTGTGGAGTAATTTAACAAGCGAGCAAAAACAACGCTTTGCGAATGCGTTGAAAGTGGAATATTCCTTTTGGCAAAGCCGCCGTACAAACGCTGACGGATTTGAACATTATGACGCGGAAACAAACGACGATGAATACCTTGCCTTTACCTATTTTTATGAACGTCGTGTAGGGGTGGAAACACCGCATACGATAGAACGGGGCAGAGATATTATGGCGGAAGCCGAATCGGGTTGGGATTTTTCGCCTCGTTTCCCTAACGGCTGTACGAAGTATGCGGCGGTGGATTTAAGCAGTTTATTGTACGCCAATGAAATCTTGCTGGCGGAGATAGATACGGATAATGTTGATTTTTGGTTGAAACGGGCAGAAGTAAGAAAAAAGAAAATGGCGGCAATGCAAGGCGAGAAAAGGGTATATTTCGATTATGATTGTGCTTATTCAAAACCGTCGGGCGTGTATAGTTGCGCAGGCTTTTTTCCTTATTTCGTGGGTGTGATCAACGATAAAGAAGGGTTTGGACAGTTGCTTGCGGAACTTGAATATCCATACGGAGTGATTTCTGCAAAAACAGAGCAAAAAGGCTTTCAATGGGCAACTCCAAATGGTTGGGCTCCCTTATTTTACGTGTGCGTGGCGGCGGGGATTGCCGTTAGTGATAACGTTTCCGCAAAGCGTATTGCGAAAAAATATATTCATATATTGGATGAAATTTTTCAAAAGACGGGTGCTTTATATGAAAAGTATGACGTGGTTACGGGCAAAATCGGTATTGGTGAAGAATACGGTACGCCCGAAATGCTCGGTTGGACTGCGGGGATTTACTTATCTTTGCAACAATATTTAGAAACAGGAAAGCTTATTTAAGGAGAGTGTTATGAATAAATTATCTTTCCCGAATCCTATTTTTATCCGTGAAGAAACGGAATACTTAAACGATGGATGGTTGTTTTCGTACGATAACGTAACTTGGCAACCCATTCGTGTACCTTATGCCCCCGAAAGTATATTGTCGGGGATTGGCAATACGGATTTTATCCGAAATTGTTATTATAAAAAGAAATTCACCTATACGAAAAAGAAGGAAGGTGCGTTGCTTTATTTTGGCGCGGTAGATTATAAAGCGGTGGTGTATTTGAACGGCGTGTGTGTGGGGATGCATATCGGCGGACATACGACCTTTTCGTTGGATATTACCGCTTACGTTCAAGAAGGGGAAAACGAACTTTTTCTCATCGTTAACGATGAAACGGCGAACTGTCAAGCGCACGGAAAACAATCCTTTCAAAAGGATTCGTGGGGCTGTTTTTATACTCGCACAACGGGCATATGGCAGAATGTTTGGTTGGAACACGTTTCCAAACAAAAAGTGCGTGAATTTTACTTCTATCCCCGCGTAAAAAATACGTCCGTTACCGTTGATTTGATCACGAATGGCAATGGCAGGTATGCGATTACCGTGGAATATGAGGGTAGAAAAGTAGGATTTGCGGAAGGGGAAATGAAATACCGTGAAAAGGTAAAAATACCCCTTAATGAAGAACATTTATGGGCGCTTGGCAAAGGCGAAATATACGATGTCATTCTTCGATTTGAAGAAGATACGGTGTATTCTTATTTCGGGCTTCGTGAGGTCGAATACAAAGGGTATGATTTTTACTTAAACGGAGAGAAAATCTATCAAAAATTGGTGCTTGACCAAGGCTATTTTCCCGATGGGATTATGACAGCTCCTTCCGTGGAAGCAATGGAAGCGGATATAGATAGAGGTTTGCGTTTAGGCTTTAACGGAGCAAGACTGCATCAAAAGATATTCGATCCAAAAATGATTTACCTTTGTGACAAAAAAGGGTATATGACGTGGGGTGAGATGCCCAGTTGGGGTGTGGATTATTCCACACTTGGGGGCGTAGGACAATTCATTACGGAATGGGAAGAAGCGATGAAACGTGATTTCAACCATCCGTCCATCCTTCTTTGGTGCCCTTTGAATGAGGTATGGGGCGCATTGACAACGCATGATCAAAAACGCGATATTCGTTTTATTGATGCGGTATATCAATTTACCAAGCTGTTTGATACGACTCGTCCCGTTATTGACGTTAGCGGCGGTCATCATGGCAATCAAACGGATGTATTTGATTTTCATTGTTATGAAGGATTGGAAAAGCTGAAACAATGTTTTGACGAGCTGACAAATGAAGACAAAATTCAGGTGCAGTTCTTGGATTGCGCTGGGGAAGAAAGTCACTATAAAAAAGGCTGTCCCGTGCTTATCAGCGAATGCGGCGGTGCCGTCTTAAAAACGGAATTGCAAGAAGGCGGTTGGGGATATAGAGAAGGCGAAACGGATGCGGATGCGTTCGTGGAGAATTATGAAAAGTTGATAGCCTTGATAACGGATTGCAAGAAGATATCGGGATTTTGTTATACCCAGCTCTACGATATCGAGCAAGAACAAAACGGTTTCTACCGTTACGACCGTTCGGATAAATTGACGGAAAAGCAAAAAGATAGAATAAGAGAAATTAACGAAAAATATCCAAAAAATTAAAGGAAGGGTTCGATGATGATTAAATTGTGTGCATTTGCGGATGAAGCAGAAAGCAGTTTGGTTGGTCAAATTGCGGCATTGAAAAGAAATAGTATTCCTTATTTGGAACTTAGAAGTATCGCAGGGAAAAACGTGAAAGATTTTTCTTTAGACGGAGCAAGAGAATATGCAAAAATCTTGGCTGAGAATGGTATTGCTGTTTGGTCTATCGGTTCTCCTATTGGTAAAGTTGGTATTGACGTTGATATAGATGCTTATATGAAGGATGTGCGCCACGTGTGTGAGTTGGCAAAAATTTTCGGTACGACTCGTATTCGTATGTTTAGTTTTTTTCATGCATACGGAAAACGTGAAATCGTAATGGCATATTTGCAGAAAATGGCAGACGTTGCAAAGGAATACGGCGTAGATCTGTATCACGAAAATGAAAAGGATATTTACGGCGATACGTTGGAAAGAGTGCAAGATATTATGAGGAGCGTAAACGGCTTGAAATACATTTACGACCCTGCGAACTATTTACAATGCTACGAGCCTGCGGAAAAGACGATAGCTGCGCTTGTTGATAAGACGGATTATTTCCACATTAAAGACGTAATCGTTGCGACAGGTGAGCTTGTTCCTGCTGGATATGGCGACGGACATATTGATGAGCTTGTTGCAAAAATGAAAGGGGATAAAGTGCTTACCTTGGAACCGCATTTGGCTGTATTTGATGCATACGCATCGATTGACAATAGCGAAATGAAGCATAAATTCCATTTTACAAGCAACAACGAAGCATTTGATTGTGCTGTAAAAGCAATCAAAGAGATTTTAGTGAAAGCAGGTTATAAGGAAGTAACGGGAGGCTTTGAAAAAGTATGAAAACGGTAAAGTACGGTATTATTGGTGTTGGAAATATGGGTTCGGGTCACTTGAAACTCTTTATGGAAGGTAGTGTTGAAAACGCAGTTGTAACAGCGATTGCCGATTGTAGTGAGTTAAAAAGAAGCAAAGTTAAAGAAACGTATCCTGATAGCAATATTATGTGCTATGAATCGGGTGAAGAGCTCATTGAAAAAGCGGACGTTGACGCAGTTGTAGTGGCTGTTCCGCACTATGATCATCCTCGACTGGTAATTCAAGCATTGAAGAAAGGCATTTCAGCGATTTGCGAAAAGCCTGCGGGTGTTTATACAAAACAAGTCAAAGAAATGAATGCAGTGGCTGATGAATCGAAGGCGTTGTTTACAATGATGTTTAATCAACGCACGAATTGTTTGTATAGAAAAATGCGTGAAATTATTGTTTCTGGCGGAATTGGTGACGTGAAAAGAGTGAATTGGATTATCACCGATTGGTATCGCACGCAATCCTATTATAATTCGGGTGGTTGGCGTGCAACTTGGGACGGCGAAGGTGGCGGCGTACTCTTTAATCAATGTCCCCATCAATTGGACTTGATTCAATGGGTGGTTGGAATGAGTCCCAAAACCGTACAAGCGCATTGCCATTTCGGGAAATGGCACGATATTGAAGTGGAAGACGACGTTACGGCATATATGGAATACGAAAATGGTGCAACGGGCGTGTTTATAACTTCCACTGGCGACGCTCCTGGAACGAACCGCTTTGAAGTTTTGGGTACGCTTGGTAAACTCGTTTGCGAAAACAATCAGTTGACCTATATTAAGAATAAAACGGACGAGAGAGAATTTTGTATAACGGCTGAAAACGGATTTGCGCAACCCGCGACGGAAGTTATTCAAGTGGAAACAGACGGACAAAATCCTCAGCACGTTGGCATTTTGCGCAACTTTACGAACGCGCTTTTAGGTAAAGAAGAATTGTTTGTCAAAGGTCAAGAAGGCTTGCTTGGCGTAGAACTCATGGACGCTATGCTTCTTTCGCAATGGTTGGGGAAAGCTGTGGAATTGCCGATTGATGACGAATTGTACTTAAGTGAGCTGAATAAACGCCGTGCAACAAGCCGCAAGAAAGAAAACGTAATAGAAACGGTTGCGGATTTATCCGATACGTATGGGAGCAAGAAAAGCGAATAAAGAGGTTGTTATGCGTGTAGGAATCATTGGGCTTGGCATTATAGGGAAAGTCCATAAAAGTGTATTGACGACAATGGGTGAAAATATCGTTGCAGTATGTGATATCGACAAAAACGTTCTATCTGCATATCCCGAAGTAAATTGTTATACCGATTATAGGGAAATGTTGAAGCGAGAAAGATTGGACGTCGTTCACATTTGCACGCCGCATTATTTGCATACGGAAATGATTTTGGCTGCACTCGATAAAGATATCCACGTGTTGTGCGAAAAGCCGATGTGCATTAAGGCGGAGGATATTCCTTTGATTTTGGCGGCGGAAAAGCGTTCGAAAGGACGATTGGGGATTTGTCAGCAAAATCGTTATAACAACGTTAATGTGTATTTGAAAAAATATTTAAGTGATAAAAAGATTGTTTCTGCGCATGGCGAATTGATTTGGTGCAGAGGAAAAGCTTATTATGCGCAAGCCAAATGGCGTGGAAAAAAAGCAACAGAAGGCGGTGGAGTTCTCATCAATCAGGCATTGCATACGTTTGACTTAATGCAATGGTTTTGTGGTATGCCGAACAGTATTTTGAGTAGAGTAGAAAACTTTTCCTTAAAAGACGTTATTGACGTTGAAGATACGGCAACTTTGCTTTGTGAGGGAAATGCAAGATTTACTTTTTTTGCGACAAACACAGGCGGTTCGGATATGCCTACGGAAATTCGGTTAACGCTTTCAAACGGTGAAAACGTGGTGGCTTATCCAGATAAATTGTATATCAACGGCAAAATGGTAACAGAAGAAGATATGCGATTCGTGTTAGGTAAATGCTGTTACGGTAACGGACACGAAAAGTTGATTGCTGATTTTTATAATTGCATTAGATGTGGAAAACCGTTTTCCATCAACGGCGAAGAAGCGAGCAAGGTAGTTAAAATGATTTTAGCCGCTTATAAAAGCAACGGAGAAAAAATAAACATAGAGGGATAAAAAGATGAAAACAGTAAAAGACAAGTATTTGGTTGTAGGTGCAGATTTTGCAGGGTTTCCTTTGAAGGAAGTGGTAGTGGAACACCTTACGAAAAAGGGTTGGAAAATTCTTGATTTGGGTGTTAAAAAAGATAGCGATCCCAATGATACGGATTTGATGTTCCATCGTGTAGGACTTCGTGTTGGTGCGGAAATCTCCGAGGGGAATTATGAAAGAGCATTACTTTTCTGTGGAACGGGTATGGGTATTCATATTGCGGCGAGCAAGTGCCCCCACGTCCATGCAGGTGTTGTAGAAAGTCTGCCTGCGGCAACGAGAGCCATCACGGGTAATGGCGTAAACGTACTTGCGATGGGTGCGTTTTACGTAGCGCCGCAAACGGCTTGCGATATTGCGGACGCTTACCTTTCTAACGAGCTTGGTTCTGGTTGGGAATGGTGGCATAATTTCTACGAATTTCACAAGCTTGCCATTGACGAGTTGGAAGCTTTCGATTACGAAGAATATAAAAAGAATGGCTTTAAGGTCAATAAACTTGGCGATTACGATTTAACACTTGATTTTGA
>JAZQGK010000172.1:0-7298 GCA_045539975.1 Candidatus Scatosoma sp. | reverse complement strand
TGTCGTAGATGGAAAACCTGGCACAGGAGATGCTACTGCTCCACAAACAAGAACTTGTGTAATTTGTTTGGATAAAGTTGTAGCTACTGAGGTGAAGATAACATACAACGGACAATAACTAACAAATTCCAATTTGTAGGGCAGTTAATCTTTGTGGAAAATTTCAAAAGTGTAGCACACTATACTTTGAAGTAAAGTCGTGTGTTTTTGCAGAGAAAAAAGTAAAGAGTAGCAAATTTTTGCTACTCTTTTACAATGTCTTAAAAATCCCTAAGGACAACGCCCTTTGTCGCTCTCCTTTTTTTATCCGTTTTTTCGTTTGCTAAAAACGTATTTTTTATTCTTGCGCAGAATCCTCTTTCGGGAACTCTACCGAACCGTCGCTGCAAACGACTTCCGTCGCTTTCACTTCCGTATTCCAACCCGTGCCTTTGGACAAAGCGTTCCATTGCGCTTTTGTGCCCTCGTAAGTGATGCTGGACAAATTACGGCAATAATAGAACGCGTAATCCCCCAAAACCGTTACGCTGGCAGGAATAACCGCGCTTTTCAGCTGTTGACAGCCGGCAAACGCATAATCGCCGATGCGCGTCACTTTATCGGGAATATCGATTTTCGTCAATGCAGTACAGTTACAAAAAGCTCTTAACCCGATGTAGGTGATATTTTGCCCAAGCGTAATACTTCTCAGCGAGGAACAGTAATGAAAAGCTTTCGCGCCGATATACGTCACGCCGTCACCCATCCATACGCTCTGCAAATTTTTGCACTTATAAAACGCCTCTTCGGCAATGTGCGTCACTTTATCGGCAATGGTCACACTGGTGATTTGCTCGTTCTCGTAAAAAGCTTTCGCGCCGATGTAGGAAATGTTTTTCCCGTTATAAGTGTTGGGAATGACAATCCCCATCACCTCGGCAGACCCCAGCCCCGTAACGCGGTATTCGTCTTTGCCGGTCACCAACTCGTACGCCAAACCATCCGTGCCGATATACTCCGCGGAATAGCTCTCCGACGACGAAGAGTTACCGCCGCAGCCCGCAAATGCAAACCCTGCCGCCATCGCACACGCCAACCATCCTAATAATACTTTCTTTAACTTCATAACAACCTCTTGCTTTCGTTTTTTCTCTTTTGGTTTTTTATTTGTATTTATATAAATTTTGCCCTGCCGAGTCTCAAATGCCCCGACGAGCAAAAACACCCTTGCCGAGTCACACCCTTGCCGAGTCTTTTCAACCGCCCGTCAGTTTAAAACGACGTCTTTTAGACTCTCGTATTTTTTGATAGCGGCGGCGCGCATGCGCTCGGTATCGAACCGCCCTGCAAACGCCTCGTCGGACAACTTTTTCGCCATGAAAATAACGCCCGTGGAATACCGCAAATTTTTAATATCCGTCAGCATTTTCCCCGACTGCCGCGTGCCGAAGAAATCGCCGCTGCCGCGCATTTCCAAATCCTTTTCCGCGATTTTAAACCCATCGGAATTGTTTTTCAACGTCAACAACCGCTCTCTTGCCACTTCTCCGTCCGCGCCCATCAAAAGAAAACAATAACTCTTTTCCGCGCCTCTGCCCACGCGTCCGCGCAACTGATGCAGCTGCGACAAACCGAACCGTTCGGCATTGTAAATAATCATGATGGTGGCGTTGGGTACGTCCACCCCGACTTCGATGACCGTCGTGGACACAAGACAATCAAATTCCTTGTTCTTAAACGCCGACATCACCGCCGTTTTTTCTTTATCCTTCATGCGCCCGTGCAATAACCCAAACCGCACCGTCGGCAGCCTGCCTTTCAACTCTTCAAACAGCTCGGTAACGCTGATGACCGAACCCTCTTCATCGTCCTCTATCTTCGCGCAGACAAAGTACGCCTGCTTGCCCAGCGCCGTTTCCTGGCGCACGTATTCCAGCATATCGTCGTATTTGGATTCCGGAATCACGCTGGTGGAAATTTCTTGCCTTGCCTTGGGCTTGTCCGTGATCGTCGTCACATCCAAATCCCCGTAAAATATCAAGGACAGAGTCCTTGGAATGGGCGTCGCGCTCATAACCAGCATATCCGTGCCCTTGCCCTTTTCCGCCAAAGCGTTGCGCTGCGCCACCCCGAAGCGGTGCTGCTCGTCGCAGACGATAAAGGCCAAGCGCGGAATCTCCACGTCGTCTTGAATGATAGCGTGCGTGCCGCACAAAATATCAATCTCACCCCTTTTCAGCCTCTCCTTCATCTCCCGTTTTTCTTTCGCCGTCATACCGCCTGCCAAATACCCAACGGAATACTCGGGAAAGTATTTTTTCAATACGTTATAGTTCTGCGCCGCCAAAACTTCCGTCGGAGAAAGATACGCCGCCGTAAAACCGCTCTTGACCGCCATAAAAATACCGCACAGCGCCACAGCTGTTTTTCCGCTGCCTACGTCCCCTTGAATGAGTCTGTTCATGCGCGTCGGCCCGTATAAATTTTCAAAAATTTCGTTTACCGCCACCTTTTGTCCGTTGGTAAACTCAAACCCAAACCGCTTGGAAAATTCTTTGACTTCCGCCGCCTTGACCGTATAATTATGCAAACGGACTTCTTCCTTTCCGCCCTTAATAATTTTGAACGCGGAAATCAAATTAAAGTACTCTTCCAAGGCGATACGCTCGGACGCGTTGTTTTTATTGTCGTGGGACGTAGGATTGTGAATTTCATAGTACGCACGCTCCAAATCGGGCAGGTCGTACTTGCTGACAATGGGATAGGGTATAACGGTATTCAAATCCACCCGTTGCAGCCCTTCTTTGATTGCCGCACGCACCACTTTTTGCGACAGCGAACCCTTTAACGAGTACACGGGTACAATACCTTTCAACCGGTAATTTTTATCCAACTCTTCAAAGGTGGGATTGACGAGAGAAACCTGCCCAAACTTGTTTTGAACTCTGCCGTAGAACAGGTATTCTCCGGGTTTCAGCTTCTGTATAACGTAGGGTTGATTGAACCAAACTACGGTAAAAGGGAACCCGTCTTGCGTGCAAAATGCCTTCACCATTTTCCGCTTGCTGCCGTAGGATACGGGCGTCACGCGGTTGACTTCGCAGGCGATTAAAACCATGTCGTTATGGTACGCCGCCTTTAAGGAAGAACGCTCGGTCAAGTCCAGATATGCGCGCGGATAAAACCGTACGAGGTCCTCTACCTCGTATATCCCAAGCTTATGAAAATCTTTTTCGCGTTTTTCCCCTATCGAGCGGAGCGCCGAAAGCTTCATAATTCCTCCAAAACCCTTTCCGAATAGAAAAGCGGAAAAGCACCGTCGCCTTCCCGCTGTATATTTATGCGCATTTTATAAATATTTATACATTATTCCAAAGACATAATGTAGTAATAAACAGATTGACCGCCGTTATGGAAATCGACGTCGCAGTCGGGATATTTCTCTGCGATTTGTTCGCAAAGCGCTTCTGCTTCTTCTTCCTTGACGTCTTCGCCGTAGTAGAGGGTGATTACCTGATGGAAATCTTCCTTCATTCTGCCGATCAGCTTCAAAACGGTTTCTTCCAAAGACTGCGATTTTGCCAAAATTTTCTTATCGTCAAGCCCGATAATATCCCCTTCCTTGATGGAGAACCCATTGATGGAAGTGCTGCGAACGGCATAGGTAACCTGACCTACTTTCACGTTGTCAAGTGCGTGAATCATATTGGTCTTGTTTTCTTCCGCACTCACTTCGGGGTTAAATTCAAGCGCCGCCGCAAAACCCTGCGGTACGTTCTTGGTGGGGATAACGTGTAACGTCTTGTTATCCACAAGGCTCTTGGCTTGTTCTGCCGCAAGCGTGATATTTTTGTTGTTAGGGAACACGAAAATATGTTCTGCGTTAATCTTCTGTGCCGCGTTTGCAATATCGCTTGCAGAAGGGTTCATCGTTTGGCCGCCCTCGATAATCTTGTCCACAAGCAAATCCTTGAAGATTTCCGAAAGCCCGGACCCGGTACAAATCGCAAGCATACCCATCTCTTTCTTTTCTGCCTCCAGCTTCGCTTTCAGCTGACGGTTTTGCTCTAACATATTCTCGATTTTCGGTCTTTCCAACTCACCAAGTTCCAAAGCGTACGTCAACGCTTTGCCAGGTTGGTTGGTGTGTACGTGCACTTTGACAAGTTCCAAATCCCCGATACAGATAACGCTGTCACCCAACGTCATCAATTTTTCGCGGAGTCTGTCAATATCCGAAAGCGTCGTGCTTCTCTTCAAATTAATAATGAAGAACTCGGTACAGTAAGCGTACTGAATTTCGCCCAAATCCATCGCAATAATCGAAGAATTATCGCCGAAATCCGATTCCGTAGGCGTACTTTCCGTCTCCAAATAGCTTTCTGCCACTTCTTCGCCGGTGAGCGCGGAGTTAAAGCCCTTAATAATCGTCATAAGCCCAACGCCGCCAGAGTCCACTACGCCTGCTTTTTTAAGTACGGGAAGGAGTTCAGGCGTAAGAGATAATGCTCTGTCCCCTTCGTTGATAACTTCTTGGAAAAATTCCTCGAAAGTCTTTTTCTTAGATGCGATTTTTACCGCATATTCACTCATCATACGAATAACGGTAAGAATGGTACCTTCTTTGGGTACAGATACGGCGCCGTAAGCGACTTTCGTACCCGATTCCAAAGCCTTTGCAAACGTCTTAACGTCCACTTCTTTTTCCACTTTGCGGATAACGTTGCAAATACCCTTTAAAATTTGGGATAAAATAACCCCGGAATTACCGCGCGCGCCCTTCAAAGCTCCCTTGGATATACTATCGCAAACTTCCATCAAGGCATATGACTGACAAGCCGTCAATTCCTTTACTGCAGATTGCATGGTGAGAGACATATTCGTACCCGTATCGCCGTCGGGAACGGGGAATACGTTTAAAGCGTCTACTTTTGCGCGATTGATCTCGAGCTGTTTCGCACCGACTAAAATCATTTTACGCAGTTCGCTGCTCGTTATTGTTTTATGCATTATACATGCTCCTTATTTTCAATTAAAGCTCCGCCAAAAACGGAGACGGGCATTAAGCGGTTATAAAAGGAATATGCGCGCATGTACGCGCGCGGAACAAAGGAAACAACCGCGCCCCACAAAAATGCCGACCGAGGCAAACTGCCCCGCCCGCAGATCAAGTTTTACAATTTTACACCGATTACGTTGACGTTGACGGTATCGACGATCATCCCGGTAAAGCCCTCGACTTTATATTTAATCGCCTCTTTCAAGGATTCGGCTACCGCGCTAATGGATACGCCGTATTTCATAATGACGTACACGTCCACGTAAATTCTGTTCCCGGAGGTGGTCACTTTGATACCGCGTCCACCGCTTTCTCTTTTGAAGAGTACGGCAAGGCTGTCGGTAAAACGGCGCGAAACCATTTCCACGATACCGTAAGCTTCCATTGCCGTATGCGAAGCCACCTTGGCGATTGCAAGGTCGGAAATGGATATTCTGCCGTAAGCGTTATTTGTATTAACTGACATAATTACACTCCAAGTACTTTACCATTTTACACTATTTCCCTCTGTTTTGCAAGTACTTTTTCATTTTTTTCCTAATTTTTTTTATTTTTTGTAATTTTAGGTGATTTTTGATTGCTTTTTCTCATTAAAAATGCTATATTATTAATGCTTGTTTCGAAAAGCAAGTTTTTTTGCGCGAAAAAATACGCGTAAAACGTTAGGAAAAACCACAAACAACGGAAAAATCTATCCAAAAAACGGAGGTGTCAATATGTCTAGAGTATGCAATATTTGCGGTAAGGGTCAAGCTTCGGGCAACAACGTAAGCCACTCCAACCGTAAAACGAGAAGAACCTTTAAGGTAAACGTACAGAAAATTTCCTACGTAGAAGACGGTAAGGAAACGAACGGTTACGTTTGCGCAAGATGCATCAGAACCCTTAAAAAAGCGGACGCAGAATAATTTCTCCGCTTTCATAACCATGCGACAAAGCCGACTGCATTTGCAGCCGGCTTTTTTCGTGTTTTTTCGCGTATCTTCAACGCTTAGAATCACTTGAAGATTCTTTTATAATCCCTGTCTGTAATATTTTCTTCTGATTTCCTCTTTAAGTTCATTTGTAATAATACCGGAGTTTACAGCTTGATCCAACGTATATAATTTCCCGTCGTTTAAAACATACGCCACATCATTGAATCCATATTCCATGATTTCGATTTCTTCAGGACTTGCGGACGTTGAATTGCTTTTTATCCAATATAATGACTCTAATGAATAGATATAACTATTACCATATTTCCCGTAATATTTGGTTAAATAAAAGTATTTAAAATCAATGTCCTGATCAAAATCATCCTTATATTTCAAGCACAATTCATAAGCGGGCGTCAGTAATTGGGTAATTAATTCCGCGTCCACTTCTTCGCTTTTTGAATGTATTTCAAATAGCTCGTACAAATCCTCATCGTTGATAATGCCTTGCTCGAAAGCTGAATGAAGCGTATGCATTTCTGTACCGTTCATCAATCTGATGTGGTTCGATCGATACCCGTATCCAAAATTCAGATTATTAATATAGTCATTCGCTGTAACATCTATTTGCATTCCAAAATAATTATACGAAACCGCATAATAGCCGTTATATTCCCCGTAATATTTTTCAAGTTCATATAAATCGGCTTTTTCTTGGTATTTTAATTCCATACAAGATTTCAGCGTATCATGAGCCTCTTTATGAAAGGTGGGAACATTTGACGTATGCAACCCAAAAACCTTACACAAACCGTCAAAATCAATAATGTTATTTTCATATGCCGATTTCGCCGTATATAATACATCATTGTAGACGATATATACTTTATAGCTAATATCGTACCTAAAGCTCATTCTCTCTACATGTTCTATATAAGCCCCGTTTGGATAACCATGTTTGCCCCAATAGGAACTATTTATCGATACAACGTGCGCATCGTTTATCATGCCGTGATAATTTAATATGTGGATATTATTTAAGTCAATTTCAAAATCTTCCGTAAAAGAATTTGCATATGCGGTTTTAAATTTCGTATACAATTCCGCTAAATTATAATCGCACACGTCGCAATATCCGTTTTTATCATTATCCGTATGCATCTCCGCAATATCGGGAGACTGACAACCGCAAGTATATTGCTTAACGTGCGAATCTTCGTTTTGAATATACGTAAATGCATGTTCATGAATATTTTTATTGCATCCAAATAAATTTACAATACTCAAAGCCACAATAAAAGGAATCAAATATTTTTTCATCACTACTACCTCCTTGGATAAAA
>JAZQGK010000171.1:0-2029 GCA_045539975.1 Candidatus Scatosoma sp. | reverse complement strand
TTCGCGGCGACGTAGGCGCAGTAAAAGCAGCAGTAGAAGCAGGTACGGCAGCAGCTACGGCTCTTGGCGAAGTAATCGCAACGCACGTAATTCCTCGTCCCCACGCAGACGTTGAAAAACTTCTTCCTTCTATTAAATAATTAAGTAGAAAGTATAGGGAAAATCCATACTGCCCGTGAAAAATCGGGCAGTATGGGAAGTTTTTCAAAACCACAAGCCGTTTTGTACAAAACCCAAACGTTTTGGTTTCATAAAACGGAAAAGTTAAAGAGAATAAAGCGTTACGCACGCGCGTACGCGCCTTTATGCGTGCAATCGTAGGTTTGTGTACATTTCGTATGCGTTTTGTATGCATTTCGTAGACGTTTAGACGATTGAATAGAGGCAAAAAAGAAACGAAAAGAGAAAGAAAAAGAGAAAAAAACTTGGAAGGAAAGACGATGGAATATTCGAGTGCACAGATTGCGGAATTGGTAAAGAAAGTATTGCATGATATGCAAGGTAACGCAAGTCCCGTTTCGGCGAATGCGGGGAACGAAGTACCCGTTGGCGTATCCAACAGGCATATTCATTTGACGAAAGCGGATATGGAAACGCTGTTCGGCGTTGGATATGAATTGACCCCGATGAAGGATTTATCCCAGCCGGGGCAGTATGCATGCAAAGAAACGTTGACGTTGATTGGACCGGCGATGCGTCCGATTGAGAACGTGCGCGTTTTAGGGCCGCTGAGAAATAAATCCCAGGTAGAAATTTCCGCGACGGACTCGTACGTGTTAAAGGTAAAACCGCCCGTGCGCGAATCGGGGAATATTGCAGGTTCTGCACCGGTTACCATTGTTGGACCTAAAGGCGTGGTACAGTTAAAAGAAGGCTGTATCATAGCAAATAGACACATTCACATGTCGCCTGCGGATGGCGCGGCGTTCCACGTAAAGGACGGGGACACGGTTACGGTAGACGTTATCGGAAAACGCCGTACCCGTTGGTATGACGTGCAAGTGCGCGTACATCCCGATTTCCGTTTGGAAATGCATATCGATACGGACGACGCTAATGCAGTCGGTATCGGCAACGGCGCGAAAGTTCAGGTGGTGAAGGAGTAAATTATGTTAAGAGGAATTATCAGAGGGAACATCGTTTCCACGAGAAAGCAGGAATCTTTGGTAGGCTCGAAATTCATGGAAGTAGAAATCATGAAAAACGGCGAAGTAACGGGCGAGTTCATCATTGCGGTTGACAGCGTCGGCGCTGGTATCGGGGAAACCGTTTTGATCACGACGGGCAGTTCTGCGCGTCTTGCGTTGCATAACACGAACGCGCCTTGCGACGCGGTAATCGTGGGTATCGTGGACTAAAAAACGGTAAAAAGCCAACGAAAAGGCTGAAAAATTTGTTCTAAATAAGTAAAAATGATGATGGATTTGAAAGAAATAATGAAAGAAGCCGGGATTGTCGGCGCTGGCGGCGCAGGATTTCCCTCGTACGCGAAATTGGCGGACGGGGCGAATACCCTTGTGGTCAACGGCGCGGAATGCGAACCCCTGCTTTATACGGATTATATTCTTCTTCAAAAGGAAATGCCTATGGTTTTGGAGGGGATCAAAGCGGTACAGGAGTATGCAAACATACCCTGCGCTTTGCTCTGCATAAAAGAACATACGGCAAAAAGGCTCCGGCTTGTGGACGGGGCGAAATTGGGGGATAGGATTCTCCTCAAAACGTTGCCTGACGTATATCCGATGGGCGACGAAATCAGCTTGATTTATCAAGCGACGGGCAGAGTTGTCAAACCGGGAAATCTGCCGATTACAGCAGGCGTAATCGTACTGAACGTGGAAACGTTGTACAACGTGGCGCTTGCCTTAAAACGTTCGGAAAAGGTAACGGAGAAATATTTGACGATTGCAGGGGACATTCCCGAGGCGATTGTGGTAAAAGTTCCCATCGGAACGCCCATTTCCGAGTTGTTTGACAAAAATTCGATAACAGTCCCTGAAGGGCACGTGGTATTAGACGGCGGGCCTTC
>JAZQGK010000170.1:0-2280 GCA_045539975.1 Candidatus Scatosoma sp. | reverse complement strand
CGTTGTAACCTTTTGTATCGCGGCGGTTCCATGTGTCGACGGTCGCATAATCAAGCCCGATATTTTTGCACGCTGAAATGACGGATAACCATTCAGTATACTCCAACGCGCCGGGGTCGATTTTATCAAGCATAATCTGTACACGAAAACTGTCGTAGTTCGCTTGATTTTTTTGCGCCTTGTTCGCAGATGATTCTTTTTTCGTTGGCGGCGTCTCGGTTTGCTCGCGTTTGAACAAATTCATCTGCTCGATTTCCGCTTCCGCAGTTTTAAAATCTGCGCGGGTATGATCAAGAATTTTTTCAATGACGATTTTCAACTGAGCGTTGCCGAATTTAACGAGAATGTCATTGGGGTCGATTTTTTTCTTGCCGATTTTGGCGAACGCTTCTTTTTGATTCTTGGAAATGAAGTCGTCGATAAAAACGGGCAAGCCGGCAATGCCCATGTCCGCCAAAACTTTTTGCAACTTCGCGGCGTCGGTCTGTCCGGTTTTTGATTCCGAATCTTTGTCGAACAGAATGATGATGTGCGGTTTGGTTTTCAATTCGGCAAGGCGACGTTTGAGGTCGGCGAAAATTCCCGCGCCGCCCAAAGCGCAAGCCTTAACTTGAAATTTGGTCGCTTGCAAAATTGAGGCGGCATTGATTTCGCCTTCGGTCAAGAAAAAAGTTGATTCCTCCAAAGCTTGAGGATAAAACAAAAGCTTGTCGCCCGCCGTCAAAGTTTTTTGCGCTTCCCAACGGTTGGAATTTTTGAAACGTTCGCGCCCGCTCGGAGTCATGATTGCGTTGTAAGCGGGCAGGTCGTTGTCGGAGCCGAGACGTGCGATAAAGCGCGGTGTCGGTAAAGAATTCGGCGATTTCGGATGACGGTAATTCGGCAGGAAAAAAATCCTCGTGCGCTGAAAAGTCTCGAATTCCAACCCGCGCATGTCGCGTGACGGCAATTCCGTCAAGTGGCGTTTGGCTTCGGCAATGTCGGCGGTAATTTTTTTGAGATAAATTTCCCGCTCGTCGGGCTTGCCGCTCGAAGTTTTTTCGTCGGTTTTGTCGACGGGCGCGGGTTCCGAATTCGGTTTCTGCACAACGTCTGCCGCTTTGCTGCCCAAAACTTCGAGTACCATGCCTTGCAAGTCTGAAAAAGTTTCAATGCGGTCGGTTGAATTTTTAACGTCTTTCATAAAAAATAGCCTCCTTTCGACGTTGACAATCCACACCGATAGGGGCTATACTTAATTCGATTTATAATGAATTTTGAGTGCCCCTCGGCGTGTTTTGGATTTTAACTGATTTCATTCTAGCACGACATGCGGGCACTTTGCAATTCTTTGGCAAAGAAAATTTCGTCCTTGCGTTTGTTCCATGCATGACGCGCCCAGCTTTGTTTATAACCGCAGATTTCGGCAATGTGCAAACAATCTTTGTAAGAAAAAGCGTGCTCTAAAGCTTGAATGGCAACCCAACCGATTTTATATTTTTTCCGATTGGCAATGGCAAGAAAATCCTCCGGCGAAGTCGGGGCTCGTTTGATACGGGTTTCGTCCGCCGGTTTTTTCGTGTCTTGATGAGTGTCGACTTCCGAAAGTTGTCCCTCGTGTTCGGTGAAGTCGGGCTCTGCAGTTTCGGCATCGTCGGCAGCTGAAAGTTTCGGAAAGATAAAACCGCAATTCGGGCATTTGGATTTTTTATCGGGCAGAATTTGCGGCTTAACCCATTCGTGACATTTCGGGCATTTTCGTTTGTCCGAAATTTTTTTATTGGGGTCAAGCGACCAGTCATGCTCGGCGTTGGGGAGCCCGTGCCGCAAATTATTTTGCACGTGGTCAATAATAATTGCAACCTTATTCGGATCGTCGGGGTCGGGGCGCATTGCCCGCATTGCCTGTTGGATATAAAGCGTCAAAGACATAGTCGGGCGTGCAAGAATAACGGCTTGACATTTGGGCACGTCAAAACCTTCACCGAAAAGCTCAGCATTGCACAAAACTTTTACGTTGCCGCGCCGAAAATCGTCGACGATATGAGCGCGAAGTTTTTTTGGCGTTTTGCCGTCACAATGCCGCGCCGGAATTCCTGCATGATTGAAGGCGGCGGCGACGGATTTTGAGTGTTTGACGTTGACGCAATAACAGATGGCTTGTTTGCCGCTCGCAAGCTTAAGATAATTTTCGACGATACCGCCGATAATGCGTTTATCAGCCATTATTTCTTCAATGTCGTCTGTAACAAACTCACCAAATTTTTCACGAACACTTGAGAGGTCGACGCCGATATTGGG
>JAZQGK010000169.1:0-10686 GCA_045539975.1 Candidatus Scatosoma sp. | reverse complement strand
AGTGCAGTTAGAGCCTGTATCCAAAACAAAGACTTCGCCCGTGGAGATCGCAAGGGCTTACATAGACGCCAATGTGCGCGAAGATATTACGCTGGAACAGCTGTCGGAGATTGCATTCGTATCCAAACAGCATTTGATGCGGCAGTTTAAAAAATATATGGGGTACAGCCCGATTCAATATCAAAAAAGAAAGAGGATTACGCTGTCTTTTTACAATTTGATGCATCGGCGGGATTCCATCACTAAGATTGCAAACTTTGTCGGTTTCAAATCGGCGTATTCCTATATTAAATTTTTTAAAGACGTGACGGGGAACACCCCGCAAGAATTTCGTGAGAAATATGCAAATAATCTGAAGACCGCGGAAAATATTTTAAATCGAGTTTCAGAAATTAAAACCACAAAAGGTAATAACAGGAGGTAGTTATATGGATGTATTGATGACGAAGAAGAAAAGAAGTATGGGTCAAGCTAAGAAGTTGAAAGACACCATCTTCGTTTATCTTCTTATTGCATTACCACTTATCGAATTTTTTACGATATACGTATATACCAATATTGATTCTTTCTTCTTGGCATTCAAAAGAAACGGGGAGTTTGCGGGTTGGGTGAATTTTGAGATGCTTTGGAACGAAGTTCGCGCCCCTGGGTCAGAGCTTGTGATTGCAATTAGAAATACGTTTATTTATTTCGGGGCGAACTTGGTATTGTTTGTATGGTCTATATTCCTGTCTTATTTCTTCTATAAGAAGATTGCGGCATATAAGGCGTTCAGATTTATATTATATATGCCGGCGATTATCTCTCCCGTTGTGTTTGTTTCGTTATTCCAAAACATCACCAGTCCAAACGGGGCAATCGAGGCGATTATCAAGATGTTCAATCCAGATTTTAAGATGCCTTCACTGCTCTTCCGTTCGGAGACGGCAACCTGGACGATGGTTGTTTACGTTATATGGATGGGCTGGACGAAGAACATGCTCTATTTGGGCGGTTCCTTGGCGAGAATTCCTGTGGAAGTGTTGGAAAGCGCCCGTTTGGACGGCGTAGGACCTTGGACGGAATTGACGAAAATTCTCGTTCCGCTTTTGTTGCCGACGTTATCCACGCTCCTTTTGTTAGACGTTGTTGGAATTTTGAGCTCCAGTGGACCTATCCTACTTTTCACAAAGGGTGCGTATGAAACGACAACCATTTCCTACTGGATGTTTACCTTGGTATATGCTACGGGAGAAAACGCTTATGCTAAAGCATCCGCTGCAGGTATGTGCTTGACGATAATTATGTTCCCCGTCGTTTACACGATGAGATGGCTCATCGGTAAAATTGATTCGGTAGAATATTAAGAAGGAGGATAATCGTTATGTTTGGAAAAGCAAAAGAAAATAGCATATTAACACAACGTGACGGCGTGGAAAAAATTATTTTCGGCATCGTATTTACCATCCTCAGTATACAGTGTCTTACGATCTTAGTACCCTTGTTCTTCATGTTCACTAACTCATTTAAAGCGGGGATGGAATTCACTACTACCAACCTTTGGGACTTCCCGCAAACTTGGCGTTGGAGCAACTGGAAAGATGCCTTTGGATATTTGGTTGTCGGTGACAGCAAGGAAACGGAAGTTACTTTCATAGGAATGGTATGGAACAGCTTATGGATTACTTTCTCTCGTGCGACGATTTTATCCTTGACGCCTATGTTGGTCGGCTACGTTTATGCTAGATATGATTTCTACGGTAAAAAGGCGGTTATGGCGGTTCACTTGTTTACGATGACGTTACCTTTGTTTGGTTCGGGCGGTGCGTACATGAAGTTTATTCACGACGTTGGCTTGTACGATAGTCCGTTGTACTTCATTTTTACGTCTTGGAATGGACGTTCGCCGAGCGTGTTTATCTATTCCGCAGCGTTCGCAGGATTATCTCATGCCTATAAGGAAGCGGCAGAATTAGACGGGGCGAGCCGTTTGCGTATCTTCTTCGCTATTGAGGCAAGAATGATTGCACCAATCTTTTGGACTTTCTTTATTAATAATACGTTCGGGCTTTGGAACGATTACTTAAATATTCTTTTGTACAATCCTAGCTTCCCGAATTTGGCAACGGGCTTATATCTGTTCGGGGCTAGAAATGCAACTGGCGGCAATATGCATTATCCTAAATACTGGTGCGGTTTGATTATCGGTGCTATTCCTCCGTTGGTATTGTTCGGCTTCTCGTCAGACATGATTTTCAAAAATATGGCGCTTGGCGGATTGAAAGGCTAAAAATTAAAAAACAAAAAAAGTAAAAATATAGGAAGGAAAATATTATGAGAAAAAAGATTATGAAAGTTTTGGCTTTATCTATGGCGGCGATGAGCGTAATGCCTATGGTCGCATGTGGGGGCGGCGGTGGCACGCTTGGCGGCGCAGACACCTTGCAAATTTTTGTTTCCGACTTTGGTTACGGTGTAGAATGGGCATATGCTTTGGTAGATGCGTTTAAGGCAGAACCTTGGGTGCAAGAAAAATATCCCCGTCTTGCGATTCCTTCGCCTACGATTAGTACGATTCGTACCAAACCCGTAAGCGACATTGAAAGTACGTATGCATCGCACGATTTGTATTTCTCTTGCGACTATGCTACCAATCCCATGGGGGAAAGCGACGGCGTACGTTATTATGCAGATTTGACGGATATGTACAATAGCGTTATCCCTGGCGAAAGCGTAACGGTAAAAGATAAGATGTACGCACAATTTGTGGAAGAAGCGGACAGAGATTTGGGCGAAGGCTTCAACGCAATGGATTTCCCTTGGGTAAACGGTAGCTATGGTTTGCTTTACAATAAATACGTTGTAGATACCTATCTTGGCGAAGATTACGAGATGCCCGTTACGACGTACGAATTAGTACAGATGGGTAACGAATTGAAAAAGAATAAAAAGAACCCCAAATTGATCATGATTGCTAAAAAGCAAACGGGTTGGACGGAAGGCGCATTCCGCGTTATGTGGGGACAATATGCAGGCGAAGATGGTTTCCGTAGCTTCATGGAAGGTAAAGTAAACGGCGAATACAGCGTAGAAGTATTTAAAGATACTGCTCGTTTGAGATCGTTGGAAACGATTGAAGAATTGCTTTGGTATACGCATGGTTATATCAACACTGACTATGCAGATGCTGACTATGCAACAACGCAAGCACATTATTTGAATACGGAAGCATGCTTCATGTTCATGGGTGACTGGTTCGAATTGGAAATGGACGAATTCATGAATGATCCCGAAAACGCACCTTTCATCAATCCCGATAACGAATTCTACTTCTTGAAGACGCCTATCAACAGCTCTATCGTAGAAAAGATGGATCTTTATACGCATGGTACGACGGAATATTCCACCCTTTCTGACGCGGATAAAGCTACGTATAATACGCAGCTCGCAGCGATAGTAAAGGCGGTTGACGCAGGGGAGACTTCCGTTGCAAACGTATCTGAAAAAGACTTTGCAATCGTAAAGGAAGCAAGAACGTGCAAATCGACGCTTGGCGGTCACGTTGCGTTCATCCCTGAAAATTCGGACGCGAAAGATTTAGCGAAAGATTTCCTTATCTTCATGGCAAGCGATAAGGGGATCGAAACGTTTATGAAGGCAACCCGCGGCGTTTCTACGGCCTTCAAATATCAGATGGATTACGAATCTGATTTGTTTAAGGGTTTCTCGCCCCTTCAACAGCAACGCATCAAAGATACCAGCGTAGACGATTGGTACGTAGGTAAAGGTTACAGAACTCCTTTGACCCGTTCTGGCGCATTGTCTGACGTTTGTACGGAAAATGGTCAAAAGCAATTAGAAATCGAATTCTGCAGTGAAAGCGGCAAAGACCGTCGTACAGCAAAACAGATTGTAGAAGCAATCTATAACAAGTGTTCTGCAAACGATAACGCGGTGTGGAAAAATATGCTCGCCCTTGCAGGAATCACGGACTAAAATTAAAGATTTGTTCCGCCGAAAAAGAATATAGTAGAAGGCGGAATGGCGATATAGCCTGACGGATAAAAATTACGTCAGGTTATCAGCCTATCATGAAACGGAGAAAAAGTACAGTGAAAAAGATAGTAACAACGCTACTGGCGTTTTCCTTTTTACTTTCGGCTGCCGGTTGCGGAAACGGCGATAACAGTGGAGATATTCCCTTTGTCGTAGGAAACGTAAAGGTATGCACAACGAATAACTTGGAAAAAGTATTGCAAAATAAAGCGTTTGATTCGGGTGACTTAAAACTTGAAATCAAAGCGTTCCAAAATGAACACGAAGCGGCGCAAGTCATTATGACGCCGGATTATGACGTGCGTTCTTATACCTTAACGCTCAGCGATTTGACCTGCGGAGAAAATACGCTTGGGAAGGAACACTTTGATTTGTATCATGAGAAGTATATCGAGTTAGAGCGTGACGTTGAAGGGGAGAAAAAGCACTTCTACAACGGCTTGTCACCCTATCAAGACGGAGATATGTCGCCCGACGCTTTGTTGCCGATGAGCGTAGCCATCGAATACGGTGAAAACGTAATTGCCAAGGGCAATAATCAGGGGATTTACGTTTCGGTAAAGATTCCTAAGGGTCAGCCCGCCGGCGTTTACACGGGTAATTTCACGTTAAACGTGGATGGTAACGTCACGAAAATTCCTGTGGAAGTAACCGTTTGGGATTATGAAATTTCCGATGAAACACATTCGAGAAGCACTTGGGCAGTCATGTTTGACAATAACAAATACGGCGAAGCAAATCTTACGAAGTTCATGGAAAAGGTTTACGTGGAAAACTTGTTGAATTTCCGCTTAAACCCCCAAAACTTACCCGTTCTTCTTGGCGACGCGACCAACTTCAAAGAATCGAAAATCAACGAATGGCTGGATTCTGTTGTGGAATATTCGCAAGATCCCCGTTGCTCGTATATTAACATTCCCACGAATGCGCAGACCAACGTTACGGTAAATGGGGTAGTGTATTCCCGATTGACCAATATGGACTTGTATTCTAAGACGTTGACGGCGATTGCGAAACGTTCGTTGAAAGAAGGTATCAATCTTTTTGAAAAGATGGATATGTGGTTGAATTTCCTTGACGAAAGCGAACAGAACGGTAACGTTGACAACCTTGAGATGAGTACGCTTTTAATGAAACAAAAGCAGGCGGAATTTGCAACGGAGTGGAAAGCTGCCGTAGAAGCAGGGACTTGGTTTGTGGAAGAAGGCTATTCTTACGACAAAGATTTTGCCTATGAAGTAATAGAGACCATGCGTACGCTGAAACAGTTTGTCTCCGACGCATCGGACGGCGTTATGCGCGACGGTACGCGTTTTGAAGCAGGCTCGGAAGATTTGGACGTAGGATTCAACTATAAAGACAGAGACGCTTACTTCAATCATCCCGTATCCTATCTGACGCGTGCGCAAGAATTCGACTATGCGTATAGCAGAGAGTTCTTCGACGATTATGAAGCGTGGTATAACGAATACTATCAGACGGACGATGCGGAACAGTGGCTGTACACAGGTTGTTATCCCCATTATCCGTACGTCAGTGTGTTGTTGGATTCCGATTTGATGATGCAAAGAGCAACGGGTTGGATGATGCAGCAATACGATATAAGCGGTATGCAAATGTGGTACAGTAATATGTATCAAGACATGGAGGGATATAATACGGGTATGAAACCCATTTCCGACCCTTATGCGAACGCAAGCCGTTTCCCTGAAACGAACGGCGACGGTTTCACGACCTATCCCGGTATGCCTTACGGTATCATCGGACCTATCAACACGATGCGTATTCACAGTCTTCGCGACAGTATGGAAGACTATGAAGTATTGTATTTGCTGGAACAGGAATATAAACAAGTTGTTGAAAAAGCCGGTTTGGTATACGACCGTCATAATTTTGAAAAGATGGTTGGATATATCAACGAAACCTTCTTCGAACATAACAGAATTAAAGCGGAAGCGGATATAAACGAAACCTTCTTGACCGCCAGAGAGGCCCTTGTGTCCTTGCTTGATATGGTCACGAAGACGGAAACGGTCATCATGGATTATGAAAAGCTGGCGGATAAAGCCGTTTTGAAATTCTTGTCTACGCAAGATACGACCTTGACGTTAGACGGCGACGCTGTGTCCATGGAAACGAAAGAAGGATATAGAGAATTCCAGGCGGATCTTGACGTAACCAAGATTCAATCGTTTGCATTGCAAATCACCACCGCTGCGGAAACGGTGGACGTGACGATTACGTTTGGTTACTATAATGAAACCGTAGGCGTAGACACAGTCAAAAATCTTGTTTCGCTTAGCGAAGAAGACGCGATGGCGGCTTTACAAGACGGTGTATACCGTTATACGTTGACGGCTGCGGAAAAAGCAGGCGAGCGGTGTTTCGATTTGGATTTGAGCGACTATAACATTAATCATCTGTACGGCGAGCTTTGGATGACGATGTATAATTATGGGGAAACGGACGTCAAGCTGAATTTGTTTGCTTCCCATTCGGATGATACGAAATTCAAGGAATTTACTAGTCGTTATGGTATCCATGGGGACCAGATTACGTCGATTACCTTAAAGCCAGGGGAAAATCTTGTCAAGATTCCTACGTTTATTTTGCTGTGGAATATGAAAAAACAAAGAATTCACGGTAGATATGATACGCTGTTGACGTTGCGTTTTGAGACGACGTCGACCGAACAGGTTTCCCTTGGTCTGAAAGACATTACAATAGAGAGGTAAGCTATGAAAAAATTGCGTAAAATTTTAAGTTTGCTTTTGGCGACAATGGCGACGTTCTCTATTGCCGGCTGTCAATCGAATTTAACGGAAGAAGAAAAAGCGCAAATTGCAAAAATACAAGAGATTAAAAACAGTATCGGCAAATTGATGCCGACCCTGGTCAACGACTTTGAGCAGCCTAAGGATTTCTACGTATTACAAGGCGCAGATCAATCTGGCGTTTACGTAGGTAAGGAAATGGCACATTCCGGTACGAAGAGCGCGAAGGTTTGGATTCAACCGGAAGACAATCCTTGGTCGGGTAGTTCCGCCTTCATTATGCCCTTGGATACGGGCTGGCGCGGGGATATGTCGGACATTTCTTTGGTGAAATCCATCAGCTTTTGGGTGTATAACGCGCAAGATGAAGAACGTACGGTAACCTGCAAGATGGAACTTCCCAGCGGCGCTTCCGTAAAATTCAGCGAAGAAATTCCCGGCAAAGTTTGGACGCAAGTCTTCTATGATTTGAAGCGTGAGCAAATTCCTTCTCCCCGTTGTAAAAATATGATTTTCTCTTTTGAAGGGAACGTCGGGCACGAATCGATCTATTATCTTGACGACGTTGTCTTCTATAAATCTACGCAAGGGGTACAACAAGAGACTATCTCCCTTCAACCAAACGAAATATTGTTCTTCGACAACGCAACGCAGGTGCGTAATATCGCATCGCACGGCGGTGGCGGCGGTAGCTCGTTGGTTGCTTCCGTAGAACAGACGTCGTTTACTCCGACGGGGCGTGGTTCTTCCATGTTGATTACCGCGCCTGGCGGTACGGAGCATTGGAGCAAGAATCAGCATTGGCCCGCAGTACAGCTCTATAACGTATCCTATACGCCTTGGAAGCATTATGATATGAATGACGAGCTTTGCTTTGATTATTACGTTCCCGAAGAAGGAGGATTTAGAGAAATTTGGTTCCATATCTATGCATACGGCAATCAAATTTACAACAAGCCCGTTCCCTTGAAGAAAGGAAAGTGGGTCACCTATTCGGTTACGGTGAAGCAAATTTGCAATTCGCGTGAAAAGAGCAGCTCGTTTGACGGTATCAATCAGTTGGCATTCTGTTGGGGTGAATTAGACGCGCCCGGGGAAACCTTCCAGATCTATATAGATAATATTCGCATGAAGGTCAATAAAGGAGAATAACGGAGTCCACTATGAAATATTTTTCTAAAATTAAAAAGGCGATTGTCAGTTCGTTGATAGCAGTTAGTCTTGTACTGTTTGGCATAGGCTTGGTCGCTTGCAGTGGAAATGATTCAAAGAAAGACGCGCCGGAATTATTCGGTTTTGACGTTGGCGAAACGATTACCGTGGAGCAATACGGGTTGGTTTTGCCTAAAAACGTACATGTCACGGACGCGGAAGGAACGATATACGACGTCGTTGTTAAGGTGCGCGATTCCAAGGGGAACGCAATTTCCACGGACGAAGGAAATAAATTCAACGCCTATGACGCAGACGGCTATACCATCACGTATAGCATTGAAACGTGGGAATTTTCTGTGACGAAAACCGTACAAGTTGTTGTAAACAAAGCCACGGAAATTTTGGGGGTTGAGTTGGAATGTGATACTTTGGTTTCCGTAGGGGATACGGTTACCGTTACGGTTGACGGCAGTGCAACCAATCCGACTTATAGCTTATCGGTTGTCAATAAGGAAACGGGAGAAGAATGTCCTACGGACGGATTGACCTTCCAACCTACTCGGATAGGTAAATACACCGTGCAGGTTACCGTAAATGCAGAGGAAGGTACGGCAACCGAATCGATGGAAGTGTATGCCCGTAAACCTTTGCAAGAAGGTGAAGTAGAAGTGTTTGACGAAGATTGGCTGACGGTCAGAGAGTTTAGTTCTAAATCCGTTGGTATGGAAGGCACCTGGACGGCGGCAACGACGGCAGAAACGGGCATTAAAGACGCGGACGGCAACGACGGTACGTATGCAGTGTTAGAAACGGATGCGGAATACACGCATATTTATTTCGGTATTCGTGAAAACCGCGCTTATTATCGTAATTTGGCGATGCAAGGCTATACCCATGTTCGTTTTAGAGTGTACGTAGAGTCTTCTACGGGTCGCGGTAAGATTTTTAACTGGGAACATGATTCCAGTAATTCTTGGCGAACGAGCCTTGGTACTGCACCGGCAGGGAAGTGGAAAGAATTTTATATTCCCTTAACGGCTGGCGTTGCAGGGACCTCGGATAAGAAACCTGGGTTTATCGAATCGTATGAACATTATCAATCGACGTGGATTTTGTTGCTTGATAATTCAACGGGCTCTTGGAATCCCAACGGCAGAGAAGTAGACGAAGACGGCAATCCTATTTCCTTCAAAGTCTATTTTGACGATATTTTTGCCGTACGCAGAACGTATGAAACAGCGGTAAATACGACTATTGAAAAGGACGTTTACGACTTGTCGTCTATGTTGAACCGCGCATGGGGTACGCAGGTGGAAGATTACACGTATAACGTTACCAAATATACGCAATACGGCACCATGCAAAACGAGCTGGTTAAAAATGCGGATTTGACGTCGAAGGACGAAGATTTAAGCGCTTTGCAAGGTAACGACGGCGCTTACGGCAGCTATGAAATCGAATATTTCATCAAAGGAGCAAACACAGACATTCCTTATCAGAGAGTTTGGATTGACGTCTTGGATCCTGCGCAAAAGATGTACGCGCATCCCGATTTGCATAATTTCTCGTCGGCTAGAGGTATGATTTGGAGATATCAAGATCCTACCGCTAACGTAGAAGTAAATCAGGACGGTACGATTACGTATACTACGGCAGGTTCTTGGGGGGCAGGTTTGCAAATCGCGCCCGCGTACGAATTAGAATATTATAAGGCGTTGCAGCAGGAAGGATACGAATTGACGTTTGACTTAAAGTTGGACGTACAGTTTAGCGAAAACGTCTCGGACGCTGTGAAAGATACTACGTTTAAGATTACTTCTTTTGGTTCTACGCCCGTTAATTTCAAAAATGCGGAAACGCATACCATCAAGATTAGTCTGGCGCAGATTATAGCGTACTATCAGGAGTTGAAAAACGTCGCTTTGGGTACGAACGCAGACACCGACTGGTTCGGGAAATACGTCTTGTTCTTCCTTTCGTTTGACGATAGCGTATACAATGTCAACAATCATGAACAGCTCACGTTTACGATTAGCAATTTTAAAATGGTGAAAAAGGGTTAAAGGAGAAAAAGTATGCAAAAAATATGTTCGATCATGCTGGGCATGCTCATGGCAACCTCGGTGGTTTTTGCGAGCTCCTGTTCGACTTCGCAAAATGCGATAGAAGGCCCTTTTAATATCACGATCAATGCAACCCAAGGCGGAAGAGTTTCCGTTCCGATTGAACAAGTAAACTTTGGGGAAAACGTTTCCGTTTCCGTACAGCCTGCGCAAGGCTATCGCGTTAAGGAATTCAAAATCAACGGAGAAAAAATCACGATCGTAGGGGATACGTATACAGAGTATTGCGTTACCGAAGATTTACTGATTGAAGTAATGTTTGATTCCAAATATACTACGGTACAGTTTGATACGGCAGGCAGAAGAAAGTTGAGCGATAAGAAATTTACCATCGATTCTTGGTACGGTACTTTGCCTGAGGCGACTTCGGATAATCCCGACGATTTGTTTATGGGTTGGTATACCCAGCCGGACGGCAAAGGGGAATACGTGGTTAATTCTAGCCGTGTTCCCGAAGAGTCGCACACGCTTTATGCGTATTTTGTTAGCAAATACATGGTAGACGGCTCTACGCTCAATAAAGAATTGTATAAGGAATATGCCTTGACAGCCACGTATTTCGACGAAGACGCTTTATTGTTAGGGGTTTCCTATCATAC
>JAZQGK010000168.1:0-7430 GCA_045539975.1 Candidatus Scatosoma sp. | reverse complement strand
TGAGTGATTACAGTGTTGTATATTGTTGGGTGGTTTCGGTTTCAATAAGTCAAGACAATGCTATTACTGGTATTACAGTAGGCTTTTCTTTCGAGGATGATATAGTGGCTAAGTGGGCTGGTTTGGGCGATGTACGTATATGTTTAAATGGAGTAAGGCGTAGAATCTTAGACCTTGGGGTGGTTAGTTGCAGACCGGGGGTAGTTACTGAGGCATATAGCTTAATACAACCCATATCCTTAACAGAGGGTGAGGTGTATACAATCAGTTTAGAAGAGTATTAATTTTTATGAGAAAAAAACATTTACCAAGGAAAGAAACGCAAGTTTGTCGTATTCGTTCGCTATTGTTAAATATCAATGATGGAGTTGAAGTAACAAATATCGATTATAATATTACAAATCAAGAATTTAACGCCTATTTCTCTGCGCTTGAGCAAGAGGGATATATTAAATTAATTATTGGCGAACAGCCGTATAAAGTATCATCCTATATAATAGTTAATTTAGATAAATACAATAGATTGATGAATAATGCATATAAGTTAATTGAACGGTTCATTGTACCTATAGTGGTTGTTTTGTTAGAACTTTCACTAACAAGACGCAATGGTATATAAAGTTGCAATTTAAGTTGATTAAGACGCACATAAAAAAGCAGAGGATTTTACCTCTGCTTTTTTGCTGCGTTTCCATCGTTTGAACCGCTCGCTGTCCTTTTACTTATATTTCGCCAAAAGATATAGTTTCAATGCCTCGTTTGGCAAAGATTTCGTCCACTTTTTCTAAATCGGAAGTCTTTACCACGATAGATGCGTCTTCCCCGTCAACCGAAAGCCCATACATGTATTCCACGTTGATTTCTTCGTCGGAAATTGTTCGAAGAATGTTGTGTAATCCGCCTGGGGTATGGGGGACTTTTACTATGAAAACTTCCGTCAGCATCGAGGAAAAACCTGCGTTGGATAATGCAAGTTTACCTTCATGCGGTTTATCGGAAATGATGCGTAAAAGCCCGTATTCCGCGGTGTCTGCAAGGCTCATGGAAAGGATATTGACGTTATTTGCTTTCAGGACGTCCAATATATCGCCCAATCGACCTTTTCTATTTTCAATAAATACCGATATCTGTTTCGTTGTCATATTTTATACCTTCCGTAAATCTTTAATTCTCTTTGCTTTGCCCTCAAAGCGTTGCAAAGTGTTAGGGGATTCCAAACGGATTTTGGCATCCAAGCCCAGTATCACTTTTAATTTACTTCTCGTCGCCGCTTCAATGCGTTGCAATTCCGCAAACGAGTCGGTTTCCTTGTTCAGTTCCACGCGAACGGTAAGTTTATCGGTATAGCCTTCTCGTTCTACAACGATTTCGTAATGAGGTCCGAGTTCGGGAATAGAAAGCACGACTTCTTCGATTTGACCGGGGAAAACGTTGACCCCGCGAATCTTTAACATATCATCGCTTCTGCCCGACAAGTTTTCCATACGGCAGGTTGTTCTTCCGCATGCGCAGGGCTCGTAAAAAAGTCTTGTGATATCTTTTGTGCGATAACGGATAAGGGGCAAGCCTTCCTTTTTAATACACGTGATAACCAGTTCGCCTTTCTCGCCAATGGGCAATACTTCGCCCGTTTCGCTATCGATGATTTCAGGCAGGAAATAATCCTCGTTGATGTGCATACCGCAATGTTCCAAACATTCGCCCGAAACACCGGGACCCATCAATTCACTCATGCCGTAGTTGGAGGTAATTTTGATATCTCTACCCCATGCAAGGTGCATTTCTTCACGCATGGCGTCGGTTAATAATTCACTGCCGACCAATGCCGTCTTAACGTTTAAATCCTTTTCGGGATTGATACCGAGTTCTCTCGCAACTTCCGCAAGTCTCAACGCGTAAGAGGGGGTAGCCACCAGCAAGGACGTCTTAAAATCTTGCATATACATCAGCTGTTTTTCGGAGTTCCCCGTCGAAGAGGGGACAATCGCCGCGCCGATTTTTTCCAAACCGTAATGCAACCCAAGCGCGCCCGTAAACATGCCGTAGCCGAAACAAATTTGCGCCACGTCTTTATGGCTCGCGCCGCCCATACAAGCGATACGCGAAACGCAATCCGTCCAGGTATCCAAATCCCCACGTGTGTATCCAACAACCGTGGGTTTGCCCGTCGTGCCAGAGCTTGCGTGTATACGTACGATTTCATCCTGTTCTACGGCAAACAAACCGAAGGGATAGGAATCACGCATGTCTTGCTTGGTTGTAAAGGGGAGCTTGGATAAATCCGAAAGGGATTGTATATCCTGCGGTTTTACGCCTTTTTCGTCCATTTTAGCGCGGTAGTAGGGAACTTTCTCGTAGACGCGAGCAACGGTTTCCTTTAATCGTTCCAGCTGTAAAGCTTCCATCTCCGATCTTGTGAGGGTTTCTTCTTTTGACCAAATCATATATTGTTTTCATCCTTTGGCGCGAATGCCATATCAATCGTTTCTTTATCAGGGGCTTTGGTGAATAAACTGACGACAAACGTCGCAAGAACAGAGTACGTCATACAAATAACCCCAATCATAGGTGAACAGCCGATACCGTCTTGCAGGGCTTTCCCAAACGAGCAGTCCCAAGCATTTTTGTCATAACCGAACAGGAAAATCAGCGCCACGGTCAACAGGAGCGAACCGATAATCGAGGTCCATACGGCAGGGACGGAAACTTTCTTCCACAGCAGGCCCAAAACGAACGGACCGATAAAGCAGCCTGCTAAAACGCCCCAGCTTAATCCCATCAAATAAGCGATTGCTGAAATTTTGAACTTCTCGTTTAATACCGCAAGAATTACGGAGATAGCCACAAAGACAAGACAAAGAATTTTCATTGTCCAATTTGTGCGTTTATCCGAAGCTTTCGGGTTTATTCTTCCTTTGTAGATATCCACAGCGACAACGGAGGCGGAAGCCAACGAAACAGAGGACAGCGTGGACATACTTGCGGATAAAATCAAAACGGCGATGATGCCGATTAATCCCGACGGGATAACTATTTTCATCATGTTCGGGATAATGTTATCACCGCTCACGCCTGCCAGCTGGGGGAAATAATAGGACAACGCACCCGTGAAATATGCGCCGAAGCCAATAATCAATGCGAACAAAGTGCTGACAACCGTTCCTTGCATAATGGCTTTATTGTCGCGAACGGCGTGGTATTTATGTACGGTTTGCGGTAAAGCCCATACGCCGAAAGACGTCAACATGATGAGGGACAGCAAAGACGCCGTGTTACCGTATAAGCCCGTATGTTCACTTGTGAACGTGAACCAACCGAGCTCGGAACTAGTCGTTAGTTCCACGATATTCCAGTGAATCGTATCGTAGTTCATAAAGCAAACCACCATAGCAATGACGCCGATGAGCATGATAATGCCTTGGATGAAATCGGACAACGCCGTTGCGAAATAGCCCCCGAAGAAAAGATACAAAGCCGTCAATACCGCAAGAGCAACCATAACAATCCAGCCTTCAATATCGAAAACAATTTCAAATAAAGAGCTTAAACCGTTATATACGGACGCCGAATACGGGATTAAAAATAGGAAAGTGATAATCGCCGAAACGAGTTTGAGAGAAGCGCTGTTATAACGTTTTTCGAAAAATTCCGGCATAGTTCTTGAGGATAAACGATGGGTCATTTGCTTGGTTCGTTTTGCTAAAACAAGCCATGCTGCCAACGAGCCGATAATTGCGTTTCCTATCCCGATCCAAACGGACGCCAAGCCGTACTGCGCACCAAATTTTCCTGCGTAACCAATGAAAATTACGGCGGAGAAATACGTCGTTCCATAGGCAAAAGCACTCATCCAACCGTTTAAGCCTTTTTTGCCTGCCATCAAAAAGTCGCTGACCGTTTTCGAGCGGTTTCGCGAATAGATAGCGATTCCAACCATTCCCAAGGCATACAAAGCCAAGATTATGTAATCCAGTATCATTTTTCTCTCTCCAAAGCCTTCTTCTGCGATTGTAAAAACAATTTTTACGATTATAGCATATTTATTTGCCTACCGTCAACCGAACGGTAGTATAAAGACAAGATTTCAACAAAAAAATAGTTATTTTTTGTGAAGCGATTGTATATCATACTAAAAATGGGACGTGGAAAAGTGTAAAATGTATTTATGCCTACGAGTAGGCATGAGTATGAAATAAAATTTGCAAAAAAAATTAATAAAATTCATTTTTGTGCAAAAGTGAACATTTTTCAACCAAAAAAGGAACAAAATTGCCAAAAAAAACAAAAAAATTGATAAAATTTTTAATAAAACTAAGTTTTTTTGTGGATAAATTAGAAAAAAACACTTAACAAAAACATTTATTTCTGTTGACAACTGAAAATAACTGTGATAAAATATTTGCATGCCTTTTTACATAAGTGCGCATATGCGCACGTGTATAAGCGCACGTGGGAAACAGCTGAGTAGGCTGTTGTATAATGCAAAAAAAAATTTTATGAAGGAAACGTAGAGAAATGAGTATTGTAGCAGACATTGTGTTAGTGATTGTGATGCTGTTCTTCGTTATCTTGTTTGCAAAGACAGGCTTGTCTAAGATGTTGAAGAAGATAGGGAAGGCTATCATATCTACTCTCTGTTCGTTGGTTATCGGTCCTTGGGCAACAACGAAAGTGGTAGGGGTTTTGCGTGGCCCCATTACGGAAGGTACATACAAATCCTTTGACAGCATTTTAAGACACAGCCCGACGGGATACAACTTGTCGGAATTTTTCAAAAGAATTCCCGAGGATGCAAGTAAGTTCCTTAGCTTCATGGGCGTGGACGTTATGCATTTGCAAAGTCAGTATGGTATGTATGAAGAAGCAAGCGCGGATATTATTAGGGAAATGTCTGCCATCATCGCAGAACCTTGTTTTAGCGCGATAGCTTTCATCATCGGTCACGCGATTGCGTTCTTCGTACCAATGATTGTTATGTGGTGGCTTGCAAGAATGGTAGAAACCAGAGAAAACCGTTTCCTTAGAGGTTGCGATCACGTTGTTGGTTTCTTCGTTGGTTGCGTGGTCGGTTATATGGCCGCTTTGGGGATTGCGATTCTTGCGTATACGCTTTTCCAAACGGTTGTCGCTTTCAATCCGGAAAGCACGATCATGGATATTTACACGCATTCGTACGTATTTAAGTTCATTCGAGAGTTTGACGCACTAGGCACGATTAACAAAGTATCCATTTATCTAAGTTCCCTGAAATAGTACATAGCAAGATTCAAAAGGTTTGAGGGGGTTACAAATGTTCTACGCGATTTGCTTTTATTTATCACTTTTAGTGTTTATTGTATTTGTTGCGGCAGCGATTGCCACGGCAGTTATCAAAGCGCATTCAGGACATAGTAAAATCCCATTCAAGCCTTTTTATCTTATTTTCATCGGTGTGTTTTTATCGGCGGTGACATTGTTTATCCCTATCTATTGGGGCGAGTTTCACGATAACGTAGCGACGCTGGGCGAACGCATTACGTTGACTTTGGCAATCTCGATACATAACACGCTGCGCTTGTTTGTGTTGGACGGCGATTTCGAAACGATTACCATCCACACGGCGACGCTGAGCGGATATCTTCCGCATGGATACAACGTTTTGGCTTCTATCTTATACATTGTCAGCCCGTTCTTAACCTTCGGTGCCGTGCTGTCGTTCTTTGAATCATTGAAGTCAAAAATCAAGTTGTTCTTTGCTTATCATAAAAACACGTACGTTTTTTCTGAAGTCAATGAAAAATCATTGGCGCTTGCGGAAAGCTTGCGCGAATACGATAAGCGCGGTATACTGGTTTTTACCGACGTTACGGAAAAGAACGGCGAGACCGCTATCGAAAGAATTGAAAAGGCAAAAGAGCTCGGGGCGATATTGTGCAAAGCGGATATTACCTCTGTCAATTTCAAATGGCGTAGTAAAAAAACCAAGCTGTATTTCATGATTATCGGGGAAGACGAAACCGAGAATATCAACCAGTTGGTTTCCTTGGCGTCTAAACCGCGCGGAAAGATTTTCAAAAAGTCGGGCATGGACAAGTGTGCAATCCCCATCAACGACGGTTACGATTACCCCGGCGGCGACAAACGTATTTACTTGTTCTCCCGTGAGGAAAACAGTGAGATTTTAGTAAACGGAATCCAAACCGATTACATAAGAGTTCGTCGTGTAGACGATATCAGCGCTATGATTTTACAGCTGTTTTATCAGCACGGGGATACCGTTTTTGAAACGGCAATCGATTCCGGGAATCAAGTACTCAATCAAGCGACCGGCGAGATGGTAGATGAAAAACTCATTTCTGCATTGATTGTCGGCGGTGGTTACAGCGGAACGGCAATGCTGAAAACGATGACGTGGTTTGGGCAAATGTTCCCGTACAGATTGCAGATGTACGTGGTCGATAAAGAATCGAACGTTCGCGACCGTTTGGCGGCGCAGTTCCCGGAAATTATGAATGAACCGCATAACGGCGATTTCGAAACGGACGGCGAATCCCATTACAGCGTAGACGTTATCGAAAACGTGGACGTCGATACGGTGGATTTGGAAAACGCCATCAAGAAAATAGGGAAAGTTACCTACGCGTTCGTAGCGCTTGGCGATGACGAGAGAACGATTAACAAAGCGATAGAGCTTCGTATTATTTTCCGCCGTTTGGGCATGAAAAACACGCCTGCGATTCATGCGGTTGTTCGTAACTCGTTTAAAAATCGCGTGTTAAACGATCCGAAAAACACAGCGTTAAAAGCATATGAAATTTTGACGGTTGGCGACATTGAAAGTAATTATTCTGTGGAAACCGTTATTCGTTCCGATTTAGAGGCGCAGGCTTTGAATAGACATATGGCGTGGGCGAATAAGCTCAAAGCCGAACGCGAAGCGAAATATGTCGAAATCGAGAAAGAGGCTGCGGCTTTGGCGAAGACGGACGCCACAAAAGCCAAAGAAAAATTGAAAGAGCTTGAAAAAATGAAAGAAGAGGACGCGAAGTGGTACGAGGACCAAAAGGAATCCTTCTGGAAAGTGGGTTACAATTACCGTTCGAATTTGGCGTCCGTTATCCATTCCGAATACAAGAGGCGTTGTAAAGTGCCCGGCGCTGGGAAGAAACCGAGAGAGCGTACCAAAGAGGAAAACGATTTCTACAAAAAGCTGGAGCACGCAAGATGGAATGCTTACGTAAGATCGGAGGGGTACGTATTTACTGCGAAACGCGACCGTTTGGCAAAGACGCACAATTTGCTTGTTCCGTTTGACGATTTGTCGGAAGAGGAAAAGGCAAAAGACGAAGACTAATGAAAGAATAAAATAAAAAATATTATAATTATATATTATATAATGAAGGAGTCCAAAAATTATGGCAAAAATTCTGACGGAAGAAGAGAAGAAAAAC
>JAZQGK010000167.1:0-15535 GCA_045539975.1 Candidatus Scatosoma sp. | reverse complement strand
CCACAGAACGACATGGCTACGATCCGACTTCAGAAAAACGAATACCATTGTCTTCATAACTTTCCGTTTTGTTAATACGAACAGAAGCACCGTATTTCATTGATAACGAAGTCGCAAGTTGTGGTGTTTCTGCTGAAGCCTTAACATTAGGCGAAAAAACAATTCCTAACGAAAGACATACCGTTGCAAAAACAGATAAAATAGAAATCCATAATTTTTTACAAGTTTTCATCTTTCTTACTCCCAATCCAAGTCGCCATCAGCTTTATCTTCCGAAAAAGTTAACACATCCGCTGACGTAAATGTAATCACTTCTATAACCAACTGTTCATAGCTTTTAACCATAATCTATCTCCTTTTGGAGTCTTATATTTTATCATTCAAGAAGGTTCTTTATCTTCTCGCGCGGCAAAACCACGCGAGAAGTCTTTTTTATGCTTTTACCCCTCGAATTTCGGTAACATACGTCACTGCCTGTTCATCAGTTTGCCACGCCGAAAGAATGGTTGCAATCGAATTGCCCGTATATGTTACGGTATAAGGATTTTCATAAGCAGAACCGGTATATACGTCACCGTAAATGGTTACCGTCCACGTACCATCGTTATTGTTTATCATCACAACATTTGCCCAATCGGTATAAGATTCTCTGAAATAAACAGCCCAACCTTTGATAAGGAAATATTTCGTCGATTTCACGGCGAAACGGATTTCCGAATATTCACTCAAATCTATCGTAGACATTTTATCCTTATTCGTTACGCCATTTACTGCATAAACCGTTTCAAACCCATCAGGAGCCTTTGCCGTTTCGTCAAGCGTTACGTATTGACTGGTAAGCAAGCTGGCATCCACAACACTGCCCCAAATGGTAGGTTCGGCTTCTTCTTTTGCCATACCACGAATTTCAGTAACGTATATTGTCGCAGAGTCGCTTACAAAGTCAAACCACGTTGCAAGCACTTCGCTAAGCTTCTTACCGCTTGCCTCATACGTATAAGGGTTTTTATTTGCGCCTGCAATCAACGCTTCAATCGTAATCGTCCAACCACCATTTTCATTATTCGTAAGCGTGATGGGTACCCATTGTTTACCCCAACCTGCATTTTCAGCATATGCGCCCCAGCTTATAATACAAATATAACCTTTTTCAAGCCACATATTAAACTTCACTTCGCTGTAACCCGAAATATCTACGTCCGCAAACGTTGTATTGGCAGGGATCTTTGCATATTCGTAAGCCTTTTCGAACCCTTCAGGCGAGCTTACCGCCGTCGTTGCCGTAGAACCTGCAATCGCTTGTTCCACAATTTCCGTACCGTAAAGCTCATTTTCGGGGATTTCGCCTTGAATGCCAAGCAGTTCGGTTATATAGAAGGTGTTACCAGCATCATTATACCAATTCGCCAAGACATCCTTCAACGTTTGACCGTTCGCGGTGAGTACGTAAGGAGTGTCTGCGCTTGCAACAAAGTTCACTTGTACGGTCGCATAAATATTTACCTGCCAGCTGTTATCGAAATTATTAATAAGCTGTACGTTTACCCAATTATTAGGCGTATGAACATATTTAGCCCAGCCGTCCAACAACATCCAAGAACTAGATTTGAACGCGAATTTGACTTCGGCATAAGTGGCAATATTCACGTCGGCAAATACGCTGCCCTTATCTGCTTCCGCAATCGTTCTTTCCGAAACCGTCGTGAATCCCGCAGGAGCTGTTTCACTCGTCGCCGTTGTGCCACTCATAGCGGAATCTGCCACTTTTGTATACGACGGTTTTTCGCCACGCAATTCCGTTACATACAAATCAGCAGCCGAACTTTCATTCGTCCAATTTGCAAAAATCGCCGACAAAGTATTTCCTGTAAGCGTAGCTTTATAAGGATTTACTACCGTCGCACCTTCGCTCGAATTGTGATTAACGGGAGCTTCTATCGTTACGTTCCAATCACCCGCAACCGTTCTTTCCATACTCACATCAATCCAAGTATTGCGGTAATCAATATAATACGTCCAGCCGTCAAATAAAATCCAGCTCTTTCCATGCTTAAATGCAAATTTAACAGATTCGTAAGCCGAAAGATCGATTTCAGCAAAAGGTGCCGTTACAAAGTTTGCTTTCGTATATACCTTTTCGTAACCCGCCGCCGAATATTCACCGTCCAACGAAGTGCCGTCTTTCAAGGGATTGCCTTCAATCAATTCCCCCCAAGCTTCTTTTGCTCTCGTAACAACGGAGAATGTTACGTTATCCATAATTGGCGACGTAATATCTTCACGCCAAGCAATGAATTCTTCATTCTCGCCCAAAAGAGCCACAATCGCTGCATCGATTTGTTCCTGCGTAAGCGCTTCGCCCGCAAGACCAACGGTTTCATATTTTACAACTGCGTTACGTTGGAAGGTTACCTTATATTCATTAAGTGCTACGTTTTTAACAATAATTTCAACGTTTGCTTTAGGGTTAGCAATCGTGTATACGCCTTCTCCATCGGGATTTATCGCAATTTCTTCTGTGCTACCTTCAACCTTATAGAAAACAGCAATCGAATCTGCGCATTGCGTATATTTTTCCGACAATTCAACCTTGAATGTGTAATTTTCAGCTTCGTATTTAAAGCCCTCTTGTTGATTTTTAAGAGCGTCCGCATAATCCGACGTAAATGTAGCCGTATACTGCACTTCCTCTACGCCTTCTACAACGATTACTATGCCAGATTTTACATTTTCAACAGTGTATATACCGCTTTCATTCGCCGTCACCGTTTTACCGTTTACGCTTACCGCAAAAGCTTCCCCTGCCTTATAACCATCCGCAAAGGAAACAGTAAATGTATAGTTTTCCCCAAAGACAACGCTATCCGCGCCTTCAAGGGTAACGCCAAGCGTTTCGGGTTTCGTTATGTTAAACGTCTTCTTTTCCACCCCGACAACCGTAATCACGACATCGCCTGTTACGTTTGCAATCGTATATTCGCCATCCTCTTCCACGAGCGTCACTTCTGCGCCACCCATCGTTGCGGTCACTGCAAAGACATCCGTCTTTTGATAGCCCGTAGCTACAGAAACACGAAAGCTATACGCTTCCCCTCCCGTTACTGTCATCGTGCCATCAACGGTCAAGCCTTCTGCCGCATTGACAGTAATCCCAAAAAGGTCAGGTTCATCTTCCGAGGAACTGTCTTCCGGATCATCACTCGAGTCGTCCGAAGAAGTTTCATCCTCAGAACTATCAACTGACGTATCCGAAGAAGTTTCATTCTCAGAACTATCAACTGACGTATCCGAAGAAGTTTCATCCTCGGAACTATCAACTGACGTGTCCAAAGAAGTTCCACCCGTAGAGCTATCCGTTCCAGAACTGTTTGACTCTCCACAAGCTACTGCGAAAAATGCCGACGTCAAAGCGCAAAGCGCAATGAGAAACATCTTGCTCAGTTTTTTCATAATATTTCCTCCCTGATTTATATTATTTTTTTGTTTTGAAGGTAGGGACTGCCGTAGGATAAAAATCCCATACGTCACTATCTAAAATTAACTGTGCATAGTAAGCCGCTTGCATTGTTGTAGAAACTGCATAACAATTAGACTTTGCGTGCTTCCAAACTGGATCACCAGCAAGCTCGTTCAAGAATTCCGCTTCGCCACCCACGTCCTCTACAAACGTTATTACGTTGGTAAGACTACCGCCGTACCATACCCATTCCGCATACGAAAAGCCATATACGTGGTTGTAATTCTCCTTCAAATTCGTTTCGTTTGCCGAACGCATCCATACGAATACGTCCTTCAATACTGCGCCGTATGCACTGGAAGTGACTCCCGTTGCCATATGACCTTTCACCCCGTCCGTAGCTTCGTATGCATAGACAAATTCGGCACGGATATTTGTAAACGTATTGTAAGGCATTTGTCCAAGCGACGTGTGGTGCATCATAATTGCGCAAAGCCCGTAGCTATACGGAGAATCGAACACTATGTTTTCAAACCCAATATTTTTGACCGTCGCCCCTATCGTTCTGCCAAAAATGGATTGATGATCGTCGGGATTCAAATCCTCGTCCTGTTCCCAAAGCGTAATATTTTTCACCGTATGGAAGTTTCCGTTAATTTCCGAACCGAAATGATAAATATTCCCACCTTGGGCAACGGTATTCGAGCTGGATGCGCGAGCCACACCGCCGATGTCGTATTCAATGCCGTCAAAGTCGATATCGTTTTCAAGATAATACCGTTTATCCGTCGTCGGAGTTTCGGGCATTACGCAGGAGTTTTTAATGACTTCCATCCATTCGCTCGGAGTGGAAATCCCATCCGTATAAACGTCTGCCGTTACAAACACCGTCAAGCTCTCGCAGGAAATCAGTATTTCCGTCGTTCCCAGTGCAACGGGAGTAATCACCCCATTCCCATCTACCGTTACAATTTCTTCATTTAAGGATTGATAGGTGAAAACCTTATCTGTTTTTATCTCAACGTTTTCCCCATCGTCCACAACGTATTTTGCCCCAATATTTGCCGTATTTTTATCCGCCAACGAAAAGAAGTAAGCGGTGGAATCCGTTTGAATTTCAGTGCCTACCGTTTCCGTCGCCTTCACGACGGTGATTATACAGCTTGCCGAAACTTCCCCTAATGTCGCGGTGATGGTAACCGTTCCCTCCTTTTTCGCCAAAACTCTACCGCTTGACGAAACCGTAGCAATTTCTTTATTGCTTGAAGTCCATGTTACGAAGCCGCCATTTGTTGTTGCCGTCAAACAAAAATCGTCATCCACACATACTGTTAATTGCGTTTTATCTAAGGTAATCGTATTTGCCGACTGTTCCGAGGAAGAAGATTCCACTGATGAATCACCGTCATTGCCTTTACATGCCGTTAAGGAAACCGCAAACGACATCGATAAAGCCAATAAAACACTTAAAAACTTATTCGTCTTGTTCATCGATTTCCCTCCTTAACCGAAAATTTGCAAACGCCAGTCTTCAATACTTTCCGCCATATTGATTCTGCCCTCCGCAGAGTTATTCAGCGCGAACTTCTTCTGCGAATCATTAATTTCCGTCCAGTATTGTTCTTTTTGTGCCTGCGAAAGCGCGCTCATATAATAGCTGAACAATAAGTACGTAGGCACTACCTTTTCCTTTAAGATACGATCCTTCAACGTTTGATAGCGCACGGGATTCGTTTGCTGTAACGGCTCGATGGCTTCAAGCGCGCCATCCAGCATCACGACAAGGTGTTGCAAGACTTCCAAGGGCCAAAAATCCTTGCTTTGCGCTTCTACGGTCAACGCGCCGCCAAACGCTTTTTCTTCCTGCAAATATTGCAGATACGCGCGATAGAATTCGTAATACGTCTTCATTTCCTTGGACGCTTCGCCGTAATAGTGAATCATAAAGTCGTTCACCAAATCATTATAGCTCAAATCGTATCTGTACATCAATTTCGCCATCGTGTAAATACGCAGCTCTTCAAAGCAAGTCACGCGCGAATCGTGTACGAACTGATCCATTATAAAGCTAACGCCAACGTCCGACATTACCTTATAATGCTCTCCAAAGTACGCGTAATTGTTGGTAGGTGCAACGTAACATTTGGAAGTGATGCTATACGTCCAAATGCAAATGTTATCACTCAAGCCTTCCGCCGCGAAAATCTCGTACCAGCCCTTGAGTTGTTCATAGTGCGCCTTATTCGCGTCGCTGTCCATCTTTTCAGAAAAGTCCATTTCAATGGGACAAACAAGCACCATCGTATCCTTATGCAACGAGAAGTTGTCATATAAAGGCACATACTTCCCTTGCGTTTCATCCCATTTTACAGGGGGCTTTGCCGACGTTTGATAGGCGAAGAATACATATTTCACATTTCTACCAGGATAATTTTCTTCCACCCACGGCGCAACTTCTGCCGCAACCTTATTGGTAAAGTCAAGCTCTTGTCCGCCGTAACCGCCCAAGCGTTCTCTTGCGTCGATACAATCCTGACATTCGCACATATCGTGGTTATCTTCATGACCGATCATCACGTAAATACCGTCTTCGTTGTTTGCGATGCGGTTCTTGATTTGTTTGACCATCTCCGCGCGCATTTCATCGTTTGCGTAACAAACCTGCGTACCCGAAGCGTTATACCAATCCGGATGCGCCACTTGATAGGTACTCGTAGGCAATAAATCCGTAATCGTCGTATGCGCAAAGGTAATCCACATACCTTTGCCGTATTCGGTATACAATCTCATTCTTTGGTTGTACAAAATACTTGAACTCAATGCTTGCGACATAATATCGCGGACATCTACCGTAGGAATGAATTTAATATTGAAATCCAACAGTGGCAGGGTAGTCTTCTCTTCGTAATAAACCTCGTCCGCCGCATAACATTCGAAGCCCACCAAGTAATTCAGCATATCGTAGACAGCCGCCGTCGTACCAACTCCGTCCAGGGCGTTACATACCACCGCGTCGCCCATTCGCTTCATAATGTAACCCGTCTGCCGAAGATCAGCAGAAAGCTCCAAGCCGCTCCCCTGCCAAATGCTCGTGTCCCCAAGCGAAATCACCTTCGTTTCTTGATTGAACGTGTAGTTTGCATCATTTTCGATGGGCAGTCTTGCGCCCGAAGCCTTTTCGATAAAGCCCTGCAACTCACTCGCCGCCGATTGTAAAATTTGTTCCGCTTCAAGGGGAATTACAATAGTATACTCACTACTACCATTTTCCACGATATATTTCCCTGTTTCCGCAATTGTTTCAGGGAGCATCGCTTCCACTTCAATCAAATTGGTCTCGCCGCCATTTTGTCCCGAATCTCCTTTCCCCTTACAAGAAGCAAGGAAGGCGCAAGCCATAAACGCTGCTAAAGCCAACGAAATTATTCTCTTTTTCATCCGTCTTCCTCCTTACTTTACTTGAATATAGAACGTATAGTTCGTAGGGTTGTTATTTTCATCGATTACGAAATAATAGATGGTGTATTCGCCCTTACGGTTGAAGGTTACCTTGCTGTCTTTCACGAGAGTCATAATACCGTCGGGGGCGCAAACGTAAACCTTCACCGTTGCTTTCGTTACGTCGCCGTTATCATTTACCGTATAATTCGGCAACTTCAAGGTCGAGCCCCACGTCGCCATTTCAGGAAGCACACCGTCAAACGTCAAGGTAGGTTTCACGTCGTCTTTTACGATAATAGAAGTGGAAACGCTGATTCTGTTGTTAGAAGCGTCCGTAACCGTATAGACAACCGAGTACGTACCGTAGGTGTCAGGAATAAACACGTTTTCCTTATCCGCAGTCGCAGAAAGCAACGTTTCGCCCGCTTCGTTTCTTACCGTCACTTTAACTTCACCAATTGCACTGAGTACGTCATATGCCGAAGCCGTAGGCAGCACAATGTTTTGTCCAAGAACATAGGTACCCGTGAACGAACCATTTACCATAATACGAGGGGTTATCGCATCGCGAATATAATTGTTAAAGGTTTGGTTGCTGATTAAATGCAAGCCCACGCTGCCATCCGTTTCAAAATCAAGATATACCGCGCCGCTAGGGAAGCCTTCAAAGCTTTCGCCATTCACGTACGTATCAATTACACCAATCTTCATACCAAGTACGTCTAACACGCTTTTCGTGCTTACATCATACGTAAACCCAAATTTACCCGTACTATCATAATTTGCCGTAGAAGCTTTGTTTCCGTTGATGCTACACGTAAGTCCTCTTTCCGTGTTCATAAACGTCAGCGTCACCACTGCATCCGAATCATAAATATCACGAATGGTTACTTTCGTAACGTCAAAGTTCTTCGCGTCATTTTTTCTTAAACCAAGGGTCAGGTATTTTTCGTTTACAACCTTTGCGAAAGAATATTTCGCATTTCCGCCTGCCAATGAGGTGAAGTAAATTGCTTCGTTTTTCGCCTCAACTTCCGCATTTTCCGTCACGAAGAATTTGGTAAGGAACCCTAATTGACCTTGGTTAATGGTTAAAATAGGGATTTCTCTTTCTACAACCGTCTTTTTCGTTGCGCTCTTTTCAAACGTAAGCTTTACAAGCGCAACCTGCACTGTTTCGGATGCTTTAGGGATATATGCTCCGTTTATTACCATATCCGTACCGTTTGCATCGGTTACCGTAATTTTCGCGTTGACTTCTTCAGCAACCCCATCGGCTGTATAATAAATTGCTTTATATTGTTTAAAGTTATATACGTCGCCCGAAATGAACACCTCGGGCAATACCAACTGCGTTTCATCAAATACTGGCGTTGCTTGACGTGTTACCCCATAAATCCATTGATAACTCGTCTTTGCTTTACCTATATAATCGCGTGCGATATACTCGACCATATAATCGCCTTCTTCTAAGCAAACGAATTGCCCGTGTTTCACATCAATTTCATTACCGCTGTCAATCGCCGTTACTTTTACGGTGACTTCCACGTTTCCTGCGCCGCCGTATCCGTAATATTCAGGCAAATAAACGATAGCGCCGAACTTCACCGTTTCGGGTAAATCGCCCAATATCTCAATCTCTGGTTTCGAAATGGAGTTCTTAGCCTCAATCACCACTGTCTTTTCCGCAACGTTCCCAAACGAATCCTTTGCACTATAAACGATATGATACTCCCCTACGCTATCAGGAATAAACGTGCCGTCTTCTCCCAAGTCCAACTCCGTTTGACCGCGATACACTTTTGCGCTTTTTTCAATCACAGCTGCATACGCGTCTTCCGCAACGAAATCAAACACCTTGAAGGGAGTCCCTACTTCCGCATAAGGAAGCGTTTCGCCAGTCTGTACGTTAATAATAGGCGCTACGGTATCCATAACGAATGGATTGGTTAAATCTTCACCGTCAATGGAAAGCACCATCAACTGCGCCGTATCCGTAACCCCCGTTGCATACACGGATAAATATACTTCGCCCGTCGCAAAGCCCTTCCAAGGAGTATCCTCTGCACTCAAAAGTCTATCATTCGTTTTAAAATCACGAATCAACCAAGGAATAGGGATATAATTATCCGCTGTACTACTCCCCGCCTTGTCTTGCCACGTCTTTGTATACAAACAACCCTTTTCGTTGTCAAAATACAACTTCAAAGAAGCACTTGTAAATTCTCTACTCGTAATCGTATGACCGGGATTCAACGCAACGATGGTACCGCCGTCTGTATGACTTTGCGCGGAATCTACGCTGATTTCACCCGTCCAGAAATCGTAATTGTATCCAACCCACGATTGACCAGCCGCACGCGTTCTAATACGCATATTGTTGGGCAAATATGACAAATATTGCACACGAATTTCGATATAGTTTGTGGAATCCGTCGCATCCGTTAAAACCACGTAAAACCCTGCAACGTCCACCATACCAATCGATTTAGGTTGCATATACAATTCAATAAACGGAGTATTTTGCAATTTATCGTCTAAAGAATCGTCAAACGTATTGTCCGAGAAATCAAGCACCTTATTGTAGGTAAGAACGTCGTCGTTAGCAAGAGAAAGCATTTGCCCTTTTACCAACTGATTACTGCTCATTTCGCCATAACTTACCGAAGAAGCATCACTCACGAACAAATCGCTAAAATGCTGTCTTGCAGCAAAACGTTGTTCAAACGTTTCTCCGTTATACTCGTGAATAATTGTATAATTTCCTAATTCATCAAGCAAACAATCGCCTGCTTGCGCTACTTTTCCCGAAGGATAAACAAGCGTCACCTCGCTGTCAAGCGCCTCGCCGCCGTAATAAATCTTGGCAGGCTTCACGGAAACGGTGGACATATATTCAACGCTTTCCGCAATTTCTTCCACAATGATATTTGCAACATCATCAGATACCTCAATCTGCTTCACCTCGGACATGGATACGCCAAATATATCCGTTTTATAGATAAATTGATAAGTGCCTGCTTCCGTGAAGGTATATTCGAAACCACCTGCACATTCTTCAAACCCCGTCAACACAGCGCCGTCTTTTTTAACCGTTACGAATGCTTCTACGCCGTATCCGTCAACTGAAAGTGTACTATTTACTTCTGCAGAGGGAATATACAGCTTGCTTTGAACGCCAAGTTCCACATTTTCTATAGCTTTGTCGTAGGAAAAACTTTGCGTAACCGCATTTTCCTCAATCGCATAGATCCGATAAAACGCCGAAGCTTGTTTTTCACCTTCCCCACTGCTATAATATAAATAATATTCGCCTGCTACCGTTGGCGTAAACGTATACGCGCCGCCTGCATTGACAATTGTTCCGTAATTGTCATATATGGTAAGTTTGATGTCCTCCTGCGCAAGCTGACCTTGAATAAGGTCGGTTGCCGTTGCCGTAGGCGCAACGTATTCCTCTCCGACAATCGCATTTGCTCTTACGTTTGCGGATATGGTGGGTTTTCCATCCATAAACGCTTTATTAAACGTATAACCCCCAAAGGAATATACCAACAATTCGCCTTTCCCATTGGATTTTACTTCATTGAAAACAATGTCCACGGTATATTCGCCAAATTTAGTTAAATTGTGCGTAAGAAGTTTGCCGTCATTATATTCTTTGGAAAAATCCCATACAAGACGATAAGCCCCGTTATCACCCATAACGTATACTTGCATCGTTTGCGGATTAAACAGAAGTTCTGCAGCTTCACCGTCGGCAAATCGGGTGTAAGCGCCTTCTTTGTTATATGCCGCCGTATACCCGTATGCGCCGCCTGACCACGTGTCCTCAAAATAATGAATACCGGCGCTTTCACCGTCTACCGTAACATAGACGTCGCTATACGAGCCACTTCCTGCTACCGTAATAGAAAATTTCTTACCCGTTTCCTTGTCTTTAAATACCAAGGAATACTTCACCAAATCGGGATTGACAGCCTTACTAAGCGGTTTTAACGAGGCTTTAAATTCCCCGTTAAAACTTGCCTTAAACTCCGCGGAAGCACCGCTATCATAGGCGTAAAGCAACAAACCCTTTTTCGTAGGATCAGCCTCGTCGCTTTGCATGGTTTTATATTTTATCGGCGAAACGGATTGCGTATAATCAAACGCTTCCCCATAAGGAGCTTTTGCCTCAGCCGCAGACCAAGTAATTGCCGCGCCCACCAAAAGCGTTGCAGATAATCCCAATGCAGCAATGAACAAGGAAAATGTCTTTTTGTAATCTTTCATTAACCTTTAATACCTCCTTCGGTAAGGTTGCCCATAATTTTATTCTTAAAAATCATAAATACGATAAATATAGGAAGGAAAATAAATACCGCGCCCGCAATTTTAACATTGGGATACGCCATACCATCTACTGTTGTCGTAAAAACGACAAACAACCCATACGCCGCTGTTCTATATTTAGGGATATACAACATCGGAACTTGATAATCATTCCAATAACTGATAAAGTAGAGCAAGAATACCGTTCCCACCAACGTCATCGTCAAGGGTAACATAATTTTGAAAAATACCGTAAAATGATTTGCCCCATCCAAAAACGCCGATTCGGCAAACTCCCACGAAAGTGATTTAAACGCCGCATAGAAAATTAGGTAATACATATTATTAAAGCCCAATTTCATAATCCACGCACCAATCATCGTATTATAAAGATTTAACTTACGCGCAATCTCTATCATAGACGGCGTATTGCCAATAATAGGCAAAATTAATGTAATTATCACGACATAATGAAGTATCGTGCTAACTACGTTTTTATATCTTGCCGTACAGTAAGCAACGACAGCGGTACATGCAACTTGAAACAATGCGCAACCACCCGCATAAAGAACGGAATTCAGCAACATCATTTCGTAATATTTGTATTCAAGACCGTCTTTGTATTTAATGTTATTAAATGCTGAAATGTAATTTTCAAAAGCAAAACTATTCGTCAATCCTCTTGGATCCGCCAAAAAGTTTTCATCCGATTTAACTGAAGTATTCAATGCCCATAGAAAAATAATAATCATAAAGGCACAATATACGATTAAAACCACCCCAATTATAAGCTCAAAAACTGAAATTTTTTTATGTGTTTTCTGCATAGTACACCTCACTCATCGCTCGGCCCATATTTCAACAACAAATGCCGTATAGTTATCGTTAACGGAGCAATAATCGCAGTAATCAACAAACCGTAAGCCGCAGCTTTTGGATATTGCGTCAAATCATTACCGTTTTGTGAAGCAACCAAGTTGAAAATGTAATACCCCAACGTTTGTTGAGATTTCAAAGCAGTCGAACCATATATAGAGAATAGGTTCGCCTGTCCCATACCGATTTCCGCAAAAGCCAAAACCAAGAGCGAAACGATTGTCCCCCAAATCGAAGGCAATATGATATGCCAAAAGATACCCATTTCCGATGCACCGTCAATTTCGGCGGCTTCTATTGTTGACTGTGAAATTGCTGACATTGCGTTTAAATATAACAATATACTCGCGGAAAAGCTCAAGGTTATGTATAAAATAAGCAAAGGTAATCCTGCACGCATATCATCGTTCAAAATTGTATCCAATTTAAACATACCGCCAACTACCCATTCTACAAAATCGCGATAGAATAATACGATAACCATATTACAAATAACGCTTGGCAAAAAAAGCATCACCTTGAAAAATTCGTGTCCGCTGAATTTTTTATAAATGTAATACGCAAACAATAAGGTCAAAGGCATTACAATCAACACGTTTGCGGCAAAATATTTCAACGCATTCGGCAACGTATTGCTGATATAATCAGTGTTTTTCCATTCCAAAAAAATCGCTTTGAAGTTGCTAAAATCAACCCATTTCGTAATATATCCTTCCCCTGGCAGAACTTCATATTGCTTAAACGCCAACAAAATACTGTTAAAGTTTACGACAATATAGAAAATAATAAATTGCACAATCGGCAAGGCAACCATCGTATAAAAGAAAACGTTTGCGCTTCTTTGCGCTATTCCACCCTTAAGTTTTTTATTACGAACAGAGTGCGGAGCTTTTTGGTTTTTTTGTCCCAAAAAGCTCTCGTTTTCCGTTGTTATAAGCTTATTTTCTTCCATAATCTTCCCTCAACATATGGATTATTGATTTGACAGATTGTTCCTTATTTCAAATTCCAACCGTTCTTATAATAATTGTAAATTTTCGAGAAATAAGCTGTAGGTTCGGTCGAAGCATTTGCCCGATAATACTTAAACGGATTCGTTTCTTTACCATCGTTAAAGCCCCAAGTATTGCTGCTGAGCATTGCCGTGTTTTGCTTTGCAATCAACGTCGTAGGCAACCATTCAATCCAATCCGTCCTTTCCGAACGGGACATTTCATAATTTGCCTGACCGTAATAGGTCATCTTTTCAAGATTTTCAGGCTTGATTTCATAATTCATACCACGAAGCATATCCGTATGCACAGAGAAAGTGTTCATTGCTTCGTCCGACTGCAAATAGCTCATAAATTCCAAAGCCGCAGGCAAAATATTTTTCGGCGTGTATGCGTTAACGAACATAAGCGAACTACGTTCGGATACACGTACCGTATTTTCACCAATTTGCGATGCATCAGGCTTAGGTATAGGCATATTTGCAAATTTTTTCGTCGCTCTTTCTTCAGCCGTTGTATAGTCCGTTCTCGCTTCACTATTCCACCAAGAACCGTCTACAAGCATTGCAATTTCGCTGTCGCAAAGTTCGTTTTCATAACCGTTAATGAAATTCTTTTGTGCCATTCTATGAGAGAATGAGGGCGAGAAAGACGAAGAATAATAGCCTGCATTCATCAACATTTTGACAAATTTAATCGCGTCAAGCTTACCCTTTTGCGCGTGGAGCATATAAGCATTAGACGCCGTAATATCTACATTCTCCAACACTTTAACATTGCCCTGTTCGTCATATTGAACATTGCCGTCGCTATCTAAATCAAGAATGGTTTTCGCCGAACCGTTCAGGCTCATATTCATACTAATTTCATTCAAGCCAGAAGCAGTCGCCCAAATTTCCGTTGCAACCGACGTAAGATAATCAGTGGAATACCCGTTACTGATGAAGGGTACTGCGCCGCTAGACGTAATAACCGTCAACAACGCTTGGAAATCCGCAAACGTTGCAGGCAAACCATCGTCCGCCGTGCCATATTCACCGTCAGGGCCGTTTGCTTTTTTTGTAGTCGTGTCGCCTACAGGAATAAATAAAGGATATACCGCCGTAAAGTCTTTTTGCTGCTCTTCGGTCATACCTTCAGCCGTTTTACCTTCCGCAAAATACCAACCCTTCTTCTCGAACAAGTCTACGTTGTAAATTAAACTCATCGAAGATTCGTAAAAAGGCAAAGCTTTATAATCCGCTTTTGCTTCCGTCCCCATATTGTAATACGCCTTACGCGCATCTGACATTTTCATCTCAATCGTCTTGTCCGTTTCCTTTGCGTTGGGACCGGTTGCTGCATAATCTTGTACCAAGCCAGTTAAATCGTACATAACGCCTTTGGAGTAAAATTCATAATAATTCATAGATTCTAAAAGGAATACATGGTTGGGCGATTCAGGGACAAGGTCCGCCTGAATGTTGCTCTTCTCAAAGTCCTTATGAATTTGCACACCCGTTTTTCCCTTCTCAAAGGAATGATTTGCATACTTCGTTTCAAAATCGGCAATCGTTTGCTCAATCCATTCTGCCCCCAAACCGCCTTTATAGTACTTTACATAAAGCTGCGTTTTTCCCGAATCAACTTTCTCACCATCATTTCTACCGCCACACGCAGCCAATCCTGAAACAGCAGAAACTGCACAAAGTGCCAAAGCCAACGTTTTTTTCAATACTTTCATTTTCCAATCTCCTAATACTTAATTTTTCTCCAAAACTATTTTTCTTAATTTTTAAATTTTACACTGTTTCATATACTCCAATACATCGTCCAAAGGAACTGTTGCAACAGACACAAAAGTATCCGCGCCGCCGTAGTAAATATACAACAAACCGTCCTTTTCAACGATGCCCGTAGGGAATACACAACCCGTCCACAAGCCTTTCGTTTCGTAATCGAATTCGGGTTCCATCACGAAATCTTTGGTTCGCGCCAAAATTTTGGAGGGATTTTCCAAATCCAGCAAAACCATACCAACGCGGTAGTACTTATCCACACAGCTTACGCCATGATAAATAAGCAACCAACCATCTTTTGTCTTAATAGGCGGACAACCCGCACCGATACGGTCTGCCTCCCATTCTTCTACACCCCAAAATAACTTTGTAGGTTGCCCCCATTCCAACAAATCATCGCTATACGTAATCCATACAGCGGGCGCTTTATCATCACATTTCGGACGAGAAATCCTTACAAATTTTCCATTTACTTTTTCAGGGAATATTACGACGTCACGGTCATCATATCGTGTATCAGTAATACGACCAAGACGCTTATATGTCCTAAAGTCATTTGTGTACGCCAAATATGTCGTCGTCAAACCTTTACGCACAATAGCGGGGGCAGTTTCAGGCTGCACCTCTCGTTCCGTTTGAACTTGTTTCCATTCCTCTATGTTCCAATATCTGCCCGG
>JAZQGK010000166.1:0-15152 GCA_045539975.1 Candidatus Scatosoma sp. | reverse complement strand
GGAGTTTTTTATCCGTTTCATTACTATTACGTTTTTATTCGTGCACGTCCACGTACCGTTCCCAATCATCCGGCAGTACCGTCACGATATTTTTTCCTGCGTTTTCCGACCTCTTTGCCAAACAGATTGCCGCCGCCACGTTTGCCCCCGACGATATCCCTACGTACAAATTTTCCTCTTCCCGTAAGAATTTCGCCGTTTCAATCGCAACTTCGTCCTCGATGGGCAACACTTCATCATATATTTCTCTATCCAAGACGCTGGGAATGAAATTCGCGCCGATGCCTTGGATGCGGTGCGCCCCTGCTCTGCCCTTGGACAGCAACGGCGAATTTTTCGGTTCAACCGCCACGATTTTTACGTTTTTGCTGCGTTCTTTGAGGCATTTCCCTACCCCCGTCAGCGTACCGCCCGTCCCGACGCCTGCGACAAAAATATCCGCTTTTCCGTCCGTCTGCGACCAAATTTCCGCGCCCGTACCCTCGTAGTGCGCCGTCACGCAAGCAGGATTGTTAAACTGGTCGGCTAAAATAGAATTCGGCGTGCCGTTCACAATCTCCAAAGCTCTATCCACCGCGCCTTGCATGCCTAATTTCCCGTCCGTAAGCACCAGCTCGCCGCCGTATTTTTGGATAAGCTCACGACGTCTCTTGCTCATACTGTCGGGCATCACAATTACCGTTTTGTAACCGCGCAAAGCCCCGACAAGCGCCAGTCCTATCCCCGTATTGCCCGAGGTAGCCTCGACAATCAAGCCGCCCTTTGTCAGTCTGCCTTCCGCTTCGGCTTTATCTAAAATCGCTTGCGCGACTCTGTCCTTTATCGAACCGCCAAGGTTGGTATTCTCCGCCTTGGCATACAGCGCCGCCGACAATTTAAAAGCCCGTTCCGTCAACGTCAGCCGCACAAGCGGCGTATTCCCGATTTTACTTTCTAATGGCGTACGCAAAACCGCACCTCCGTTTTGGCTACGCTTGATAGCCCATCCCTATTAGTATACGTGAAATTATCTGCAAAAATCCAAAATTTCCAAAGGCGAATCCACAAGAATCTCCCCACCGTTTTCGAGAAGAAACTCTTTATCCTTGAACCCCCAAGTAACGGAAATGCACGCAACGCCTGCATTTTTCGCCGTTTGGATATCCACTTCGCTATCCCCAACGTACACCGTTTGCGCTTTGTCTGCGCCGAGCTGACGCAAAACCTGCAACAAGGAATCAGGCGCAGGCTTTTTGCGGATACCGTGTTCCTCGTCCTCGCCAACCGCCGCCAACAGCAAATCAGAAAAATATTCTTGCGCCAAAATTTTAACGGCAAAATCTGCTTTGTTAGAAACGACGGCAGTTTTTACACCGCGAGCCTTTAACGCTTGCAACAGCTGAATAATGCCTTCGTACGGTTTGGTTTCGTCCTTACAATGCGCCGCGTAGTATTGTTTAAACTCCGCCAAAACGCTGTCAAAAAGAGGGGTAGCCTTACCGATTGCCCGTTTGATAAGCATGGCGATACCGTTGCCGACAAAGGCACGAACTTCCTCTTTTTTACGCAGCGGAAAGCCAAATTTTGCCAAAGCCGCATTGACGGCGGCATGCAAATCGTCCAACGTATCCAACAGCGTTCCGTCTAAATCAAAAATGATAATCTCGTACATGGTAGCCTCGTTTTTTGCTCAACCGAGTACTTTTCGAATGGTTTGCACGGCGTCCGTGCGGTTTTCACTGTTGGTTTTGATGTAGATGGACGAAACGTAATTTCTCGTCGTGCCTTCGGACAGTTTCAACGCCGCCGAAATTTGACGGTTGGTGAACCCTTCATACATCATCAGCGCAATTTCCACCTCACGGTCAGAAAGAGCAAAGGCGCGCATCAAACGGATTTCTCTATCCGCCGCCACGTGTTTTGCCGCGTCCGCAATTCGGCGCGCAATCTTCGCAGGTAAGATAGTATCCCCCGCATGTGCGTTCTTCACCGCGTCAATCAACGCATTCCCACCAATATCTTTGAGCAAATAACCGCTCGCGCCGTTATTGATGGCGTTTAAAATATAATCGCTGTCATCAAAAGTCGTCAAAATCACCACTTTGGTATCGGGGTATTCGCCCTTAATACGCTGCGTGGCAACAACACCGTTCATGTTCGGCATACGAATGTCCAACAGCACGACGTCGGGGGTATTTTCCGACATCTTTTCCAACGCGTCAAACCCGTCCAAAGCTTTTCCGACCACTTCCAGCTCCGCGTCCGTGCGTAAAATTTCCGCAATCTCTTCCGCAAGCTCTGCTTGGTCGTCCACCACTAAAACTTTAATTTTTTTCGTCATTTGTCAGTCCTCCTTATCCATAGGCAACGTCAAATGTAATTCAAATCCCTCGCCCTCTTCCGATTCAAACGTAACGACGCCGCCAAGGGAGTTGGCTCTCTCGCGCATCGTCGTCAGCCCAAACCCAGGCTCTACCGCTTCCCCTGCGCCCTTGCCGTTATCCGAGAGCAAAAATTCAATCTTGTCATTCTCCACCCGAAGCTCAAACCAAAACGCCGTCGCGCCGCCGTGGCGCAAACCGTTGGATATCCCTTCTTTTAAGGTATTGCAAATAAACCGATGCTTTGTTTCCGAAACCCGCACGTCCTCGATAGCCGAACGAATGATAATCCCCGTCCCGTCCGTGGATTCGTGAATAATGCCTTCCAAAGCCGTGCTTAACGTCTGTGCCGCCGCTTGCCCCGAGAGCAAATGTACGCTGTCGCGCAGCTCTTCCAAGGCGTGCTTGGCTTGTAAATTTGCCGCGACGATTTTCGCCTTTGCGTCCTCAACGTTGTCGTCGATGATTCGTTTCGCCGCTTCCGTTTGCATGATGACCGTCGTCAACGAATGCCCTGCCGTATCGTGTATTTCTTTGGCGATGCGCTGCCGCTCTTCCAAAGCCGTCACTTCCGCCACCACCGCGTAGGCTTGTTCCAGCTCTTGCTTGCTCTCGTCCAAATCCTTTAAGGCTTTGTTCAAGCGCAAATACTGCCGATAAAACGCAAGCGCGATATGTACGGCAATAAAATGCACGGTCAACGCCAAAATCGTGCCGAGGGATTCACGGAAAATGTCCGTCAAGCCCATCTCCACCCACGTGATACGTTTGAGGGAGTAGCACAGCGCGTACACGGGCATTGCCAAACAGAAAATCAAGAACGCCGTACTCGCTTTCGTCGTGCTGATATATAACTCGCTTAAAATGAGTATGAAAAGAATCGTTGTGTACGTACCTTCGGCAAAAAATAGGATACCGCAGGTTGCAATGACGTTGAAAATGATGAACGGAATCGTCTTTTTACCGCTTTTGACGGCAAAGAGCTTGATCCCCTCGGAAAGAGTTAGTACGCCTTGAAAAGAAGTGAGGAAAATGATACCTATCTTCCCCGATTGCGTGTTCCATTGCCCGAAGTTTTCCGTCAGCATCAACACTTCTACAAGAATGAGTAAAATATACAGCAACCATTTGACAAAGGAAACGAACTGTATTTCGTCGCGGAAATTGTATTTCCCGAACAAGCGCAGGAAATAGTTTCGTATACGGTTTTCTTCGCCCTTTTCCCAAAGCCGAAATTTGTTCTTTTTCGAACCGTCCATGGGCTGGTCGTGCGTTTTTGTTTTCTTCATGCGCCCTCCGCTTTTACCACGTTATTCCGTTTCGTTCGATTTTAACAGCTTTTCCACGGAAAACGTATGACTGATTTTCGCCAGTTTACCCGACAGATAATAACTAAACACGCCGTCGTCCGACGCTATCAAATGGTCGCAGAAAATGACGTTGTGCGCACTGCAAATCAGTTGGCAAATCTTCGTCATTTCCGTATCCTTATCCGACGGTTCTGCACAGCCCATAGGATGGTTATGTACAATGACAATCCCGGCAGGAGAATATTCCACAATCAAAGCCGTCAGTTTTTCGGGCTTGATATTGACGCTGTCCTTTCCGCCGTCGATTTCGTATTTGCGAATGACGTAACCGCTCTCGTCCAGCAAGTACACCTCCGCCGTTTCCTCTTCCTGCGGTTCGTACGTCTGGCGAATAAACGTGATAAAGCGTTCGGGAGTGTATCTGCCCTCATACCCCTCCACCTGTTTGCGGTGGTAGCGCGTGTAAAATTTGCCGATGCAGTACAGATAGGACGCCAAATTTTCCCCGACGCCGTCTACGGACAACAGTTCTTGCATGGAAGCCGAAAACACGCCCTCAACGCTGCCGAATTTCGAGAGCAACCGATGTGCCAAATCGTTGGTGTTTTTGCGCGGCATCGCGTTGAACAAAAGTATTTCCATATACTCGTGCTCGACCAGTTCTTCCTTTTTCAAACGTTCCAAAAGGCGTTGTCTATGTCCGCCGTGCAAAGGTTTTTCCGTGCTTTTTTCCATGCCGATTTTTTCCTTGTCTTGTTTAATGAGATTACTTCTTTTCCTATTGTAACATACTTTATATAAAAAGTCAAAGAGGGGCTTTGAAAAAAATTATTTTTTTACGTTCCCCCTGTTATTTTGTTTACCAAACGGTTTTTTTTGTGTATAATAATAATGTCGGACACCGCGCGAGCGTGAACGGCGAATTGAAAAAGGACGTGATTTTTATGAAAAGCGTAATGACGGCATATTTTGACTATATTGTAAAATCGACCGCCGATATTTTGCGGTTTGATTCCTCTTTAAAACCCGCGGACGGCCCTTACCCTTTCGGGAAAGAAACGGCGGACTGTTTGCAATTTTTCTTGGATTTGGCGGAATCCATGGGCTTTGAAACGCATAACTATGACAATTACGTCGGAGAAGTGGTGTTTGGCGAGGGCAAAGAGTTTGCTATCCTGGCGCACCTGGATGTCGTGCCTGCCGGCAGCGGTTGGAAATATCCCCCCTTTGAGGCGGTCATCAACGACGACGTATCCGACGGCGGTGTTACCGGCACGAAAATTTGGGGCCGCGGTGCAATGGACGACAAAACCCCGGCTATCGTTTGTCTGTATGCCTTGAAAGCCTTGAAAGACGAGGGCTTGATGCCGAATAGAAAAATCAAACTCATCGTCGGCTGCAACGAGGAGTCGGGTTGGCAGTGCATCGAACATTACAACAAAGTTGCCGTGATGCCCGAAGAAGGCTTCACCCCCGACGCGGATTTCCCCGTTATCTACGCAGAAAAAGGGATTTTGCATTTCACCTGCTCGTTCCCTATCCACAACCCGCCTATGTCCGCTTTAAAAGCCGGCGAACGCGTGAATATGGTCTGCGACAATGCAAGCGCCGTACTCACCCGTAAGGCAGCGGAAAGCTTGGTCGGTTACGAAAACCCTATCGCTGGCACAAAGCTTTCGTATGACAACACCACGAATATTTTACGCGCGGAAGGCAAGTCGGCGCACGGGTCCACTCCGCAAATGGGCGCGAACGCTTTGCAGGCGCTTTTGAAATTCCTTGCAGGCGAAAACGAGGATTGCAAACGCGCGTACGAGCTGTTGTTCGACGATATTACGGGCTTGAAAGAAATGCAGGACGAAACGGGGCGTTTGACGATGTCCCCCGACCTCGCGTCCTTCCAAAACGGCGTTCTTAAAATCACTACGGACGTCCGTTTCCCTTCCACGCATGCCTTGCAGGAAATCACCGACGTTTTGACGGCGCAGGGCGTAGAATTTACCGTGGATAATTACCAAGCCCCCCTTTATAACGATCCCAACGGAAAACTCATTTCCACTCTGATGAACGTGTTTAACGAGGTGACCGGCAAAGCCGAAAAACCCATCGCGATCGGCGGCGGTACGTATGCGCGCGCTTTGCAGTGCGGCTGCGCGTTCGGGCCTGAAATGCTGGGCGACGAAGCCACCATTCACCAAGCCAACGAATACATTACCTTTGACCAAATCCGTTTGATGAGCGAAGTGTATTACCGCGCTATCAAGGCGGTTACCTGCGATTTAGCAAGCGATAACAGCGGCGAAAAGCCCACGGAAAAACAAGCGGATAAAATCCGTCTGGCAACCATCACCGTCCGCTACCTCGATTGATTTGAATGATTTGCCTATACGTGAAAAGCGCAACGACGCGTTTACGTTGCCTCTTTGCGCTGAAAGCGTAGCGATACATTTACGTTGTCTCTTTGTACTAAAAACGCAGCGATACATTTACGTTGTCTCTTTGCGCTGAAAGCGTAGCGATACATTTACGTTGCCTCTTTGCGTTGAAAGCGTAGCGATACATTTGCGTTGTCTCTTTGTACTAAAAACGCAGCGATACATTTTAAAAATTCCCCTCGGTTTCTTGCCGAGGGGGTTCTTTTTTAACTACGGCTGCTTTTTTCTACCGCAAACCCGCCGTATTTCTTTTTCTCTTTCGCTTGCGCAAAAAAAAGATACACGACCCACGCTTTACGCATGGGCCGCATACCTTTAGTGAGAGAATATGAAAAAAGTTAGTATAGTCGGTTTTAAAAATCACTTCTTAGAAAATTCTCTAACGCGGTGGATACCTTTTCCGGCAACACAATTCCGACAAAATCCGCGCGTGCTTTTCGTTATTCCACGAAAATACACCTTTTCTTCCTATTATCATACTTTTTATTTGTGATAGTTTCGTGAAAGAATTGTGATAGTTTCGTGAAAATGATTATAAACTAACAAAAAATGTTTGTATTGAACATTGTTTTAAAGGATTATCAAGACGAAAAGGTGGCAAAAAGCGCTTCGGCGACACGGAAGCCATCAGCCGCGGAAGAAGTGATACCGCCGGCATAGCCAGCACCCTCTCCGCATGGATACAAACCGCGCACGCTGACCGATTGCAATGTATCATCGCGCTCGATGCGCACGGGGGAGCTGGTACGAGATTCCACGCCCGTCAACAGCGCGTCGGGGTGGGCAAAACCGCGCAATTTTTTATCCATATCCAACGCGGCGTTTTTCAATGCGGAAATCACCGGCAAAGGCAGCGTTTCGCGTAAGTCGGCAAACGCTGTGCCTGCTGCGTACGTCGGCAATACTTCGCCGAACGAGGAACTGACCTTATCCGATAAAAAATCTTCCATTCTTTGCACGGGTGCGGCATACGTTTTACCGCCGGCAAGGTATGCGGCGCGTTCGATTTTGCGCTGAAATTCAACGCCTGCCAAGGGCGAATCCGATCCAAAATCCGCTGCGGTCACCTGCGCAATCAATGCGGCGTTGGCGTTTTTACCGTCACGGGCATAGTTGCTCATGCCGTTGGTGACGACGCCACCCTCTTCACTCGTTGCAGGCATGACGTAACCGCCGGGACACATACAAAAGGTGAACACAGCGCGCTGTGAGGCATGGGAAACGAGTTTATAATCGGCAGCCGGCAACAAGGAATACTGTTTTCCGTACTGCGCAAAACCGATTTTTTCTTGTAAATGCTCGACGCGCACGCCAACGGCAAAATCTTTAGCTCGCATGCAAACGCCGCGCGAAAGCAGCGTTTCAAAGGTATCGCGTGCGCTGTGCCCGATGGCAAGGACAACAGCGGAAACAGGTAAAATTTCTTCCCTTTCTATTCCGCTCGCGTCCCCGATTTGTCTTGTTTTTAAAAGGACTTCGCGAATTGCGCCGTCCTGCGTTTTTATATCCTGCAAGCGAGTGCAAAAACGCACTTCTCCGCCCTGCGAACGGATATATTCGCGCATATTTTTGACAACGGTTTTGAGTTTATCACTGCCGATATGCGGTTTTGCCAACCACAAAATTTCCTCGGGCGCGCCAAACCGCACGAAAGTCTTTAATACCTCGCGGTTCAAAGGACTGTGCGTCTGCGTGTTGAGTTTTCCGTCCGAAAACGTGCCTGCGCCCCCTTCGCCAAACTGAATATTGCTCTGTACGTCCAAAACACGCGTTTGAAAAAAGCGATTGACCGTCTTTTCTCTATCCTCTACCCTCTCGCCGCGCTCTATCAAAATCGGCTGAATACCGTGGTCGAGCAATCGCAAGGCGCAAAATAGCCCCGCGGGCCCTGCCCCCACGACAAGGACTTTATTCTTGGGTTGTTTTTCGGGTTCGAGGTGCGCAAAATCGGGTGCGGTTTCTTGGATTTTGTCCTTGGAAAACTCAATCGAGTACACGTAACGAAGATTCCCTTTGTCACGCGCGTCGAGGGATTTTTTCTTGATAGCAAAGTACCCGAGCTGTCCGCCTAATTTTTTTCTCGCCAACGAAACGAGCTCGGATTCGGGCGAGGTGACGGGCAATTTGATATCGGAAAGGGTAAAAATTTTCATGTCTGCGCCCCCTTACTTTTGCGCCGTGAGCGCATCGGCAACCGCGCTTGCAGACGAGAACGCCCACTGTAAATTATAGCCGCCGCAAGCCCCGTCCACGTCGAGGATTTCGCCTGCAAAATACAAGCCCGATTCTTTACGGCTTTGCAGGTTATCGTCCACTTCCGAGAGGGGAATGCCCCCTTTCGTCACCTGTGCATAATCAAAGCCCAAACTACCCGTAACGGGCAAAGCAAACGCTTTGACAAGCGCCGCCGCTTTTTTCACGTCCCCGTCCGCACGGCGGAAAATCGCCCTGCCGATTTGGTTATTGACAATGCCAAACAGCCATTCGGTCTTGGCAAGCGTCGGATATGCCGCATTCTTTTGCGATAACGCGTTCTCGATTTCCGCTTTCGAAACTTCGGGCAGGAAATCAATGGAGAGCGTTACCCCCTCGTCAAGTTTATCCGCTATATAGGCGGAAATGCGGAAAACGGCGTCGCCGGAAACTCCGTAATCGGTGAAAATGATATCTCCGCGCAGGGAAATTTCCTGGCCGGAAAAACGCGCCGTCAGTTTGCCGTCGTTGACTCGAATCCCTTTTAACGCCTTGATATGCGCGGTTTCCGTCTTCAACTGCACAAGCGAAGGATACAACGACGTGACGGTATGTGAGAACGGCTTGACAAGCGCATACGCGCTGCCGTCCGTACCGAAATTTTTCGCCGCCTTACCGCCTGCGCAAAGCACTACGTTTTCTGCAAAATATTCCTCTTTGCCCTCGGGAGAAGTTGCGTGTATGTAAAAACCGCACCCCGACCCATTTGTCCCAGTCGCTTTTTCTATCCCCGTCACCACCGTTTGCAACCGCAACGATACTTTTTCCACGGAAAAACGCAGCGCGTCGGTGAGCGCAGAAGCCTGGCGGCTTGCAGGGTACACTCTGCCCCGTTCATCGGGCAAAAGAAGAACGCCCAGCGAGACAAAGAAAGTTTTTAACGCGGTGTCATCGTAGCGATGGATAAGGTTTTGTATGCGCTGCACAGCCTTGTCGCATGAGGAAAAATACCCCTCTTTCGTAACTGAAAGGTTGGTGACGTTGCCTTGACCGTTGCCGGTCGAGGACAGTTTTCTGCCCACACGTTCGCCGCGTTCAAGAAGGAGTATTTCTTCGGGCGCGAAACCCTTTTGACAAAGCAGATTTGCCAAAAATAAACCGGACGCGCCGCCGCCGATGATTGCCGTTTTATATCTCTGTATCATTTTCATGTTAATATTGTACCCCATTTGCCTATAAATGTCAATTTTTTTGTGAAAAACCTTGAAAAATTTTAACTTCTGCGTTTTCCCGACTCTTTTTGTTGACTTTTACGGCGTTTTATATTACAATGTACCTACTATTCTATAAAGTCCCCATGAGTTTTTCGGGGCAAAAGGAGTTTTCATGGTATTTCTATACGCCCTCTGCGCCAAAGAGTTCGCTTTCTTTCAAGCTCTTATCGAGTATTGTAAAACGAATTCCGTACTGACCGGGGTGATGGTTGCGTGCGTACTGCTCTGCTTGATTGCCGTTTTTCTTTTGATTGCCCAAAGTAAGGCTTTGGCGCAGGAAAAACAGAGAGCAGAAGACGCCGTTATTTTTTTACAACGCATGGATAAGGAGCACCAGGCAAAACAAATCGCCGAGGAGCATGAAAAGGCGCAAGTGGAAGAAAAGCGCCGCCGTCAAGCGGAAAAGGTGAAAGATGCGATGGTGTTAAAGGACGCGCCTGAAAATGCGCCTGATAAATACTGTTTGTTTTGCGGAAAAATCAACCACCCCAAAGCGGTATTCTGCGAGGAATGCGCTTGCAAAGAGTTTGGGTCTTGGGAGGAATATCTCAACCGAAAGGAAAAAACGGAACTACAGCTTGCGCGAAAGCAAGAAGTTCGCGAGGCGAGAAAACGCGCGGAAATCGCCATCGGGGTCAGCAAAGCTACCAAATATTCGGGCAAATGGGTCGTCGTGCGCATGTACGAGGAAAACAACGAATCGAACGATGGATATTTCTTTGAATTGCTTGCGTCCAACGGCGAAAAATTGCTTTCCAGCGAGGAATACACTTCGTACACGGGTACTATGAAAGGCATTGAAACGCACAAGAGCAATATCCTGAGCGGAAATTTCCGTATCACCCTTTCCAAAAAAGGCGATTACATATTTAAATTGCTGACGGGGAAAAACACGCTGCTTTGCACGGGCGGAAACTACCCCTCGCGCGCGGGCTGCGAAAGTGCTATCGAGTCGGTAAAACGCTTTGCCGAAACGGCGGTGATTGCCGAGGAATTGCAGGAAATCCCCTTTACTCTGCCCCCTGAGGACAATTCACCCTTGCCCGAGCTTGCCGAGGGGCATACGGGGAAGTGGGTAATCGGAAATAAATCGGGCGCGGACTGCGAAACGAGTTTTTATTTCGAGTTGTTTGCAAACAACGGCGAAAAGCTGCTTTCCAGCGAGGAATACACGACGTATATCGGGGCAATCAACGGCATTACGACGCACAAGAAAAACATCGAGGCTGGCAATTTCCGCATCGCCCTTACCAAACGCGGAGATTTCATCGTCAAGCTTTTGAACGGCAACGGACAGCTTTTGTGCTTGGGTGAGCATTATAAAACCAAGCGTTTGGGGCAGAACGCCGTGGAATCCATCAAGAGATTTGCGCTTGCTTCCCCTGTTTTAACGGACAGCGAAACGGCGATGCTGATTCGGAAAAAGTAAAAAAATAGTATTAAAAAAGGACGTTTATCACGTCCTTTTTTTGTGTTAATATTCCGTTCTTCCTAAAAGATAATCCACAGAGACTTCAAAAAAATCAGCAATTTTCACCAAATTAGGAGCTGTCGGCTCGCTTCTGTCCGTTTCCCAATAACACACCACGGCATAGCTCACCTCTAAAGCTTTCGCCAGCGTTGCTTGGCTTATTCCCCTCTCTTTTCGTAACTCTAAAAGTCTTTCCGCAAATATCTTCATGCATATATTATACTCAATAAATTTAGTAAAAATACTTGACACTCAATATATTGAGTGATATAATAATAGTATTCTATACAAAGGAGGCTTATTATGCCAAAAGAAACTATTATTGTGATTTCACTTTTCGCATTTATTCTTTTTATCGTCATTGTTTCCAGTATTGTAAAAACGCGAAATAAAAAGAAAAGAGAAGCTGAAAGAGCCGCAGTCGCAGCTGCAGCCGCTGAAGCAAAGAAAAGGAAAGTAAACAAAATTAAAAACCATGCTACCATTCAAAAATGGGCAAACGAGATTGCACAAGGGCTTTATAATATTATTTCTAACTCCCCTCATTACGACTGGGAATTTGACTTTAAACCCTATTGTCAAGACATTGATGTAGGTTTAAACTTGCAAAACGTATATTTGCCGAATTTGCAGGACCACATAAAGCAAGACGGTCATAAAATACTGTTCAGCTACAATTTTAGTGCAAATGAAGTTCCTGAACTGACCTTTGAGGAAAGACCTCTTTTTAGTGAAACTCTTGCGCAAATGGTAAAGAAATTATTATCCGAGAAAGGCATCAACACTTCTATTCACAGTAAATTAACGACTGTAACTCATACTGGCTCTATGTACGAGGACTGGGATGAGAAAGCTATCTTTGCTTTAACATATAAACGCAAAAAAGTAGAAAACGGTTGGTAATAAAAACGCAAAAAGTAGACAACGGTTGTTACTCTATAAATGCAAAAGACGAGCTTTACGATAAAGCCCGTCTTTTTTCGTCCATCGACGACTTTTTAATCCGCGTGTCTGTTTCTAAGCCACAACACACCGCCCGAAATAAAAGGCGAAAGGATTAACCAAAGCGCCGCAAGCGCGATAATCGAGTACACGATGACCGAGCCTACTGCGCGAGCGCCCTGGAATATCGAGGATACAAGGTTGAAATCAAACAAACCGAATAAACCCCAGTTAAGCGCGCCGACGATTACCAAAATATAAGCAATAATATTTGCAATACGCATTGTTCTTCCCTCCTGCAAACAGTATGCGTTTCTTTTTTTCTTTTATACAAAAAACTCGAAGCGGTCTTTCCCCACTTCGAGCTTCTTTCTCTTCCTGCGTCTATGAAATTGTCTGTATAGAAAATTCTATACAATAGAATTTTCCGTCAATCTCTTTATTGGGTTAGACGAAATTAACTTAAAGAACGGGTGAATGATACCCCAACTAGGTGAAGCTTTAAGCTTCTAGTTACGCGGAATTCACACGTCGCGCGGAGCTAACTGAAAGAATGAGTGAATGATGCCCCAACCAGGTGAAGATTTAAGCTTCTAGTTACGCGAAACTCACACGTCGCACGGAGCTAACTGAAAGAACGAGCAAAGGATACCCCAACTAGGTGAAGCTTTAAGCTTCTAGTTACGCGAAACCCACACGTCGCGCGGAGCTAACTGCAAGAACGAGTGAATGATACCCCAACCAGGTAAAGCTTTAAGCTTTATTCGGTGCGCAAAGCCACAACAGGGTCTTTCTTCGCCGCCGCGCTTGCAGGGATTAAACCGCTGATTAGCGTCAAAACAATACTAATTATAATCATGATAAGCGCCGAAGTAATCGGCAAGTTCGCAATATTTTTAATGCTTGCCAAATGCCAGAACAACGCATTGACGCCCAAGGAAATCGTGTACGTCACAACGACGCCTATTAACCCCGACGCCAAACCGATGATAAACGTTTCGGCATTGAAAAGGTTTTTGATGTCTTTTTTCCTTGCGCCAAGAGAACGGAGAACGCCGATTTCTTTGACTCGTTCCACCACCGAAACGTAGGTGATAATCCCTATCATGACCGACGAAACCACAAGGGAAATCGCCGTAAACGCCACCAACACGTACGTGATTGCGTTCAGCATCGTTTGCACCATCGTCATCATCATACCCACCATGTCGGTGTATTTAACTTGCTCATCCTCCGCCGCCGTTTCATTCCAAGCATCCAAATAATCCAAAAGATTTTCTTTCGCCTCGAAACTATCCGTGTAAATGGAGATGTGCGAAACGCTTGTCATCGCGCTGACCGCGCGTTTCATCGCCGTGAAGTCGCCCGTCGTCGTTGCCTGCATGATATACGTGTACAAGTTCTGCGCCGTTGTTTGCAAGGACAAATTATCCGCCTCGCGTACCCATTTCGCGAGCTCGGTTTCCGAGTTGGTTTTTAAGTAATCGTCCACCAACTTTTCCGTGAGGTTCAAACCACTTGCCAAGCACCCGTACGAACGCCCCTCTTTCAAACGCAAAACCCCTGAAATGGTGACTTTCGTACCGCGTTCCTCGCGCTTTGCGTTGGGGTCGGTCACGTTATTGATAACAACGTTGTACGCCTGCTGATAGGTGAAAGCCCAAGGATTTTCCGCGGTGGGCGAAGTGTTTTTGGTATAGATTTCATCGTTATTGCAAAGGAAATACGCCTGTTCGCGGATTTTGGAGAAATCAATTTGAATCTCTTTCATTTCCTCTTCCGGTTTATAGAGGTTGGCAAGGAACTGCTTGCTATCCAAAAGTCCCAACTGTACCAACGTGATATCCGTCACGTCGTTGTTGTTCCCAACGACCAAAACCGCTTCGTTTGCCGAAGTGGGGAAATGTCCGTCGATGATATCGTACTGCGAGAGTACGTATTCCCCGTATTCCTTATCCGTAAAATCGGACGTGCCGGGCATTTTATTAACAACGCTGCCCAAGTACCCGACCATGGAAGAAAGCTGTGCATATTTCGTGTTTTCCTCTTCGTCGAGCTGTGAAAGCATCGCAACGTATTGCGCTTTCAGTGCCGCCAAGGAATACGTACCCGACATATTGATGGTGGTTTCGCCCTGCTGCACGTCAAACGACGCGTCGGTGTAGAAATTATTCATAATATCTTCACCGTAGCCGTACTGAATCGCCGCGTAATACTCCTTATCCATGCTTTCCAAGTAGTTGACGTATTTATCCGAAAGATTGTTGGTCACCGTCATGCCCTTCGCTATGTTCGTGAGGAAGGAGTTGACGTAAACTCGGTTGCCTATCTCGTCTAAATCGGGCATATCCGTCATTGAGGTCATGCCTGCCATAATCGATTCGACGTCCATGGACGTTTCGTTGATTTCGACGGGATAATACGAAAGCATATCCTCTTCCGTCTTTAAAATATAGTTATTGAACCCGTTGGAAAGCGCCAACACCAAGCAAACGCTGATAATCCCGATACTGCCTGCCACTGAGGTAAGCACCGTGCGCCCTTTCTTGGTGGCAAGATTTCGCGCGCTGAGCCCAAGCGACGTTGCATACGACATGGACGAGCGTTCTTTTTTCTTTTTCTTGTCTTTTTTGCTTTCCTGGGGAGTTTCTGTCTTTTCTACCTTTTCTGTGTTTGCCGTAATTTCCGTTGTTTCCGGTTCTTGTACCGTTGCCGCAAGCTCTTCCGGGGTGCAGGGATTGCTGTCCGAAACCACCAACCCGTCCTGCAAACGCACGATACGCGAGGAATATTCTTCCGCGAGTTCGGGGTTGTGTGTTACCATGATAACGAGGCGTTCCCCGGCAATTTCGCGAATGAGGTCCATAATTTGGACGCTGGTGACGGTGTCGAGCGCACCCGTAGGTTCGTCCGCGAGCAAAATTTCGGGATTATTGACAAGCGCACGCGCGATTGCCACACGTTGCATTTGACCACCCGAAAGCTGGTTGGGACGCTTGTTGATTTCTTTCTGCAAGCCCACCTTTGCCAAAGCCTCGATGGCGCGTTGACGGCGTTCGGCTTTGGAAACCCCTGCTATCGTCAAGGCTATCTCTACGTTGCCAAGCACCGTTTGGTGGGGAATGAGGTTAAAGTCGGAGGCCAAGCGGTCTTAGGAAGACAAGTCC